>SHVV01000015.1 GCA_009694095.1 Alphaproteobacteria bacterium | reverse complement strand
CAGCGCTCGCTATAATTGTCGTAGTTGGGCTTGTCCGCGTCGATGAATGCGAAGTCGAACCGGCCGCTTTCGCCAACGCCGATCAGACCGTCGAGCGTCGCGATGGCGGGTCCCAGGCGCAAGTCGATCTTTTGCTCGACGCCCGCTTCCGGCCAGTAACGGCGCGCGACTGCTGTCCATTCCTCGCTGATGTCACAGGCAATGATCCGACCGTCGGCCGGCAGCGCCAACGCGACGACGAGCGAGCTGTAGCCGGTGTAAACTCCGACTTCGATCGTTCGCCGCGCGCCGACGAGTTCGATCAAGAGCCGCATCAGAGCGCCCTGTTCCGACGTGATCTGCATCATCGCGTATTTGACGCTTTGCGTCTCGGCGCGAAGTCGGCCAAGGAGCGGCGTTTCGCGAGCAGCGACGTCGCGAATGTAATCGGATAGCGCTTCGGACATGTTCAGGGTTCGGCTGCGAAGGGAAAAGGTATCCCACCGCATTCCCGGAAACAGCCAAACCCGCCCGTCTCCCTGACGCCGGCTCTCCTCCCTGAGCCGGCGTTGTTTCTTTACCGGTTTCGCGACCAGGCCGAGCGCGTTAAGGTCCGGCATCGTCGCGGCTTTGAAGGATGCTCTCCAGTGACGACGACCCTCTACGAATTGTTGGCCGACGGCGATCGTCTCATCAGCCCCTATTGCTGGCGCACGCGCTTTGCGCTGCCGCACAAAGGCCTCGACGCCACGCTCATCCCGATCAAATTCACCGAGAAGGAAAAAATCGCGTTCAGCGGTCAAGACAAAGTCCCGGTGATCACGGACGGCGAAAAGGTCGTGTTCGACTCCTGGACGATCGCCTGTCATCTCGAAGATGCATACCCTGATCGGCCAACACTGTTTGGCGGTGACGTCGGACGGGCGTTGGCCCGCTTCATCAATAGTTGGGGCGACAAAGTGCAGAACCCGATGATGGGCAGCCTCATTATCTTCGACGTGTTCCAGGGCCTTTGCCCGGAAGACAAAGCCTACTTCCAAAAAACCCGCGAGCAGCGGTTTGGCAAGGCGCTCGCCGAGGTGCAGAAAGGACGTGAGGAGAGAGTAGCCGGGTTTCGCTCCGCGCTCGAACCAGTCCGCAGCCTTGTCGCCGAGCAGCCGTTCATCTCCGGCAAAAAGCCGGCCTATGCCGACTATATTGTCATGGGCGGTTTCATGTGGGCGCGCAACACGAGCTCGCTCAAGCTGCTCGAACCGAATGATCCGGTCTTCGCGTGGCGCGATCGCATGCTCGATGCCTTCGACGGCATGGCGGCCGGTTCCAACGGATTGACGGTCTAGGCGGTCTGCCGGGCGGCCCCGAGAACGCAATGCTGCTGATCGACAATGCGACGCAACGGGGGCTGATCACAGTCGGCGCTTGCGTTTCCGTTCTCGAAGCCGCGTTCATCGGCTTGGCGACGGGCCGTTCGATCATCCGGCCGAAAACCGATCTGCTTTTTCCGTGCACCCGCGAGGATGCGTACTACCGTTTCGGTTCGATGGAGGGCGCTTACGATGGCGTCTGCGCGCTGCGGGTCATTTCGGAAGTCGCTGCGTGGGAGCGGATGGCCGACGGAACGATGCGCGAGGAACAATATTGCGTCTCCCCCGGAACGTTTCTCGGGCTGGTCTTTTTGTTTTCGACCGAGAACGGCGCACCGCTCGCAATCCTGAACGATGGTCACATTCAACACGTTCGCGTTGGCGCCTCGGCCGGACTCGGCGCGAAGTATCTCGCCAAGACCGACGCCGAAACCGTCGGGCTGATCGGTTCCGGCGGGATGGCGCGTACCTGCCTGGAAGCGTTCGCAGCTGTTCGTCCAATCAAACGGGCCCGGATCTATTCGCCGACACCGGACAACCGCATCGCTGCCTCGCGCGAACTAAGCGATAGCCTGGGCATTGACGTAACGCCTGCGGCCTCCGCCCGCGAGGCGGTCAGCGGCGCTGATATCGTCGCTACCTGCACCAACGCGATGGCGCCGGTGTTCGACGCCGCATGGCTTGAACCGGGGATGCACGTTACTTGCGTCGGGACGCAGGAGATAAGCCGCGAAGCGGCGGCGCGCTTCGACGTTAAAATCCGCCAGGGCGTCGCGACCATTGAGCCGGCGCGCGCGACTGAACGAAACCGCTCCGATATCGGGCTTTCCTATGCAGCTTACGTCGGGGGTACCGACGCGGAGATGAAGCGGCTACCCGCGCACCCGTCGTTCCGCCTGGACACCAAGGTCTATCCCGAGTTTGTCGAGCTCGCGACCGATCGCGTTCCCGGCCGAACCAACCCCGATGAAATTACGTTCTATTACAACCACGGCAACCAGGGTTTGCAATTCGCCGCGGCCGGCGGTTTGATTTATCGCAACGCCAAGGCCCGCGGTGTCGGCTCCGAGTTGCCCGATGCCTGGTTTCTCGAAAACATCAAAGCTTAGCCTGCCGGTCGCGGTGTAGTTCGCGGTCGTAGACCGGTATCTCGACTTAGAGCTGCCAGTGCGCTAGGCCAACCGGCCATTCAACGCCCCGCCACAGGCCTTTGATGTCGGCGACGAGACCGCCTTTGACGAGCAGCTTCTCGATCTCGCGGCCGGTAAGTTTTTTGTAGGCGTCGTGCGCCACCGCGCCGACGACGGCGTGGTAGGGCGCGCCAGAGTAGATATCCTTGGCGAGCGCAAGCCCGTAATGCTCGTGCGCCTCATCGGCATCGGCCAACGGGTCATGGAGGTCGACCGTGTGGCCGCGTCGGGTCAGTCCATCGATGACATTTACGACCTTGGTGTTGCGTAAATCGGGGACGTTCTCTTTGAACGTCAGCCCGAGCATCAAAACCTTCGACTTCGGCTTGAGCAAGGCGCCGATCTGGCGCGCGATGAACTCGCCCATGCCATCGTTGATACGGCGGCCGGCAAGAATGACGGCCGGGTCGTGGCCAAGCTGCTGGGCGCAGAACGAAAGGTAGAACGGGTCGACCCCAATACAGTGACCGCCGACCAGGCCCGGCGTGAAGCTCAAGAAATTCCATTTCGTCCGCGCCGCATCCAGCACGTCATAGGTCGAGAGCCCGAGTTTCTGGAAGATCATCGTCACTTCGTTGATGAAGGCGATGTTGATGTCACGCTGTGCGTTCTCGATCACCTTGGCCGCCTCGGCGGTCCGTATGTCGCGCGCGGTAAAGACGCCGCCTTTGGTGACAGCGCTGTACACTTCGGTCAGCACGGCGACGACTTCGGGGGTTTGACCGGCGATGACTTTGGTGATTCGGTCGATCGTGTGTTCGCGATCGCCCGGATTAATACGTTCGGGCGAGTAGCCGAGAAAAAAGTCCTTGCCGCACTTGAAACCGGACGCTCGTTCAAGATCCGGACCGCACACATCCTCGGTCACACTGGGGTAAACCGTGCTCTCGAACACGACAATGGCGCCTTTCGCGAGGTGCTTCCCGACACTCGCGCAAGCGGAACGAACGGCGCCTAAATCGGGCAGGTTGTCGTCAGAGACGGGCGTCGGCACGGTAACGATGACGATGTTGGCGCGAGCGATTTCGGTCGCGTCATCCGTAACGCGCAGCTTGGACGCCTTGAGTGCCGCCGCCTCGACTTCGCGTGTTCGGTCGTGCCCGGATGTGAGCTCGGCGATCCGGCGCCGATCAATATCGAAGCCCGTGACTTTAAAGCGCTTAGCCAGCGCGACCGCGAGTGGCAGACCGACATAACCGAGTCCGACGACGCAGATCTCCTGTACTTTCGAAGCCATGGCGTCTCGCAACAAACGATTGTGTTTCGTAGCGGCGCATGCTCGCGTTGTCAACGCAACTGGGCTAGGTATCAACCATGTGCGGGCTGGCAGGATTCGTTGACTTGGCACGTGGTCGCGACCGCGAATCGTTAACCCGCGTCGTGGCGGCGATGACCGCCACCTTGGTGCATCGTGGCCCCGATGCCGGCGGCGCGTGGGTCGACCCGGCGGCGGGCGTCGCGCTCGGGCACCGGCGCCTGTCGATCATCGACTTGTCGGACGCCGGCTGCCAGCCGATGGTGTCGTCCGACGGGCGGCTGGTCGCAATCTACAACGGCTGTGTCTACAATTTCGCTGAGTTGCGGGCTGAACTTGTGGCGGCCGGGCGTCGTTTTCGCGGCCAATCCGACACCGAAGTGATTCTTGAAGCGATGGCGGCTTGGGGAGTCGTGCCAGCCGTCAAGCGTTTCGTCGGGATGTTCGCTCTGGCAGTGTGGGATACAGCCAAGCGGCGGCTCCACCTCATTCGCGATCGTTTCGGGGTCAAACCGCTCTACTACAGCCACTTCGGTACGACGTTCGCGTTTGGCTCCGAGCTCCGCGCTCTTGCAGCCCATTCCGAATTTTCCGGCGACATCGATCGCGCTGCGCTCGCCGCCTTCGTCGCGCAGGGCTATGTACCGGCCCCACACACGATTTATCGCGGCGTTCGAAAATTGCCGCCGGGTACGATCTTAGTGTTCGATCCCGAGCACGGCGACCAGACCCAACCGGAGCCGTATTGGACGTTGCGCTCGATCGCCGAACTCGGCACGCGCGACCAATACCGCGGAAGCTTCGAGGACGCGACCGCCGAACTTGAAACGCTACTTCGCGAGGCCGTCCGGTGCCGGCTGGTCGCCGACGTACCGCTCGGTGTGTTTCTTTCCGGCGGCATCGACTCAAGCTTAGTCACGGCTCTGATGCAGGCCGAAAGCACGCGGCCGGTTCAGACGTTTACGATCGGGTTCGCCGAGCTGGGTTACGACGAGGCGATCGCCGCGAAAGCGGTCGCCAGTCATCTCGGCACCGACCATCACGAGCTCTATATGTCGCCGTCGGACGCGCTCGCCGTGATCCCGAAGTTGCCCGAGATCTATGACGAGCCGTTTGCCGATTCATCGCAAATTCCGAGTTACTTAGTCGCGAAACTTGCTCGAACCCAGGTGACGGTCGCGCTATCGGGCGATGGCGGCGATGAAATGTTCGGCGGCTACAACCGCTACATATGGAACCGCTTGATCGGAGAACGGGCGAGCGGTTGGCCACAATGGACCAAGCGTCTCGCGGCTCGGGGCCTCCAAGCGGTCGCGCCATCGACGTGGGACGCGGTGTTCGCGCGGCTGCCAAGCCCCTTCAATCAGCGTAATCCCGGTGACAAGCTCCACAAACTCGCGCGCGTGCTCGATGCCGAGGATCTCGGCGCGATGTACCAAGGCGTCGTCAATCAGTGGCCGCGGGGAACCGAGATCGTCCGCGGCGGCGCCGCCGCCGCCGCTGCTGCTTCCGATCGAGGCCAGTGGGCCGACCTTCCCGACATCGTCGACCAGATGATGTATCTCGATGGAATGACGTACCTGCCCGACGACATCTTGACCAAGGTCGACCGCGCGACAATGGCCGTCGGCCTCGAGGCGCGGGTCCCCTTTCTCGATCACCGCGTCGCCGCCTTCGCGTGGCGGCTGCCGCAGTCGTTCAAGATCAGCGGCCGCCACGGCAAGCGCCCGCTTCGGCACATCTTGAGCCGCTATGTTCCGCCGTCTCTGACCGAGCGGCCGAAAATGGGTTTTGCGATCCCCCTGCACGAGTGGCTACGCGGGCCGTTGCGGGATTGGGCCGAGGCGCTGATTGCTCCGGCGCGGCTCGCGGCCGAGGGTTTCTTCGATCCAGCGCCGATCCGAGCTGCATGGGACGAGCACTTGTCTGAACGCAGCAACCGCCAGCACGAGCTATGGACGGTGCTGATGTTCCAAGCCTGGCGGGAGCGAAGACCGCTCGGCGACGCGGTCGATCAACACGCGGGTATCGTGGCGGACTCTCCCTAATTTTACGACGAGGCGACTTACTCGCGATTGGTCGTGCGGTTCACCACCACGAAGCTGACGCCAAGCAATCGCGAAAGCCTGCGCGAGATACGCGGCCCTAGCACGATCCAAAGAACTTCCTGGGTCGTTCGATCAATGAGAGGTAACACACGCGACATAGCCGCAGTGATAAAAAGAAACAGTCCCGCGCCAACCGGTGCCAGGGCGACGCCGTCAGCCAATGCGTGCGCAATCACCCAAGAGCCGGCGGCCGCCAAGAGGACCGTGGCCGTGAGCTTGACGTTAAAGCGCGGCAACCAACCGGCACGAGCGGCCGCAGCAATCAACGCCGCGACGGCGGCTAGTCGAACGACCCCTTGCCCAAGAACAACCGGAATCAGACCGAGCGGCGTCGTCGCAATGAGAGTGGCGATCGCTGCGACTCCCTGCGCCGTGTTGAGCCAGACGATGAAGCGGTAACGGTGGATCGCGAGTAGCGCCGCTCCGAAGCTTTGCCGCGCCCAACCTTCGGCAATCGCCGGTAGAAAAAGTGCGAGCGCAAGAACACCAGCATCGACAAAGACATCGCCAAAAAGGAGAGGAACTGCATCGCCGAAAACCGCAAGCGCGAATCCACCGATGAGTAGAGCAATGACTTGCGAGGCGGAGGCCACGCGTTGGACGGGAAGCGCAAAGTCTTCGGTTGCGGCGGCGCGGTTGAGGTAAGGAAGGATCATTCCTCCGAGTGGAAGACTGAACAGACCCAAGGTCTTTTGCGTTACGTCTCCGGCGACCGCCAACACCGAGAGGGCTGCACCGGGCACGTGTCCGCTGAGCGCGAGAAGGAGAAAAGGCACGGTTCCTAGATAGGTAGAGGCCTTGTCATAGAAGCTGAAAAATCCATGTCGAAGACTCCGCCAAATCAGGTGCGGGCCCGGGTCGTCCGACTCGCCGGCAACAAGGCGGTGACAGAGGACAATATAAACCGCTGCTTCGGCTACGATCGTTGCTGCCGTCAGCACGACGATCGGCACCAATCCGGCGCCAGCCGTCGCGAGCGCAGCGATAGCGATACTGCGAGTGATTCCAAGAGCCTGTTGCGTGGCTTGCGCTGCCGAATGGCGAAATCCGGCCAGCAACCCATAGTAACCCAACCCCCCGACGAGGCTACCGGAAACGAGAATCCCGGTGAGAACGAACAGGCTCGTCGTCCACGTGAGCGGCGGCAAGTCGAGAACGCGAACGAGAGCCGGGCCGAAAATAATCAGGAGTCCGAGGGCGATCCCACCAGAAATGCCCCGGACGAACAAAAGGTAATAGAACAAACGGAGTCGAGCGTTCTTTGTCCGGGCCTCCGAGAACACGTTGACGAATCCGGCGTTGCCGCCGGCCTCAAGGACTATCTGCAGGAAAGAGACCAGCGCGAGAAACGTCGCGTATTCGCCATAGCTCACGACGCCGAACGCACGCGCGACCGCCACGTTCGCAACGAGAGCAAGGATCGCACCGGTAATCGTGATGACCGCGTTCCACCGGATCGCGCTGACGACCTCGTTCATCGCGGTTCGTGGCGTTAGTGTTTCAGCGGCGGTGAGCGCGGCAAACGCCGCGCACCGCCTCGATGACACGCCCTACATCCATATCCTCCATGCGCGTGTAGATCGGTAAGGAAACCACGCGGAGGAATTCCGCAGTCGCCACCGGAAACATCGCCGGCGTTAGCCCATACCGGTCGCGCCAATAGGGCATGTAGTGAAGGGGAATGAAGTGAACCGAGCAACCGATACCGCGCTGCGCCATCTCGGAGATAAAGCGGTCGCGATCGATTCTTAGCGTCTCAAGGTTGAGGCGCAAGATGTACAGGTGCCAGGCGTGAGTTTCGCCGGGCGGCGCGTTGGCCGGACATTCGACCTCGGCAAGGTCGCCGAACGCTCGATCGTACGCCGTGGCAATCTGATGACGGCGCGACCGGAATCGATCGGCTTTGCCGAGCTGGGCGAGCCCGATCGCAGCGGCCGTATCAGTCATGTTGTATTTGAAACCGGGGGCGACAATCTCGTAGTGCCACGACGGTTTGGTGGAAGTGTAGCGGTCCCATACAGCACGGCTAATACCGTGGAGCCGCATCGTGCGAACACGGTCCGCAACGGCGGGAAGTTCGGTCGTCAGCATGCCACCCTCTCCCGTCGTAATCGTCTTGGTCGCGTAAAAGCTGAAAGCGGTGGCTTGGCCGATCGTCCCGACCAAGCGCAGTTTGACCGAATCGTCGGCGACCGACCGCGTTACCGCAGTCGTCGGAAAACTGTGAGCGGCGTCCTCGACGATCGCTATGTCGCGCTGGAGACAAAGTTCGACGATCGGCTGCATGCGGCAGGCAAGCCCGCCGAGATGAACCGGAACAACGGCAGCGACGCGCGAGCCAGTTCGGGGCGAGTCCACCGTCTCAGCAAACCTCTTCACGTCCAGACATAGCGAGCGCGGATCGACATCGACGAATACCGGGTCCGCGCCCAAGTAGCGGACGACCTCGGCCGACGCCGTAAAGGTCCAGATCGGAACGACGACACGTTCGCCCGGCCGAAGTCCGAGCGCTTCGAGTGCGAGGTGCATGGCGGCGGTGCACGAATTGACCGCAATCGCATGCGCCGCACCGACGCGTTCCGCAAACGCTTTCTCGAACGCCAAGGTCCGATCGCCAGTTGTGAGCCAGCCGCGCCGCATCACCTCGGCCACGGCCTCGATCTCCTCTTCCTCTATGTGGGGCAAGGCAAAGGGAAGAAACCGAAGGTCCTGCGATGCGGTCATCGTCAATCCACCGGCGGTTTTTTTGCCAATATTCCGATGGCTCGATGGCCAAAGAGCCCGACCGCTGGCGCCGCAAACACGGCGGCCAGAGCGCGCCGCACCGATGGCGGCAAGCGGCTGACCCGCGGAGATGGTGCGCTCCATGAGGCGCCAACGAATTTTGCGGCGATTCGTTCGCACCCGCTGTCGCGTAGGCGGGTAAAACCGACGCCGGTAAGCAGGCGTTTCAGCTTTGGCCGGTTCGTGTAGTGCAATCCATCGAGGAACGATGCGCGAAAACCCCGCGCCCGCGCGTACGCCCTGCCAAGCGATTTAGGCATCATCGGCAACCAGGCGATTTTATAGTGCGGCTCGAACGGAAAGAGATAGTTCGGCACCTCTATATAGAGATGCCCACTTGGTCGCAGAACCCGAAAAATTTCGCTCAACACTGCCTGCTGATCTTGAACGTGTTCGAGTACAGCGACACTCACGGCAAGATCGAACGTGTCGTTGCCGAACGGCAGGCGCTCGCCGACTCCTTCGCGAAATCGCGCGTTGGCAAGACCGAGGCGCTTCGCCCGTAAACGGCTGGCAGCCACGCCTGCAGCAAGCGGCTCCACTCCTTCGACTTCGATATTTTCAAGAGCGATGGCGCACGAAAGGCCGCCCGCCGCCGAGCCGATATCTAAGGCTTGCCGGGGGCGATCCGGTAGCTTCTCCAAAAGATAGCGAACGGTTTCCGCGTAACTCTTTTCTTGTTCGACGTAACCCGCGAACCTGCGGTCGCGATCCGCGTTCGATACCACGCCGACCGAATCGACAAATCCATCAATCCATTCGGCAAGAAGACGTAGGAACGCCGCTTGATCGACCTCGGACCAATCCGAAGCAGGGGCTGAACTCGTCACGGTTCAGAGCTCGCGCGCCGCTCGAAACGCGGCCTTAACTCTCGTGCCGGATTGCCAGCGATCACCTGCCCCGGAGCGAAGGTGCGCGTTACGACGCTACCCGCACCGATGACCGTGTGAGGGGCTACATCGGCCATGATCACGACATGAGCACCAACCCAACAATCCTCGCCGATGATGACTTGGCGTTTGCTGCCACCTTGCTCGCGAATAGGGCGATCGACATCGGAGAAGTCGTGCTGACCTGCCCCCGATGTAACGACCAGATGACTGCCCGAAATGACGTCGTTGCCAATTCGCGCCCAACCAATCCAATTGGCGACACCGAGCGTTACCCGGTCGCCGACCTCGGTGTCGCTGATGCGGATGACGCCGAGCCAGTCAACCGTGAGCCGGCTGCCGCAACTTTTAAGGGTGCAGCTATACCAAACGCGACGAAGTGCGACACCGAGAAACCCAGGGACAAGAGCGAGCCACTGACTCGGGGCCGTAAAGCGGCTGAACTCCGGCAGCGGCAGCCTCGACCACAGCAAGAACGGTCCCAATAGGACAAAACACAGGACGGTCGCAACCGCTCGAAAGATGTCCCTGATCGTCATCACGACCGCGCGAGTTCGATTAATTCGCGGTTGAGACGTTCGATCAGCCCCTCGATATCGTGAGAGCGTGAAGCGTTCCGCAAGCATTCGGCGATCGCTTGACGCTCCGTTTCCGCAAGCGTCGCAGCGTCAAGGATTGCTTGTCCAACTTCGCTGGCCGCGACAGCCCATCGGCCGACGCCGGCGGCCCGGGCAATAGGACCATAAGCGCTGTTCGTCGATATGACGAGACAACCCGCCGCCATCGCCTCGATAAGCGCTTTATCGAGACTTCCGGTGGTGCTCAAATTCAACATCACGTGTGCGGCGCCCATTTCGCGCGCAATGGCCGGCGTTTGCAAGCGGCCTAAAAACACGACCTCCGACGCAATCCCGAGCGTCACCGCGAGGCGTCGAAGGTCATCGCCATGCTTGCGCTCGAGCTCGGTTGTCCCCTCGCCGACAATGCGGAACTGCCACGGCAGCGGCGCGTCTTCTGCGAACCGGGCCAGCGCGTGGAGCATCCGGTCGATTCCTTTTGACGGAGCGAGCCTGCTCACAGTGATAATCGTCAGCCGGCAAGGGAGGGCGCGCGCCATAGGCAGTGCCAAGAACGGCGCGAGATCGACACCCTGCCCGATCACCCGTCGTTTACACGATTGCAACCGGTAACCCTCGACCGTCGACGTTACGACCCGATGTACCGCCACATCGGCAAACCGTAAGCCAAACGGTACAGCGCCGTGCGCATACCACATTAACGTCCGCAACCCGAGCGCACGGCCGAGCGGGGCAAAGAGCAACGCGAACACCCAGTTCATATGCGCGAATACGACATGAATACGCCGGGTTCGAAGCACCTCACTTATGGCTGTATAAAACGCTGCCACGCGGCGGAATTTCGATCGTCCGTGTTCGAGGCCCATGGATCGCACGGTGACGTTAGCGGGAACCTTAAACGGACCGGCCTGCATTGTAACGACATCGACGTGCTCAAAACGCCGCGCCAAGCGTTCTACCCAGGCAATGCCAAAAGCCAGGGTTGTATGGCGCTCATCCATAGCCAGATTGAGTACCAGCAAGTTCACCGTGGAACCGTCAGGCTCGCTTCATAGAGTGCGCGCAAACCTCTCGCTACTACCTCCCGACCGCAAAGTGATTGAGCGTGTCGCGCAACCGCCGGCCTCATCTTGGCAAGGCCGCCCGGATCGCCCGCGAGCGTCGCCAGCGCTTGAACGAAAGCGTCTTCGTCGCCGCACGGAACCACCCGACCGGTGCGGCCATCGGCAACCACCTCAGCGGCACCTGCCGTCGCGGTCGTCAAGACCGGCGTGCCGGCTAGTTGGGCTTCGGAAAGAACGCGAGCCGAGCTTTCAATATCGGAGCTCAGGAGAAATAGGTCCGCCGCTTGATAGTACGCGGGAAGATCGGCGCTCGGCTTTCGGCCGGCGAATTGAACGGCCTCGCCGAGCGCGAGCGCTTGACGCTGTAGTTTCGGACGCTCCGGACCATCCCCTACCACCACGAGCCGGACATCCGGCAGCTGGTGGTGGATGCGCGCGACCGCCCGCAACATCAATCCGAGATTCTTTTCCGCCACCAAGCGGGCGACCGTGAGCAGCAAAGGTCCGCTGCGGCCGGCGAGCAAACGGCTGCGCGTCGCAGCCGCATCTGCATGCGGCGTTAAAAGTTTATCGGCATGCGTGATGAGGAATGGCACAAAGCAAGTCTGTCGAAACCCAGCATTTTGTAATCGTTCAGCAACGGCCGCGCTGTCGGCTCGAATCGCTTGAGCTCTTGCGTAGACGAAAGAACCGATTCGATTCGCTAACCTGTTCACGAACGACCCCCGAATCCAGAACAGATTGGCGATCTGATCATTATAGGCGCCAACGACAAGCGGCAGCTTGAGACGCCGCGCGATGCAAAGCGCCGCTGTCCCCGAGAGAATCGGCTCCTGCGCGATCACAATGTCGAATCGTTCCCGCCGAGCGACCGCCAACGCGCGCTTGACCGCTCTCAGTGGAAAGAAAATCGGATGCCCGACCGAGACGGGATGGAGCGTGACCCTCGCGTCGCGCAAGGTCCGGTCTGTTGACGCAACCCCGGCGGGCGCCTTGACAATGTGCGCGATGCGGGCCGGAAGTTCGCTGGCGTAAAAAAGCTGACGGGCGACAGCTTCGCTGGTCTCCGGATCGTCGAGCAATTCACGGTCGATCCCGATGTTCAAGATAGAGAGCACGGTACTAAGTCATCCCGACTTACGGCCGCGGATGACGTAGGCAACCGCGTAATCGGGAAGTCGCAATATCCGTCGATACAATAGGCCGGGAAGGAGGGCCAACGGACGGCCAACCCAATGAAGCCGCCAAAACGCCCCGTAGCCCTCGACGAGTCCCCACGCGGTTGCGATTGGATCCCAGACCAAAGGCTCGATTTCGACAGCGCCGCTCGGGATTCCGAGCCGATCGAAGCGGCGCTCCCACTCGGCCGCCGTATGCCGGTGATGATCGTTCGGTGAGCCGTGAATCTGAAACAAAAATGGAACTGCCAGCAGGAACCGTCCGCCGGGTTTAAGCACGCGCACTAGTTCCGCTAGCGCAAAATCATCATCGCCAAGATGCTCGAACGTGTTGAGCGAAATGACAGCGTCGGCACTAGCATCGCCGAGAGGCAATGGCAGGGTGAGATCGGCAACGATCCGCGGCTGCATTGCCGGGGCGATATTGATCGAAATCAGGGGTGCGTCCAGGTAAAATAAAGAGCTGTACCCCGCCTTGGCACCACCGCCGAAGTCGATCGTTACGCCGTCGAATCGGAACCCCTCTACCGCTTCATATTCGAGCGCCCGGAGCAGCGTGTAGCGGGATGTGCAAAGCCGCCAGTAGCGACGCAGCGTCGGGCGACGCGAAGCAAGAATCATGAAATATCCGGCTTCATGACTTTTTGACTAACAATCCTGCCCCGCTAAATGGCTCTTGGACGAGAGCCGATTCGGGAAACGAAACGAAAAACTCATCGGCCGCTTTGCGAGCGCCTTCCCATGTCCCATAGTCGTCGAGGATCACCACGCCGCCGATCGCGAGGCGCGGCCAGAGATACTCGAGTTCGTGGCGAGTCGACTCATACCAATCCGTGTCGAGCCGCAGCAGCGCTATTTCGGCAGGCGCTCTCGAAGGGATCGTTCGCAAAACGTCGCCCTCGACAAAGTGAAATCGCTCGAACGGGTAGTTGCAGTTGCGGAGCGCCAACTCGACGTCTGGGCGCGACGCATAGCACCACTCGTTATGGTCCTGGCGTTGCGTCTCGCGCCATTTCAATCGCGCATCGAGACCCGACGATCGGCGATCAGCCGATGTAGGCTCCGTCATACCGGCGAACGTATCGAACAACCAAAAATCGCGAGCGATGTCGCCGGCTTCGGCCAGTGTTTCCGCCATCAACCGAACGCAGCCGCCCCGCCACACGCCGCATTCAACGATCGCACCGGGCACCGATTGACGAATAACGTGCCGGACGGCCTGCCACGTGAAGAAAAGGCCCTGCCAGGACACCATCGTGTAAGCGCGGTGGCGATCAACCTGGTGCCGAAAGCTATCCGGCAAATGTCGTGGCAAGCCGCGACCCGCAGTGAGCGCGGCGTTTAAATCGAATCCAGTGTATCGTCGGAATGCCCGCCCCATCGCGATCTTCAAGTCCGGCAATATGCTCATGACGACTCCAGCGGATCCCTCTGTATATTGGTTTAGAAACGCAGCGAAAAGCCGGATTTGCGCGGAGATTGTTAAACGGGCCCAACTGCGCGGCGCTCTGTCGATCGTCGACTACGGGTGCGGGCGCTTGGGCGATTGGCCAGCGGTCGTTCGCCAGTATCCGATGATTTCTTATTTCGGCTATGAACCCGACCCCACGGAAGCAGGCGTCGCGCGGCAACGGGCCGCGGGCACGTCGATCCACATCATGACACGGGGCGAGTTTGCCGCACTCGATGGTCATGCGGATGTTGTCGTCAGCTTCAGCGTCCTTGAGCACGTGCGCGATCGGCCGGCTTATTTGCGTTCCTGCCAGCGGGTTCTCAAGCCCGGCGGGACCGTTTTCCTGTCCTACGATGACGGCCATTTTCGATCTCGTGTCGAGAATGATCGGGTCGAGTCGGTACTCGTCGCGCTTCGAGCCGGAATCCGTCAACTAGGTTCGCGGTTTCGCCGGCCCGCTTCGTACCAGCGCGCTGTCGCTGCGAACGTCCTGGCGTCCGAAATTGCCGCGGCCGGCCTACGTGTCGACAAGGTTCGGTACGAAAACTTGGGCGATTTCAAGCAACTAGCGAAAGTCAATCCGTCCGATCGACGAGCGGATTTCGTCGCCTTTTGGATCGAAGTCGAGGATCGACTTAACGCGTCCTTTGCGAGCGACGGCCCGCCGTTCCGCGGCGATCGGGCTGGTCTCTGGCAGGCGTGTCTCACCCGCACGCTCGAACTCAAGCACGTTAACGAACCTCATCCCTTCACCCCAAGCGCGGCCCGATAGACGGCATCGGTTTTTTCCGCCATCGCAGACGCTGAGAAATCTCGGACAAGCCGGGCATAACCAGTCTCGCCGACACGCTCCCGGACTGCCGGATCGACGAGGCGTGCAAGGGCGGCTGCAAGTGCGTCAATGTCGTCGACCGGCACCAACTCTCCCGCGGCATCGGGACCCTCGCCAACCACTTCTGGTATCGCGCTGACGCGCGTCGCCACGATCGGACGACGCGCCGCCATCGCCTCGAGGAGCACAAGCCCAAATCCCTCCCAGCGCGAAGCGAGCGCAAATACGTCAACTGCGTCGAGGATGGCGGGGATATCGACGCGGAAGCCTGCGAAGTGGGTGGCGTCGGCGACACCAAGGGTCGCGGCAAGATTCTTCAACCCGCTCTCAAGCGGGCCGACACCGACCAGCAATAGTCGAGCATTCGGAGCGACAGTCCTTCGAAATTGGGCAAAGGCCGTTAGCAGCGTGTCGAGCCCCTTTTGTGGTACAAGTCGGGCGATGCTAGCCACTAGCATCGCTTCTTGCGGAATGCCGAAAGAGCGACGCATGCCTGCGCCGCTTCCTCGAACGGCCAATACCGGATCCAAACCGTAACGAATAATCTCGAGTCTTCGCTCGGCGATACCCTGGCCGACCTTCGTGTCCCCGACGTACTGCGCGACCGCATTGCTGATACAAATGATCGAATGGGCGCGCGCAGCGCACCACCGTGCCACCAATCGTTGGCCAGGAAAACGTGCAAACGGCTCGTCATTATGCTTGCTAATGACGAAAGCCGCTCTGCGCCCGATAAGCGCCACACGGGCATAGAGCTCCGAAGGCGGCATGTGTGCGTGAACGACGTCGGGAGCGAAGGCATCGATGGTTTGTCGCAGCCGTGCGATTGGCCTCGGTAAACCATATCGGCCGACCCGCAGCGGATGCACCTCGATACCGAGCGCGACGAGATCGGCCGTCCAATGGCCAATCCCCTTGAGATAAGCAATGGCGACAACATGGCCGCCCCTCACTTGATGGCGCACGAGCGAGACGAGGTGATTTTCAGCCCCGCCGCGATACAGACTCGAAATGACGTGCAGGATGCGCACAGGAGTCGTCCGGAAGTGCCGCGCCGAAGCAGAAGATAACAACAGGTTTAGACCCAAAGTGCCGGCGAGAGGCCGACGGTTCGTCCGAGCCGCGCTAAAGCTCCCATCGGCAACGTACTTGCATTCCACGTCGTTTGCAGCTCGGCGTCGTGCGACGCCGCGAACGCAACCATAAACGAGTCACACTGCGATTGAACCGTCAACCAGCGGTGGCGATCGGTCGGTAGTTCAAAATGCAGATCGAATTTCGCACCAATTCGCCCCGTCATCAAAAAACGCCATCGGTGCGAGAGGTGGGCGATGTTGGGGAGAGCGACGAGCAGGCCGTGCCGCGCGATCCGCCAGCATTCGTCGAGGTTCGTCCGGATGCTCTCGGTGTGCTCGATCACATCGAGCGCCGTAACAATATCGAATCCCCGGTCCGGAAAGGACAGTCCGGTTGAAAGGTTCGCAATGTGATTCACCGAGCCATCTGCGTTTTGGGTGAGATTAGAGACCTTCCCAAGCAATTCTTTCCAGCAGGTAGCGACGCAACGCACCATCGCGGCAACCGATGTCGAGTAGGCGCTGTCCGGGACGCAGTTGCGGACGGAGGAGGTCGACCGCAAGAACAAAGCGCGGCTTCGTTGAGAGCGTGGGTTTTTTCATTTGCTGCTTGGGTCCGCCGCTTCGCGTAGGACCGCCTCGGTCGAGGCAATCATGGTTTCGGGAGCAAATCGACTAAGCGATGCCTGAGCCCCCCGCACCAGGCGCTCGGCGAGCGCCGGCGACTCGAGCACTTGCGTGAGAGCTCTTGCCAACATGTTTTCGTCTCTTGGCGGGACCAACAGGCCCGATTCGCCTGTGGTCACGATCTCTCCGGTTCCACCAGCGTCGGTCGCGACGACCGGCACCGCCGCTGCCATCGCTTCCAACACGACGTGCGGCAACCCTTCGTAGTCGGAGGCGAGCGCAAAAACGCGCGCCGAGGCGATCAGTGTGGGAATTTCCACGCTTGGCCGTTCGCCGAGAAACATCGTCGATGCTCCGTTCGACCGCGCTAGAGCCTCAAGGTTTGCGCGCTCCGGTCCGTCTCCGATCACGAGAAGCGAACGGTTATTTCTAGAGGCATAGCGTATGAGCCGATCCACGCCTTTCCAAGGTACGAGGCGGCATACCGTCACGAGATCGAATTGTACGGAACGCGGCGGATCCGATGGAAATGCGAATGATGTCGCATTGGGTATCGTTCGGACGCGCTCCGTCGGGACGCCCCAGGCGACGACGATCCGACGCAAATACTCGCTTGGAACGATCACGCGCCGTGCCCGCCGGTGAAGCAACGCATTGAACCGGCGGAGATGAGCCCAACGGGTCGGGAGTTCGGCGGTCTGAAAAGTGTCGAGGTCAGTCGCGAGTCCGCGTTGCCGCGCACGCTCCCAAACAGGGTCGCCAACCACCTTGATAACGAGTGGTTTGCCCGTTACCAGGGCGGCGAGTGTCGGCTCTATGACCAAGCTGTTTCCAAACACGAGATCGGCGCGTCGCGCTAGGCTAGCGAGGCGAACGGTCACCTTGGCGATGCGCTGCACGCGATTCTGCCCGCGCCGCAAACGGATTACGCTAAAAGGCCATGAATCCTTAACGGTATTAGGGTGATCGGCCAGCGTAACGATTTCGACCCGATGCCCGCGTTCGACGAGCGCTGCGGCCATTGCCGGTACGTAGGTTGCTGGACCGCCGCGGTCGGGAGGGAAAATTCCGGCCGCCAGAACGATCGATAAAAAGCTAGGCGCCATAGGTAATGATTCTCGAAAGCCCAGCGATCGCATCAAATCGCATCAATAAGACAGCACTTCCTAAAGCAAGAAGCGAGCCCATGTCGAACGACCCGCCCGCGCACAAGCCGTCGGCGGTGATGCTGTCACCTTGCCAGGCGAGTTGAGCCAATCATTTAATGCGAAGCGACTCGCGGACGGCGGTGGCAATGTAGTCTTGGGCCGCCGCGTCGAGATAAGGGTGCATGGGCAGGCTGATCACCTCGGTTGCCAAACGTTCGGAGACTGTAAGCCCGCGCGGCGCGATCGGATAGCGGCGATAGGCTTCCTGGCGATGGAGCGGGATCGGGTAGTAGACCGCAGTCGGAACCCCGCGGGCTTTGAGCCGTTCGGCCAACTTGTCGCGGTCGGCATGCGCGATGGTATAGAGCGCCCATGCTGATTCGGCGTCACGATCGATCGTCGGCGTGCGCACAACATTGCTTAGGAGATCGCCATAGCGGCGCGCGATACGGTCGCGCGCCTTGAGTTCATCGGAGAAAATCGAGAGTTTTGCCAGCAAGATCGCCGCCTGCATCGTATCGAGTCGGCTGTTCACGCCGATCCGCACGTTGTCGTACTTGTGCGTGCCTTGGCCGTGAACACGCAGCGAGCGGATTCGCGCCGCAAGCTCGCCGTCATCGGTGAAAATCGCGCCCCCATCACCGTAGCCGCCGAGCGGCTTCGAGGGGAAGAAGCTCGTCGATGTCACGGTGGCCAGCGAACCGACGGCCTTTCCGACGCGGCGGCCGCCGAAACTCTGCGCCGCGTCGGCGATCACGAATAACTCATGCTCGGCCACGATTGCGGCCAGCGCCACGTAGTCGGCCGGCTGACCGAATAGGTCGACGGGAATGACCGCGGCCGGACGCAAGCCACTCGACCGTGCCGCGCTCGTTGCGTCAGCCAAGCTCTTTGGGTCGATCAAGAATGTTTCCGGATCGACGTCGACGAAGACCGGCGTGGCGCCGACGATCACGGGCGCCTCAGCGCTCGCCACGAACGTGAACGACGGCACGAAAACGGCATCGCCCGGTCCGATGCCGCGCGCCATGAGCGGCAGCACCAGTGCGTCGGTGCCGCTGGCGCATCCGATCGCGTGCTTAACGCCGGCCCGTGCCGCCAGCGCCGCTTCGAACTCGGCGACTTCCGGCCCCAGGATGTATTGGCCGTGCGCCAGTACGCGGGCGATATTGGCATCGATCACCGGTTTGAGCCGGCGCTGTTGGGCGGCAAGGTCGATGAAGGCGATCGCGGACGGGGCGGGGGCGGCGAACGACTCTGGTGGCTTCACGAGTGCTTCACTCGATTGGTTGCAAACGATCGGGGCCGGACTCGACGTAGCGCTGGCTAGTCCGCGGGCAAACAAGGTCGGGGCCGAACCGCTCACCGGTGTGGCTCATCCAACCAATGCGGCGCGCCGGTTTGCCGACGACGAGGGCGAAAGCGGGGACATCTTTAGTGACGACCACGCCGGCGTCGATAAAGCAATAGGCGCCGAGTTCGACACCGCAATCGATGGTTGCATTGGCGCCGATCATGGCTCCGCGGCGGACCAGAGTCGCCTTGAATTCGTGCTTGCCCGAAACACCGGCACGCGTATTGACGACTTTGGTAAACACCTAACTCGGACCGCAAAAAACACCGTCTTCGAGCCGCACCCCGGTGTAAAGACTCACGTTGTTTTGAATCTGGCAATTGTCGCCAATCGTGACCCCGGGACCAATCATGACGTTTTATGCTGTCCCGGATTTGTGCTTGATCGGCATGCCGGCGGCACTATATGCCTACCCTCGCAATTGCACACAAGGGCGTTTGCAAGCGTGATCGCTGGCGTCGCCCTAGGCCTCTATGCGAGGTGAGGGTATCACGCCCGCTAACCGACCAGCAGTTTCGCCGCCCCGGCTACTCTATCTCATGAACGAGGCGCTGTTTTTCACGACGCACCGGATGGCAATCGCGCTCGCGGCGCGGGCGCAAGGATTTGAGGTCCACGTCGCCGCTCCCTTTGACGAAGACGCCGTCCGTGTAATCCGGGCCAACCACTTCACGTACCATCCGATACCCCTCAAACGTAGCGGCCGGATTCTGTTCGGAGAATTGTACCTGCTTTGGACGTTCTGGCGCCTAGTCGGCGCGATCAAGCCGATATTGACCCATCATGTGGCGATGAAGCCGGTCGCCTATGGCGGCATCGTGACGCGGCTCCGGTCGGTCCCGGCAGTCGTTCACGCCGTCACCGGGCTCGGATACATTTTCGTCCATGAATCCCGCTCGGCCCGCCTGATGCAGGCCGCGGTCAAGGTCCTGTTCAGACTCGCACTCGGTCACCCGAACGCGCGCGTGATCTTTCAAAACCCCGATGACCGCGCGTACTTCCTCAATGAGCGCCTGATCGATCCGGCGACCGCCACCATCATCAAGGGTACGGGCGTCGATCTGCGCACCTTCGCCCCCGGGCCCGAGCCGACGGGTCAAACCGTCGTCATGTTTCCGGCGCGGCTGATCGGCGACAAAGGCTTGCACGAGTTCATTGGCGCAGCGCGGTCGCTCCAGCGGGACGGAGTACGGGCGCGTTTCGTTCTGGTTGGGCGGATTGACGCGATCAATCCAACGGCGGTCGACGAAGCGACGGTGCAAGCTTGGCAGGCGGAGGGTTTGGTCGAATGGTGGGGCTTCCAGCCCGACATGAGCACGGTCCTGCCCCAGGCACACATCGTGTGCATGCCGTCGTATCGTGAGGGGCTGCCGCGTGTCCTCATTGAGGCGGCCGCGTGCGGGCGTCCGATCGTCACGGCCGACGTACCGGGATGTCGCGAAATCGTCCGCGACGGCGAGAACGGATTGCTGGTTGCGCCGCGCGACATCGCCGCGACCGCGGTTGCACTGAAGCGGTTGATAGACGATCCGGCCCTGCGCGCCCGGATGGGTGCCGCTAGCCGGGCGATCGCCATTGCCGACTATGCAGTTGACGATTTCATCGCCCGGACGCTGGCAGAATATCGAACAGTATTGCGCCGAGTGGCCGGCGCGCCGTACCCAGTTTGACGCGCATGCTTCCGGCTGCTCCTCGACTTACCCGGTACGTGTTTGGAGGAGCAGCTTTTCTCGTTGCTTCGGCTGGTTTTTTCTCGCCGCTTGTAACAACGCCGCTCCTTGTCGCAGGCGGGCTCGCGCTTCTCTACGACGCGATCTCCAAGCGCCGGTGGCCTGTCCTTCCCGGTCTCGTCGGCTGGACCGGTGCGGCCCTGGTAGCGTGGGGACTCGCCACTGCGTTGTGGGCGTTCAACGCCACCCCCATTCCGGTCAAAGCGTTGGAACTCAGCGTGATCGCCGGACTTGCGTTCCTTTGGCTCGACGCCAGCATGCGAATCGAAGCTCGCGACGCCGAGTCGATGGAGCGCGGGCTGATCGCAGCGAGTTTCGTTGCCGGCAGCTTACTTCTGATTGAGGTGGCAACCGCAGGAGGTATCCATCGGTTCATCTTTGCCCAGATTTACGGCGCCGAAGCGCTAATGGCGATCGAAATCCTCAACCGCCCGCTCACCCTATTCGCCCTTACGCTGTGGCCGAGCTTGCTGCTGCTGGCCCGACGCGGGCGCTGGAGCATTGTCGCGGCGCTGGCCGTGCTCGGAGTGGTTACGGTCGGTGGGCTTCACGGCGGTTCGATTCGTGTCGCGCTCGTGTTGGGCGTCCTCGCCGCCGTTGCAACGTATTTCTCGCCTCGTCGCGTGCCGAAGATATTTGGCGCCGCCGCTGCCGCGTTTTTTCTCGCCGCGCCGGTGATCATAGGTCAGATCGCAACGCCCGACCGCATATTCCGCGTATTCCAGCACGTCCCGCCGACCGCCGCCCATCGGTTCGAAATTTGGGAATTTGTCGCCAGTCGCGTGGTCGAACGGCCGTTCCTTGGATGGGGGCTCAACGCCTCTAGGGTGCTTCCCGGCGCCGATGCGCCCTACCGCGGAGTCGGAGGGCCGCTCATGAGCCTCCATCCGCACAATGCCGCTCTACAGATCTGGGTCGAGCTAGGTCTTCCCGGGGCATTGTTGGCGGCGGTTCTGGTTTGGGCCGCCTTTGCCGCCGTAGGGCGGCTCAAGGCCGACCGGACAAGCGTCGCGGCGGGGGTCGGTCTGATTACAACCGCCTTGACGGTCGCCAATTTGAGTTTTGGTATCTGGCAGACTTGGTGGCTGGCAGCGATGGTATTGGCCACCGCCCTCTTTTTGGCCGCCGTACGGTACCCAGCAGCGGAGAGCGACAGATGACGGTGGCGCGGCTATTGATCGCCCTAGCCGGCGCGGTGGGCGCATTTTTCGCGGTTTGGCTGCTGACGGCCGTGGTACTTCGGTGGCTACGAGCGAACCAAGTATTCGACCGCCCAAACGAACGTAGCAGCCACACCTCGCCAACGCCGCGCGGTGGCGGGCTTGCCGTCGTGGCCGTTATCGTCATCGGCTGGGGATTGGCGAGCTTGACCGCCACGGCGCCGTTCGAGCCGATCGTCGCCGCCGCCTTAGCTGGGCTCGCGCTGCTGTCGTGGCTCGATGATCGTTACGGCGTCGCGGTCGTGGTTCGGTTGGCGGGACACGCCTTCGCGGTGGGCCTATGCATGTGGACTTTCCCAGCGGACCTGCTGATTTTTCAAGGCGTGCTGGAGCCGCTGGCCGATCGACTTGCGGCGGGCGTTCTCTGGCTCTGGTTCGTCAATCTTTACAATTTCATGGACGGCATCGACGGTATCACTGGGACAGAAACGCTGGCACTTACGAGCGGACTCGTTGCCTGCGCGGCGATCGGCAGTCTCGAATCCTTTCCGGTCGAGATCGCAGCAATTTGCGGCGGCGCAGCGCTTGGTTTCCTCGTATGGAACTGGCCGCCAGCGCGGATATTTCTCGGCGATGTCGGGAGTGTTCCTCTCGGCTTCCTGTGTGGATGGCTTCTTCTGTTGCTTGCGGCTCGCGGGCTCTGGGTCGCGGCGCTCATCATGCCGCTCTATTATCTCGCCGACGCGACGATCACCCTTGGTCGACGTTTGGCAGCCGGCGAGAAAATATGGCAAGCGCATGCGCGCCATTTTTATCAACATGCTGCCCACAGGACAGGCGGTCATGCCGTCGTTGTGCGGGCCATCTTGGCCGCAGATATCGCTTTGGTCGCGCTCGCCGTCGTCGCGGCCGGGATGGCGTCGCCTGCAATCAGCTTTTTTTCCGCCGCCGTGGTAACCGGCGCTTTGTTATGGTACCTCGCCCGCCCATGATCGACTTCAGCATTGACGCCGTATGATCGAGCATCGGTCGCGTCCGCCGTTCTCATATCGAGCAGCGTTGGTCGCGCTCCACGACTTGATCATGGCGGCGGTTTCATTCGAACTCTCCGTCTGGTTTCGCTATCTGACCTACGGGGTGCCACAGGAATTCGGCTTCCTATGGGAGGGAACGCTTATTTTCACCGCGGTCGCAGCGGTCGCGTTCTGGGTGTTCGGCCTTTACCGCGGAATCTGGTACTACGCTTCGCTCTCCGACCTTACCGCCATCACCAAGGCCGTCACGGCTGCAACTCTCGTATTCCTGCCGATCCTATTCGCCGTAAATCGTATCGGCGTGCTGCCGCGAAGCGCCCTCGTGATCAATTGGGTGCTCCTGGTCCTTCTTCTCGCAGCGCCGCGCTTTCTGTATCGATTGTTCAAGGACGGGAATTTTTCGTCCGTGTTGGAACGCGTCGATGATCCGCGCGTACCGGTCCTGTTGGCCGGCGCCGGCGACGAAGCCGACACGTTCATTCGCGAGATGGGTCGGTCACGGCAAGCGCCTTACCGCGTCGTCGGGCTTCTCGATCGCGACACAACCCGAGTCGGCCGAAATATTCGCGGCATCGGCGTGCTCGGCACATACGCCGATCTCGATCGAGTCGTTGGTGCGTTGCGAACCCGTTACCTCGCCCCCCAGCGTGTGATTCTCGCATCCGACCGAATCGATGGTGCGACCGTACAACGGCTGTTGCAACAGGCGACAGCGCTTGGCATGACGCTCGCGCGACTGCCGCGTCTCACCGAACTTCGTCACCACGAATCGGTCGGAGCGAGCGCATTGGCTGTCCGACCGATCGAGATCGAAGACCTCCTCGGACGAACGCAACGTGTGCTCGATCGGACGCCGGTCGCACGATTCGTCATCGGTCGTCGCGTTCTCATCACCGGTGCCGGAGGCACGATCGGCAGCGAACTCGTGCGACAGATCGCAGCGCTAGGACCGGCCAAATTAGCACTCGTCGACAACAGCGAGTTCAACCTGTACCGGATCGATCTCGAACTTGCCGAGCAGTACGCTGCGGTAACGCGCGTGGCGATCATGGCCGACGTTCGTGATTCAAAACGTCTTGACTCGGTGTTCGCGGCCGAACGTCCGGAGATCGTTTTTCACGCCGCCGCCATGAAGCATGTGCCGCTTGCCGAGACCAATCCGTGCGAGGCGGTGCTCACGAATGTCGGTGGAACACTGGAAACAGCACGTGCGGCACATGCATGCGGCGCGCTTGCTTTCGTCCTCATCTCGACCGACAAGGCGGTCAATCCGTCGAGCGTGATGGGTTCGACCAAACGAATCGCCGAAGCGATTTGCCAAGCACTGGAAAACAAGGACTCGAACAATGCCACCCGCTTCATCACGGTTCGTTTCGGCAACGTCCTCGGCTCGACCGGATCGGTCGTCCCACTATTCCAACGCCAGCTCGCGCGCGGCGGGCCGTTAACCGTCACTCATCGCGACGCGACGCGTTATTTCATGACCACGCGCGAGGCCGTCGAACTCGTGTTGCAAGCCGCGGCGAGCGAGGAGCATGCTAACTTCGGCAAGATTTTCGTCCTCGATATGGGTGATCCTGTCGCCATCGCCGACCTCGCGCGACAGATGATTCGACTTGCCGGACTCGCCCCCGACAAAGATGTCCGGATCGAGTACACCGGTCTGCGCCCAGGGGAGAAGGTCGTTGAGGAAATTTTCCATTCGGGTGAGCCGCTGACGCCGACGAAAACCGATGGATTGCTGCTGGCCTCGCCCCGAGTGACTGACGGCGAATTGCTGCTTTCCCAGGTCGAACGTCTGCTGCTCATGGCGGCGCGCGGCGACGCCGCCGCGGTCTTAAGTCTCATCTCGACGGTTGTTCCCGAGTATCGCGCTGCGGGGCCCGAACCGGCGCGCGGCACCGTCCCTATCGCTTAGATCGCCGCTCGACAGGAGAAAAGATGCCGCCCGCAACTAACACCCCCGCCATCGCCCGCGCGCTGATCTCAGTTTCGGACAAAACGGGTCTCGTCGAATTCGCGCGTTTCCTTGCGGCGCGCAAGGTCGAACTTATTTCGACCGGCGGCTCGGCACAGGCGTTGCGCGATGCAGGGATCGAGGTCCGCGACGTCGCCCACTACACCCACTTTCCCGAAATGCTCGACGGGCGGGTAAAAACTTTACACCCGCTGATCCACGGAGGAATCCTCAACCGACGCGATTTGGCGCCGCACACGGCTGCCATGCGCGAGCACGGCATTGCCGCCATCGATCTCGTCGTCGTCAATCTATATCCGTTTGAGGCAACCGTAGCTCGTGGAGCGGCGGTCGACGAATGCATCGAGAATATCGACATCGGCGGACCGGCCATGGTGCGCTCGGCAGCCAAGAACCACGCGTTCGTGACCGTCATTGTCGATCCCGCCGACTACGGCACCGTCGTTCAAGAAATGAGCGAGCACGACAACAGCACCGGCGAGGCGTTTCGTCGCCGACTCGCTGCGAAAGCCTACGGTCACACCGCCGCTTACGATGCAGCGATTGCCAACTGGTTTTCCAGCGTGCTCGGCGAGAGCTTCCCCGAACGTCTTCTCGCGACCGCCGAGCGCAAGGAGGTACTACGCTACGGCGAAAACCCGCACCAGCGCGCCGCGTTCTATGTGTCGTCGGGCAAGCGACGGCCGGGGATCGCCACGGCCGAACAGCTACAAGGTAAGGGACTTTCTTACAACAACCTAAACGATACTGACGCCGCATTCGAACTCGCCGCCGAGTTTAGCGAACCGGGAGTAGCGATCATCAAGCATGCCAACCCCTGCGGAGCTGCCATCGGCGGTTCGCTCCTCGAGGCCTATCGCAACGCGCTTGCCTGCGATCCCGTGAGCGCGTACGGGGGTATCGTCGCCGTCAACCGCCCGTTGGATGTCGCAACGGCGAGCGAGATCGCCAAAATCTTCACGGAAGTCGTGATCGCGCCAGGGATCGAGCCGGCAGCGCGCGATATTCTCGCCACGAAGAAGAACGTCCGAGTGCTGATTGCCGGTGCCATGCCCGAGCCGACCGATGCGGGCGTGGTTCTTCGATCGGTCGCCGGCGGCTTTCTCCTCCAGTCGCGCGACAATGGGCGGGTAACGGCCGACAAACTCAAAATCGTCACGAAGCGCGCGCCGAGCGCTGCCGAGTTGAAGGACCTGCTCTTTGCGTTCACGATTGCGAAGCACGTCAAGTCGAACACGATCGTCTACGTCAAGAACGGCGCCACCGTGGGGATCGGGGCCGGTCAAATGAGCCGGGTCGACGCTGCGCGGATCGCCGTCCACAAAGCCAAAGAAACGGCCGCAGCGGCGGGCCACGTCGTACCGGCGACCCAAGGCTCGGTTGCGGCATCAGACGCATTCTTTCCGTTTGCCGACGGGCTTCTTGTCACGGCCGAGGCCGGCGTGACGGCAATTATTCAGCCGGGCGGATCGATCCGCGATGACGAAGTGATCAAGGCTGCCGATGAGAACGGGTTAGCGATGGTATTCACGGGCATGCGCCACTTCCGCCACTAGCCGATGACTTCGGCCTCGCGAACGGGCTCAGCGACGCGCATGAGCAAAAAGAGCCCGGTCATGAAAAAGATGACGACGGTGGCAAGTCCGACGCTCTGGTCGCCCGAAATTTGGGTCGCCAATCCGGCGGCGATCGGCCCGGCAAAAGCCGTTGCACGCCCGGACAGGGCGTAGAGCCCGAAAAACTCGGTGCTTGCCTCGGGTGGCGCGATGCGTGTCATCAGTGATCGGCTTGCCGCCTGCGCGGGTCCGACGAAAATTCCGAGTGCGGCGCCGGCGATCCAAAACCAACCCGCGGTCGGTGCGATGACGGCCGCGATACTGGCGGCGGACAGGCCGACCAGTGCTATGACAAGCGTGCACTTTGCGCCTTTCTTATCGTCGAGCCAAGCGAATCCAAACGCACCCAGACCGGCGGTCACGTTAAGGAGGATGCCAAACTGAATGAGCTCGATTTGGCCCATGCCGTAACGGCCCGCGGCATAGATACCGCCGATAGCGAAGATGGTCATCAGACCATCGTTGTAGATCATTCGCGCGATCAGAAAACGGAATGCATTGGCGTGCCGGCGAGCGTTGCGAACCGTGCGTCCCATGCTGGCGAGCCCGTCGCGGAGCGCCACTCCAATGGGGATACCAGTGGCGGGCCGGTCGGCAGTGTAGAGGAGCGTGGGCAGGGCGAAGACCGCGAACCAAGCGGCGACGAACGGTCCGACGATGCGGATATTCTCGGCGTCTTCCTTAGTGACACCAAACCACGGCTTCTCCGGCAGAACGAATCCAACCAGCATGAAGACGAGCGAAACCAGACCGCCGCCATAGCCGAGCGCCCAGGCCCAGCCCGACCAGCGTCCGATCGAGGCGCGGTCCGTGATGTCGCCGAGCATCGCGTTGTAGAAAACGTTGCCGAATTCATAGCCGATGTTGGCAATGACAACAGCGGCGAAGGTGTACGCGATCCACTCTCGCGCCGGTAGCGCGTACCACAATGCCGCAGTCCCGATCACACAAAGCGCAGTGAAGCCGGCAAGCCACGGCTTGCGTCGGCCGCGCGCATCGGTGATGGCGCCAAGCAGCGGGCTCAAGACGGCGACGACGAAAGCGCTGGTTCCGGC
>SHVV01000014.1 GCA_009694095.1 Alphaproteobacteria bacterium | reverse complement strand
TACCGGAGCCCGCTCGCTGATTATTTATCTGTCATCGCCGGGATTGTCCCAGCGATCCACGCCTTTCTTTCTTCGTTGAGCAAGACGTGGATGCGCGGGACAAGCCCGCGCATGACGACTTTTATGATGCGCTACCCATCAGGATCGCCATTTCGCCCGCTAAGACGAACACGGGGGCCAAGACGTCCTCAGCGCGACCCGACCGAAGCTGTCCGGGCACGAAACTGCAGCTTTATCCCATCATAAACGATCCAGCCGACGATGACTCCAAGTCCGCCGTAGGCGAGACTCGCGGCGTCGAGCGGGATCGCCAGCGTGAACCGTTCGATCGTCGCGGATGCGCCCCCCACTGCGCGTGACGTAAAAATGCGAACGGTTTGACGAACGGATTGGCAGTATCGAGCGCCGTCAACGCTGCGCGAAGCTCATCGACGCGATCCGCGAACTCGGCCGTCAGGCGGGATCGAGACACCTGATTGAGCGTTCGGCCGGTCTCGCCCGCGACGATGCTTGAATGCGCTCGTTCAGCTTCGGCCAAGTGACCGCCCAGCCGTTGTGCATACTGCTGGACGAAGGTGAGAAACTGCGAAAACGCCGGCGCAACGGCGACCTTGAGGTCGGCGCGACGAACGGCGGCGAGCGCGCTTCGAGCCGGAACCCTTAATCCTTCAGGGCACCGACGGCCCGCAACAGCCCTTTGTCGGCCGGGCTCGGGCCCCCAACCGAGACCACCGCGGCGCCGCGATCGGCGGCCACCGCATGCTTCAACCCGACCGGGACGTGAACGACCTGCCCCGCTTCGAACGGTAGCTTGAAGTCGTGGTCGAAGTCCGTGACCGAGCCCTTGCCGCTCAGGATGAAAATCGTGTCCTCGGATTCCTTGTGGACGTGCGGAACATTGGCTTCGCCCGGTTCGAGCTTGACGTAATTCATGTTGGCGGTGTGCGCGCCGACGCCCGGCCAGACGATAAGGCGCGCATCCTTGGAGATAATCGGTAACGGAACGCCCGGATCGTCGCAGTGAAAGACGCGAATCGCCATGACAAATCTCCCTAAAGCAAATGCCGGTAAAGCGCTGGGTCCGGGGGACATGGACCGCCGATGAGCTCCATGCCGCTCTTGCCAGCGTGGAAGCGGTATCGCGTGTCGGGTTCGACATGAACCATCGACCCTTTGACGAGCCGTTGTTCGGCCTCGCCCTCGCGGACCGAACCGGCGCCGGTGAGGACAAAATAGACCGCCTCGCCGCTGTGCTTGAGTTCGATCGTCCGAGCGTCCGGACCGAGCGCGATGCGCTGCACCGAGCGCATCGAAGCGCCGACGCCGGGCCACACCACGGCCCGTGCCGTGCCCTGGCCTTCGACGATCGGTAGCGTCGGACACGAATCGTCCGAGCTGAACACGGCAACCCGATCGAGATCACCCTTCATGTATCGCCTCTCTTGCGCTTCTGTGGTTAATTTAGCCGCGAACCTCCCGCAGCGTAACCTACTCCGCATGAAGCCGGCTTCTTTCATATACCACGCGCCCCGCTCCTTGGCCGAGGCGACGACCCTCCTCGCCGACTTGGGCGACGACGCCAAGATCCTGGCCGGCGGGCAGAGCCTGGTCGCGGCGATGAACTTCCGGCTCGCGCGCCCGGCCGCCCTCATCGACATCAACAAGATCGCAACCCTCGATTACGTAACCCTCGAAAGCACGACGCTACGGATCGGCGCGCTGGCCCGCCACGCGCAGTTCGAGCGGCCGATGACCGATGACCCGGTAGGCGCGCTCCTGCCGCGCGTCGCTCGCCACATCGCCCATCTGCCGATCAGAACCCGTGGCACGTTCGCCGGCAGCCTCGCCCACGCCGACCCAGCGTCCGAATGGTGCCTAGTGGCGCGCACGCTCGATGCCGAGATCGTCGCCACCAGTACTCGGGGCGAGCGCCGGATCGCGGCTGGCGACTATTTTCAAGGTGTGTTCACCACCGCGCTCCGCGGCGACGAGATTTTGAGCGAAATTCGCTTGCCGCTGCTCGGACCCAACTGGTGCGGCGGCTTCGTCGAATTCAGCCGTCGTGCCGGCGATTTCGCGCTCTCAATGTGCCTCGCGCTGCTACGGATCGAACGCGGGCGGATCGTCGAGGCGCGGATTGGCATTGGCGCCGCGGCCGATCGGCCGCTCCGGATCGACGCCGCGGAACAGGCGCTCGTTGGCGTCGCGCCCGAGGCCGCTGTCTTTGCCGCTGCCGGGGCGCTGGCCGCCAAAGATGTCGATCCGATGAGCGATCTTCACGCTTCGGCCGACTACCGACGCGATCTCGTCTCGGCCATGACGCGCCGCGCGCTCGCCCAAGCGATCGCACCATGAGCCGACCTCGTCGCGGAGTGAGGCCATGACCTGGGTCGGGCGGTCGATCAAACGGTTCGAGGATGCGCCGCTTCTCATGGGTCGCGCGCGTTTCACGGCCGATATCGCCGTTGGCGCGCGCGCCGTCCGCTTCGTGCGCAGCCCGGTCGCCTGCGGTCGAATCGTGGGCATCGACATCCCGCGTGGCGTCGTTGCCTTCACCGGTGACGATCTCAAGGACGTCAAGCCGTTCCGGCCCAAATTGAACCGACCGGACTTCATCGCCGTCGATCAGCCGATCCTGCCGACCGACCGCGTCCGGTTCGTCGGCGAGCCGGTGGTCGCAGTAGTTGCCGAGAGCCCCGAGGCGGCCGAGGACGCGGCCGACCGCGTGATCCTTCACATCGACGCCGGAACGCCGGTCGTCAACATGGCGAGCGCGCTCCGCGCCAACGCACCGCGCGTTCACGATCACGCGCCCGACAACACCTTGGTCGACGCCAAAATCCGCAATGAAGCGGTGGACAGCGCCTTTGCCGAAGCGGCGGCGGTCGTCGCGATCGAAATCCGCTCGCATCGGCAAAGCGCGTTTCCGCTCGAAACGCGCGGTGCCCGCGCCGATTTCGATCCCGCGAGCGGCCGCGCGACCATCACCGTGTCGGCGCAGATGCCGCATATCATGCGCACCGGATTGGCCGACGTTCTTGGCATGCGTGAAGCCGATCTCCGCCTGATCGCCCCGGCTGTCGGCGGCGGGTTCGGCCAAAAGATGTGCCCGACGCCGGAATACGCCGTTCTGATCTGGCTCGCCAAGCGCCTGGGTGCATCGGTCGCCTGGATCGAGGACCGCCATGAAAATCTGATGGCATCGTTCCACAGCCGCGATCAGCAGCACACGCTCAAGGGAGCGTTCGCCGCCGACGGTCGATTGCTCGGAATCGACATCGACCTTCGCTGCAACGTCGGCGCCTACTCGTGCTACCCGATCACCCACGGGGTCGAGCCGCTGATGGCGATGGCCGAATATCCGGGTCCGTACGATTTTCGCGGTTACGCGGTGCGCGCACGCGCGATCGCGACCAACACTTGCCCGATGGCGCCCTATCGTGGCGTGTCGCGACCCGCCATCACGCTCGCGCTCGAACGATTGATGGATACGGCGGCGAAAAGACTCAAACTCGATCCGGTCGAGATCCGACAGCGCAACCTGATCGCGACTTTTCCCTATACCTCGGCGACCGGCATCCGCTACGACGCCGGAACCTACCGCGAAGCGCTCGACGGCGCGGCCGCCTTGGTCGACGTCAGCGCATTTCGCGCCCGCCAGGCGACGGAGCGCGGCAATGGCCGCTACCTCGGGATTGGGTTTTCGGTCTTCAACGAGCGTACCGGCTACGGTACGCCGGCGTTCGGACCGCGGATGATGGAGGTAACCCCCGGCTACGAGACCGTCGACATGGTTATGGATTCTTCAGGCGGCGTCGAAGCCCGGATCGGAGCATCGCCCCATGGCCAGGGCCTGGCGACGACGCTCGCCCAAATTATCGCCGACGAAATCGGCGTCGCGCCCGAATCGATCCGCATCGTCCATGGCGACACCGATCGGACACCCTACGGCTGGGGTACGTTCGCGAGCCGCGGCATCGTTTTAGCCGGCGGAGCATGCAAGCTCGCGGCGGCGAAGCTCGCCGATCGGCTGCGCGGGATCGCCGCGCACTTGCTGCAAAAATCACCGGCCGCCATCGAGTTCAAGCACGGCGTAGCTTCGGTTCGCGGCGAGACAGCGTCGATTGCGATCGCCGCACTCGCCCGTGCCGCTTATCATCAGAGCCACTTGTTCAAAGACCAGCCCGACGTCGGCCTCGTCACGCGTGCGACCTACGACCCGGCCGGCACTTATTCGAATGGCTGCCACGTCGCGATCGTCGAGGTCGACACCGAAACCGGCGGCGTGCGTATCGAGCGCTTCGTCGCGGTCGAGGATGTCGGCCGCGCGATCAATCCGGCGATCGTCGACGGCCAGGTTCATGGCGGCATCGTGCAAGGCATCGCCAACGCGCTCTACGAAGAGATCATGTACGATGACGCCGGTAATATTCTCACCACCTCGCTGATGGATTTCGCCGTGCCGACGATGGCGGAAGTTCCGACCATCGAAGTCCATCACCTCGAAACCATCACCGACGCGTCGATCACCGGCGCCAAGGGCGTCGGTGAAGGCGGCGCAATCGGCGCCCCGGCCGCCATCGTCAACGCGGTCGCCGACGCGCTCGAACCGTTCGGCGTCGAAATCAACGAAATGCCGATCACGCCTCAACGCATCCGCGCGCTGTTGCGCGCGCACGAGGGCCAACGATGACCGAGAAGCTGGACCTCACCCTGACTGTGAATGGCCGCTCCTTCGCGATCCGGGTCGAGCCGCGGCGCACGCTCGCCGACGCGCTGCGGACCGACTGCGGTCTCACCGGAACGCATCTGGGCTGCGAACACGGCGTGTGCGGCGCTTGTACCGTGATCGTCGACGATAAGGCTGTGCGCTCATGCCTGATGTTCGCGGTCCAGGCCGAGGGCAGCTTGATCCGCACCGTCGAAGGCCTCGCTGACGGCGAGACCTTGAATCCGTTGCAGCAGGCGTTTCACGAACATCATGCATTGCAATGCGGCTTTTGTACGCCGGGGTTCTTGATGCTGGCGACCGCGATCCTCGAAGCCGACCCTCGGATCGGCGAGGACGACCTTCGCCACGCGCTCTCTTCGAACCTCTGCCGCTGCACCGGCTATCAGAACATCCTGATCGCGGTGCGCGCCGCGGCCGAGAAAATGCGATGAACGGCACCCACGCCGTTTACTGCAGATAAACGTCGTCGGAATGCCTTACATCGGCCGTAGCGTCCGCCGCATCGAGGATCGGCCGCTCCTGATCGGCGCCGGACGCTTCGCCGCCGATCTCAATTTTCCGGGCCAGCTCCACATGCGGGTGGTCCGCTCGCAGATCGCGTGCGGCGCGCTCCGTGCGATCAACGTCGACGCGGCCCTCAAAGTCACCGGCGTCGCGGGGGTGTGGACACGGGACGACGTGAACGACATCCCGCCGATCAGCTTTCGCATGATGCGGATCGCCGGCCTTGAGCCGTTCCGCCAGCCGATCCTGGCGCGCGATCGCGTGCGCTACGTCGGCGAGCCTATCGCGGCGGTCTTCGCGGATGACCCCTACGTCGCCGAGGACGCCGAGGACTTGGTCGCGGCCGATATCGACGCCAGCGCGCCTTATTTGTCCGCGTCCAATCCGCCGCCTGAGTTCAGTCCCGGTCTAGCCGCCGAGGCGGCGGTCGTGCGCAAGGAGTACGGCGATCTCGCCCAAGCGTTCGCGAGTGCGCATCGAACCGTCACGCTCGAGCTCGAAGTCGCGCGACAGTCGGGCACGCCGATCGAAACGCGCGGCGCGCTCGCACACGTCGACGACGCGGGCGTGCTCCGCATGTACGGCGCCGCCAAAGTACCGCACTACAACCGCCGAGCGCTTGCCGAGATGTTGAAGCTACCGCTCGATCGCGTTCACCTGCACGAGGGCCACGTCGGCGGCGGCTTCGGCATTCGCGGCGAACTTTACCCCGAGGATGTGCTGGTGTGCCTCGCCGCGCTCCGCTTCAAGCGGCCGGTCAAGTGGATCGAGGACCGGCGCGAGCATCTGATCGCCGCCAATCAATCGCGCGGCCAGTTCCACCGCGTGCGCGCCGCGTTCGACGAGCGCGGATTCATCTTTGGGCTGGACGATGAATTTTGGGTCGAACAGGGCGGCTACATCCGCACCCACGGCGTCACGGTGACCGATCTGACGGCCGCGATGCTACCTGGCCCCTATGCGATCCCGGCGTTCCGCGCCGTCGGCCACGTACGGCTCACCAACAAGACTCCGGCCGGCACGTACCGGGCGCCGGGGCGCTACGAGGGCTCGTTCGTGCGCGAACGAATCGTCGATGCAATCGCAGTGGCGCTCGGGCGCGACCCGCTCGATATTCGCCGCGTCAACCTGATCAGCACGAAGCAGATGCCGTTCGCCCGGCGCCTCGATACGCTCAGCACCGAAATCGTCTACGACTCAGGCGACTATGCTGGCCTCATCGACAAGGCGCTCGCGCGCATCCGCTATCCTGACCTCAAGGCCGAGCTCGCCGGGCGGCGCGCAACGGGCGAGCTAGTCGGGATCGGGTTCGGCTTCTTCGTGGAGAAAAGCGGCCTCGGACCATTCGACAAGGTGCGGCTGACGATTGAACCAGACGGCGGTATCGACGTCGTGACCGGCGCCGCCTCAATTGGCCAAGGCGTCGAAACCGTCTTGGCGCAGATCACCGCCGACTCGCTCGGGGTCGCGATCGAGCGAGTTCGGGTCCGTCATGGTCAGACCGACTTGATCGACGAGGGTATGGGCGCGTTCGCCTCGCGCGTCACGGTGATGACCGGTTCGGCGATCACGCTCGCGGCGACCGCGCTGAGGACGATCGTGTTCGCCCGCGCCGCCGAACTCTTGCAAAAACAGCCTACCGACCTCGACTTGATCGAGGGCCGCGTCGTCGTGGCGAACGAGCCTGCTGGGGCGGCGATCTCGCTCGGCGATCTGGCCCACGCACAGGCGGCGCCACTCAGCGCCGAGGGTCGTTTTGAATCGAGTCACATGAACTATCCCTACGGACTCCACGCCGCGGTCGTCCGAATCGACCCCGACACCGGCGGCGTCGCGGTCGAGCGCTTCATTGTCGCCTACGAAATCGGCCGTGCCGTCAATCCGCAACTGGTCGCGGGCCAGATCGCCGGCGGCGCGGCGCAAGGAATCGGCGGTGCTTTGTACGAGGCGTTCGCCTGGGACGCGACCGGCCAACCGATCGCCGCGAGCTTCGTCGACTATCTCATGCCGACCGCGCTCGAAATCCCGACGATCGAGACACTGCTGTTGGAGGACGCGCGGAGCCCAATCAACCCGCTCGGCGTCAAGGGCGCCGGCGAAGGAGGTATCACCGCCGCCGGTGCCGCGATCGCGTCAGCAGTCGACGATGCGCTCAGCATTCCGGGCGCGATCACCGCACTGCCGATCACTCCCGAAACGGTGTTGCGAGCGCTCAAGCGCAGGCAGCGCTGACTGGTCAATTCGCCATCACGCTCGGCAGCCAAAGCGCCAGAGCGGGAAACGCGAGTAGCGCGAAGAAGATAAGTACGTTGCAGCCGAGATAGGGTATCGCCGAGCGCACGACATCCTCGAACCGCGTGCCCTTGGGCGCGACCGCCTGCATGACGAAGAGCTGTAGCCCGAACGGCGGCGTCAAGCCGCCCATCTCGATGCCGATCAGCATGACGACGCCGAACCAGATCTGATCGTAGCCGATCGCCTTGGCGAGCGGCATGAACACCGGAAGCGTGATCAAGAGAATCGACACGCCGTCGATGAAACAGCCGAGCACGAGGATAATCGCGAACATCGCGACCACCATCAGGATCGGTGCCAGATCGAAACTCAAAGCCCATTTTATGGCGCCGGCGGTGGCGCCCGAGAACGCGAAAATCTGACTGAACGTGGTCGACGCCAGAATGATGAAGAACACCATGACCGAGACCCGCAGCGTCCCGGTCATGGCCTTGACCGCGACCGCCCAGGTGAATTTCTGGTAGACAACCGCGAGGATGATCGCACCGAGAACGCCGAACGCTGCGGCTTCGGTCGGGGTGGCGATGCCGAGCATCATGAATCCGATGACGAAAAAAATAACCAGCCCCATCGGCAGGACGTTGACGACGACCCCCCAAAGGCGCTCGCCCCACGCCACGTACGGAACGTCGTAGCTCGGCGCCGCCTGTGGATCGATCCGCACTTGGACCGCCACCAGCGCGATGTACATCGCGGCAAGAACCAGGCCTGGCACGATGCCCGCGATCAACAATGCGCTGATGTTGATTTCGGCCAAGCTTCCCAACAGGACGCCGAGCGCCGAGGGCGGAATCAAAATCGCGAGCCCGGCGCTACCTTGGATCGGGCCCATCGCCATGTGCGACTTGTAGCCGCGCCGCATCATTTCCGGGACCATCAGCGAGCCCATCATTGCGGTGTTGGCCATGGCCGAACCTGAAAGCGCGGCGAACAGCGTGCCACCAGCGACCGCGACGTAGGAAAGTCGGCCGCGCACCGCTCCGAACAGCTTATCGAGCGCGTCGAACACGTTGCTGGCGACGCCAGTGTGGAAAAACACCTCGCCCATCATGATGAACAGCGGCACCGTCACCAACAGGAAGCTCGAGAGCGAGTCGGAGGCGTTGTCGACTAGCTGCTCGATGCCGATCGTGCCACCCATGAAAATATAGACGCCGATCATATTCGTGGTCATGAACGCGACCGCGACTGGCAGCCCGAGCGCCATCGTGCCAAACACGAGGCCGAGCATCAGGATGGCGGCCCAATACCACTCCATCCGTTAGAGCCCCTTGTCCGGGATCGGGACCGAGGAGTCCTCATAGATCGTGCCGTGGCCGCCCAGGAGGCGGAGGAAGCCGACCGCCACCAATCCAAACGACACGCCGACCGGCAGCAGCAGCCATTGCTTGTGCACTTTGAACGCGCGCATCTCCCACTCGTTCCAATTAGTTTCCATCGCCCGGATGACGAACACCGCGACCAACACGGAAACGAGCGCGCCGATGGCATAGGCGACTTTGGCGAGGACATATTTACCCCGCGGCGAAAGATAGCCGCGTACAACTTCGATGCAGATGTGGCCCTTCTCGCGCAGGAGCCACGGCGCGCCAAGCGTGCCGATGTAGAGCATCGCGTATTCGGTCAGTGCAAACGCCACGTCGGCGCCGCGGAAGATCCCGACCGTGCGCAAGCCGACGACGATGACGATCGACGCGAAAACGAGCGCGAGCGCAACGGCCGCGATCAATGCAAGTCCGTCGATCGCGCGGTCATAAACCGTGAAAAAGCTACGCATCGAAGCGTCGATCTTGAGCCAAGCCTGGGCGTGCGGCGCCCGGACGGAGCCGCGAGCCCCGTCCGGCTGGCCAATGAACCACCGTCGTCAGCGGTTAGCTGCCCGAAAAGACGCCCGGCGCGCGCGCCGAGTCGAAGAACACTTTATGCAGCGCCTGGACTTGATCGGGGCTCAAGCCGAGTTTCTCCATGTTCTTCCAGTGGCCATCCTGGAAGGCTTGAAGGAATTTTTTGGACCCTTCGCCGGTCAACGTCACGGTCTCGACGCCTTCCGCCTTCATCCGCGCCGCTTCGCGCCCGGCCTCCTCCTCGAAGAACTTCTGCGCAACCGCTTCGTTCTTGACGATCGTGTCCTCGAGGCACTTCTGCTGCTCGGCGTTGAGCGACTTCCATTTGTCGAGGTTCATGACGATGATGTTGCCGCCTTGCATGAAGTACGGATGGATCCGGTACTTCACGAATTTAGTCCACCCCGAATCGACGATCGAGTTGTTGACCCAGCCGACTCCCTGGATCATGCCGCGTTCCAACGCGCTAAAGATTTCCGGCTGGAAGATCGACACCATGTTGATACCGAGCGCTTCGTAGAGGGCCTTGTAGGATGCGGTGCCGCGCATGCTGACGCCCTTGAGATCGACGCCGCCATCAGCGGTTAGTTTCGGTTTCTCCTTGGTCATCAACAGAAACTTGTAGCCTGAGCCATACTCGGCAAAATAGCGCGCATTGACCCGTTCCTGGAAGAATTTGTCGAGCATCGCCGCGCCGCCATCGCGCCGCTGTTCGGCCGAGGTTTTGTTGCTACCGTAAAGAGCTTCGAGCTCAGGCACCTGGCCCTGATAGTAGCCGGCCGCACCAGCGTAGAAATCGACCACGCCGCGCTTGATCGCGCTCATCTGCTGGTTGGTCGGGATCGCTTCGGGCCCGCCCTTGATCTCGATCTTGATTTTGCCTTTGCAGACGTTGTTGACTTCCTTGATCATCTCGCGCGACGGCGCATTAATGATCAGTTCAACCGGAATCGAAAAGATCGTTTGCAGCGTCACTTCTTGGGCGTGAGCCGGTGTCGGCGACGAGCCGAGCGCGACGGCGAAAGCGGCGGCGGCAACACCGCCCAACAGTATCTTGGTTTTCATTTCGGTCCTCCCCAGGTTCGGTTTGCCTTGCTCCAATTGTCGTGTTCGCTAATTCAACGCGTAGCCGATCTCGTAGTGCAGATAAATACCATCGAAATAAAACCAGCGCATGCGAGCACTTTCGCCCGCCCAATAGATGGCTCGGTCTTTTTTCTCGCGGGTGTCGCAGTATTTTTGCAGCGCTTCGAACGCGCGGCTCGAATGCTCGATATCGACGCCCGAGTGAAGAATAAAATGTTCGATATCGTGCTCGTTAAAGCCGTATTTTTCGATCAGGATCGGAATCTTGTCCTCGTAGAGACCGGTCGATTGGAACTCCGACCCGACGTGAAGAGCCGCGACGCCAGCTTCCCACGGCTCGTTTTTGGCAACGTCCATTTCCCAGCCGAGCCAGGACTCGGTCGTCGGCAGCCCGCGGCCCTTCTTGACCGCCTCGGCGCTACCGCCGCACGCTTCGACGAAACGCAGGAACAACGGCGGATGCGGTTTGTCAGGGTGCATCTCTTCGGCGAAATTCTCGATCTCCATGTTGACCACATCAATCGGTGCTTTCGCCGCGATCAGAAAGAATGCCGGGTATAGGTTGGAAACCCAATGATACCCTTCGGTCGCAAGACCTTGCAGGCAGCGCTTCGAGAGTTCGGCGCGCGACCATTTCTGCGACAGCGGGTGCTTCGAGCAGTGCCGGTCCTCGACGGCCGCAATCAAGTCTTTGCGAAATTGGCTGATGCCGCTCATTGTCACCCCACTGCTATCGACCCGATCGAGCCCACACTATTGCGTGGAATTGAAACGTGTTTCAAGTACGCTAAAAATCGGACAAGGGGACCATGATCGAAAGACTTCAGGGCAAGACTGCGATCGTCACCGGCGCCGGGCGCGGCTATGGCGCGAGCATGGCACGAGCGCTGGCCCGCGAAGGCGCTAACGTCGTACTCGCCAGCCGGTCGGTCGGCGAATGTCAAAACGTCGCGGCGGACATCGAGGCCAACGGCAGGCCAGGCCGAACGCTGGCGATCGCCGCCGATGTCGTCGATGACGCCGCCGTGCAGCGCATGGTTGATGCGACCGTCAAACGATTCGGCGGCATCGACATCCTGGTCAACAATGCCGGCTACCCGGGTACGGTCAAACCGTTCGCCGATCTCAACGTCGAGGACTGGGACATCGCATACCGCGTCAACTTAGGCGGGACGATCGCATGCTCGAAAGCGGCGCTGCCGCATATGATCAAGCCCGGCGGCGGCCGCATCATCAATATCTCCTCGCTCACGGCGCAGCTCGGATTTCGCTTTTTTCGAAGCTTCCCCTACACGGTCTCGAAGTACGCCGTCACCGGACTTTCGTTCACGATGGCGGTCAAGCTCGAGGCACAAAACATCCGCGTTTACGCGCTAATGCCGGGACTCGCCATCACCCGTTTCGTCGAAGATGCGCCGCACGGTTTCTTTCGCGGCATGATGTGCCAGGAGGTCTGGCACATCGACGAGCCACTGCTTCACCTCCTGACCACGGACGAGGTACCTTCGGGCGAGGCGTTCAACGCCGTTGAATGGCTCGAAAAGAACGGTAAGCTTGCCGCTCTGTCCTACCTCTACGAAACGCGCCACGACTGATGGCGCGTCGCGCGCCGCGATCGAACAGGGCGCTCATCACGACCGTTCAAGGAGGGAACCGGTGAAACCGGCGAAATTCACTTATTACGCGCCCGAGACGGTCGCCGAGATCATCGCGCTGTTGGGTCGCTATGGCGACGACGCGCGCCCGCTGGCGGGCGGTCAAAGCCTGGTGCCGCTGATGAACATGCGGGTCGCGCGGCCGGCGGTGCTAGTCGATCTCAATCGCTGCAAGGCGCTCGACGCCGTAAGCGACGATGACGGGACGCTCGTACTCGGGCCAATGGTGCGGCAAAGCGGCGGTGAACGGTCCGAACTCGTGCGCCGATTGTGTCCGCTGCTGGCGCAAACGCTCCGCTTCACCGGCCCACGCGCTGTCCGCAATCGGGCGACGATCGGCGGCAGCCTCGCCCACGCCGACCCCGTGGCCGAACTACCCGGCGCGGCGCTTGCGCTCGATGCCACGTTCGTCATCGAAGGGGCGAACGGCCGGCGCACCCTCAAGCCGGACGCATTTTTCGTCGGTCAGTTGACGACCGCGATCGAGCCCGGCGAGTTTCTGCGCGAGATCCGCATCCCCAAAGCGGCCGCGAATACAGTTTCGGCCTTCATCGAATCGGGCGCGCGCCAGGAAGGGGTCGCGATCGGTGGGGTCGCGGCGCAAATCACACTGGCCGGCGAGGTCTGCCAGGACATCCGTCTAGCCGCCATCGGCGTCGGTTCCGGGCCGGTTAGATTGACGGCGACGGAACGGACGCTCCTGGGGCGCAAACTTAGCGAGGCGCTGATTACCGAGGCCGCCAAGGCGGCCGAGGACGATGTCGATCCGACCACCGATCTCCACGCCACCGCTCATTATCGCAAGAGACTGACCGTTGCCTTGGCCGAGCGCGCGATCAAGCAAGCGCTCGCCGGACCGCGGACGAACTGAGAATCTCGTGGCTGAAACGCGCAGCTCCGGATACATCGGCCGCGCCGTACCGCGGCTCGAGGACTCGCGACTTTTGCGCGGTCTCGGCCGCTACGTCGACGACCTCGCCGCCCCGCCTGGAACGCTGCACCTTGCTTTCTTGCGCAGTCCCCACGCCCATGCGCGCATCGGTTCGATCCGAACGGCCGCCGCCGCCGCCATTCCCGGCGTTCACGTGATCGCGACGGCCGCCGACCTCGCGGGCCTATTCACCGCACTCCGCGCCGACTACGAACGACCCGGATTCAACCGCTCCGAATGGTACTCCATCGCAGTCGATCGAGCGCGCTACGCCGGCGAGATCGTCGCCGTTGCCGTCGCCGATAGTCCCTACGTCGCCGAGGACGTGCTCGAACTGATCGAGGTCGAGTACGCGCCGCTTCCCGCCGTCGTGACGGTCGCCGACGCGGTCAAACCTGGGGTCGCCTCGCTCCACCCGAACATCGGCAACGTGTTTTTTCAGGGCTCTTTCAAATCACCCGGGTTTGATGCCGCGTTCGCCGCCGCGCCGGTCATCGTCCGCGAAACGTTTACCGGCTCGCGTATTGCGTCGGCGCCGATGGAGCCGCGCGGCGGACTCGCCGTCTACGATCCGGGCCGCGATGACCTCACCTATCACGCGACAACCCAGATGCCGCACATCATGCGCACCGCGATCGCCGAGTCTTTTGGCTGGTCTGAGAGCCAGATTCGCATCATCGCGCCCGACATCGGCGGCGGGTTCGGGCCAAAGGCCTATATTTACCCCGAGGACATCCTGTCGATCGCCCTCGCGCGAAAGTTGGAACGACCGGTCAAATGGTTTTGCGACCGGATGGAGGACCTGCAAACGACGCTGCAGGCCCGCGACCACCGCTTCGACGGCGAACTCGCACTCGATCGCCAAGGCATCATCCAAGCGCTCCGCGTCCGGATTGAGGTCAATGCCGGCGCCTACGCCGGCTATCCGTTCGGATCGAGCATCGAGGCCGCCGGAGGCGCGGTGATGATGCCGGGGCCCTATCGGCTTAAATATTATGCCTATGAAGCGCGCTCGATCGCGACCAACGTTTGTCCTGCCGGCGCTTATCGCGGCGTCTCGCAGCCGACCGCTTTTTTCGTGATGGAAGGACTGCTCGACCGCGCCGCCGCCAAACTCGGCCTCGATCCGGCCGAGATAAGGCTGCGCAACATCCTTCACGCTGACGAGTTCCCCTACACGAACGCGATCGGTATTCGTTACGACATCGGCAGTTACGAAGAGTGCTTGAAACGCGCGCTGGCGCTTGGCGACTATGCCGGGTACCGCTCGCGGCAAACGCCGACACGCTTCGTCGAAGGCAAGTATCGCGGTGTTGGAATCGCCTGTTTTACCGAACACACCGGACAAGGCGCGTCACGCTACCGCGACCGCGGCATCCGGCGCATGCCGGGGTACGACAGCGCTGTGGTGAAAGTACTCCCCGGTGGCAAGGCCGCAGCGTATGTGAGCCAGACCGAAATCGGCCAAGGCTCGATCACCACCTGCGCCCAGATCGTCGCCGATCGGCTCGGCCTCGATATCAACGACGTCACCATCGTCGAGGGCGATACCTCGCTCACCCCACACGGCAGCGGCACCGGCGCTTCGCGGGGCGCAGTCGCGGCCGGCGGCGCGGTACTGCGCGCGGCCGACAAGGTGCGCGAAAAGATGCTGCGGATCGCCGGCGACTTCCTCGAAGCAAGCCCAAAGGACATCGAACTCAACGATGGCTACGCCCATGTCGCCGGCGCGCCGCAACTCCGGGTCGCGATCGCCGAAATCGCCGCCGTCGCCCATGCCGCCCACGACCGGCCGCCGCCCAAGGGCCATGGTTTCGGGCTCGAAGCAACCGACCATTACGATCCGCCACACGTCTACATCACCAATGCGACGCACCTCGCCTGGGTCGCGGTCGATCCGGCGACCGGCCTCGTCAGCGTCGAGCGCTATCTCGTCGTGCACGACTGCGGTCGCGTCATCAATCCGTTGGTCGTCGAGGGCCAAATCCACGGCGCGGTTGCGCAAGGGCTCGGCCAAGCGCTCATGGAGCGCATCGTCCACGGTGCCGACGGGCAGCAACAGACCGTGCACTTCCTAGACTATTTGCTGCCGACCGCGCTCGACCTGCCGCCGATCGAGATTGCGCACCTCGAGACGCCCTCGCCCGAAACCGCTGGCGGATTCAAGGGCGTCGGCGAGGGCGGAGTGATCGGGGCGCTCCCGGCGCTCGCCAACGCCGTCGCCGATGCGCTCAAGAGTTTCAACGCCAACATCAACCGACTGCCGCTGGCTCCCGACCACGTACTCGATCTCATCGATCAGCACCGCGACCGCCGCGTTACCGCCGCTTAACGAGGACCTGTCATGACCACCGAAACCACCCACGTACGCCTGACCGTCAACGGGCGGGTTTACGAGCGAACCGTCGAGCCCCGGCTGCTGCTGGTCGATTTCCTGCGCCATGAGCTTGGCTTGACGGGGACCCACGTCGGCTGCGCCCACGGTGTCTGTGGCGCCTGCACAGTGATCATGAACGGAGAGACCGTCCGGACCTGCATCACGTTCGCGGTGCAAGCCGAAGGCGCCCAAATCAAGACCGTCGAGGGCTTGGCCGAGAACGGTCGCCTCAATCCGATCCAGCAGGCCTTCCACGAGAACCACGCGTTGCAGTGCGGCTATTGCACGCCCGGGTTCCTCATGACGGTCACCGAGTTCTTGGACGAGAACCCGGACCCGAGCGAAAACGAGATTCGCCACGCGCTCGCCGGCAACCTCTGCCGCTGCACCGGCTACGTCAACATCGTGCGCGCCGTGCGCGCAGCGGCCGAGAAGATGCGTTCCGGCGCCGTTCAACGGTAGGGAGCGTCCCATGGCCCAAACCTACGCGCGCGGCCCGATCGGGCAATCCACGCTCCGGGTCGAGGACGATCCGCTGCTGAAAGGCCTCGGCGCCTTCGTCGACGATGTCGCGCCACCGAAGAATACGCTGCACTTGGGCTTCGTGCGCAGCCCGCACGCGCACGCCCGAATCTGCTCGATCGACACCAGCGCCGCCAAGCGCTTGCCGGGCGTCGTCGATGTTCTCACCGGCCGGGACCTGGTCGATCTGATGAAGCCGATACAGGTCGATCCGGATAAGCCCGGGTTCAAGATCACCCACCGTCTCGCGGTCACGATCGACAAAGCGCGTTTCGTCGGCGACACCGTCGCCGTCGTCGTGGCGGAGAACCCCTATATCGCCGACGACGCGGTCGAGGCGGTCGCAGTCGAATACGAAGCGCTACCAGCCGTGGTTAGTCTCGATGCCTCGCTGGCGCCAGGGGCGCCCAAGATCCACGACTACATCGCCGACAACGTCATCTACGAGAACGAGCAGAAGACCGAAGGGTTCGACGCCGTTTTTACCGCCGCTCCGCACAAATTCGTCCGTACCTTCCGCACCAGCCGCATCGCCGTCGCGTCGATGGAGGCGCGCGGCTGCATCGCCATCTTCGAACGCGGGCTCGGAACGCTCACGTTTTGGACTTCGACCCAGGTGCCGCACATCGTGCGCCATGCGCTCTCGGAGATGCTGGGTTTGAGCGATTCGAAGATCCGAGTGATCGCTCCCGACGTCGGCGGCGGTTTCGGCATGAAAGCCTATCTCTATCCGGAGGAACTCGTCGCCGCAGCGCTCGCGATTAAGTATCGCGGTTCTTTCAAGTGGGTGCAGGATCGGGTCGATGATTTCCTAACCTCGAACCACGCGCGCGATCAGCAGTACAAAATGTCCTATGCCGTGTCGGCCGAGGGCATCATCAAGGCGATCCGGGCCGACATCTTGGTCAACATCGGCGCCTACGCATCGTTTCCGATGGGATCGAGCCTCGAAGCCAACGGCGGGCCTCGCAACATGCCGGGGCCCTACGATTTCGCCCAGTTCGCGTTCCGCACCCGTGCCGTCGCGACCAACACCTGCCCGACTGGAGCGTTTCGCGGTGTCTCGGCGCCTTCGACGTTTTTCTCGGTCGAGGGCATGATGGACACGATCGCCAAGGAACTTGGGCTCGATCCGGTCGAACTCCGCCGCCGCAATCTCGTGACCAAATTTCCGTACACCAATGCGATGGGTCAGCGTTACGACACCGGCAGCAACGGCGAATGCCTCGACCGAGCGCTCGAACTTTCCGGCTACGTGGCCTATCGCCGGAGCCAACCGGCATCGCGTCTGCTCGACGGAAAATATCGCGGCATCGGGGTTGCAACCGTGACCGAGCAAACCGGTCAGGGGGCCTCGCGCTACAAGGAGCGCGGGCTTTACCGGGTGCCCGGATTCGATGCGGCGCTAATCAAGATCGAGCCCTCGGGAAAAGTGAGCGCGTTCGTGAGCCAGGCGGCGCAGGGCCAAGGCCACCTCACCACCTGGTCGCAGATCGTCGCCCAGGAGCTTGGAGTCGTTCCGTCCGACGTCACCGTGATCCAGGGTGACACCGCAACGGTGCCTTTTGGATCCGGCACCTTCGCCAGCCGCGGCGCGATTCTCGCGGGCGGCGCTATCATCCGGGCGACCAAGATCATCCGCGACAAGGTGAAGCGGATCGCCGCCAGCGTGCTAGAGGCGAGCGCCACTGACATCGAGGTCGCCGACGGCTACGCTTTTGTCGCCGGGGTACCGAAGATGCGAGTGGCTTTGAGCGACATCGCCTCGATCGCCTACTCGCTCGACGCCCGGCTGATCCCCGAGGGCGAGGAGCACGGTCTCGAAGCCATCGCGCATTACGATCCGCCAACGTCGACCGTTTCAAATGCTACCCACGTGGCGTTCGTCGCCGTCGACCCCGCGACGGGCGCTATCGAAGTCGAGCGCTACGTCGTCGTCCACGACTGCGGCCGCGTCATCAACCCGATGATCGTCGATGGCCAAGTGCACGGCGCGATCAGCAACGGACTCGGGCAGGTGCTGAGCGAGGCGCTGATTTACGACGAGAGCGGGCAGCTGACGACGACGACGCTGCTCGACTACCATTTGCCGACGGCGCTCGACATGCCGACCATCCAGATGGAGCACATGGAGACGCCTTCGGAAATCACGTTGGGCGGCTTCAAGGGTGTCGGCGAGGGCGGCGTTATCGGCGCAGTACCGGCGCTGGCCGGCGCGGTGCGCGACGCGCTCTCCCCGCTCGGCATCGAGATCATTCGCCTGCCGCTCGATCCGCCCTATGTCTTGAGCATGATCGAGGCCGCCAAGGCCAAACGCACGAACTAGCGCCTATTCGGCGGCCGGAAGGCGGCGGCGAGCGTCGAGTTCGGCCGCGATCTCGGCACGTGATTTCAGGTCGGCGTACTTCTGTCCCATATCGAATAGACTTGCCTCATGTGGGCCAAGCGCGCGGTCGCCAACCGCATCGGTGACAACGATCGGTCGAAAGCCATAACCCAGCGCATCGACCACCGTCGCGCGGACGCACCCGCTGGTCGTGCATCCGGTGACGAGCAGCGTGTCGACGTGCCGGCGCGCCAGCCAAGCGCAAAAGTCGGTACCGAAAAAAGCCGACGGATCACGTTTCTTGATCACCAATTCGCCCAGTTCCGGCTTGAGCACTGGCACAATGTGCGAAGCCGGATTGCTTTCGGTGAGCGTCGCGAGCGGCAGGATTTTACGCGCGAGCAAGTTCGAATCGCTGCCGTCCGCGGCAAACACGACGCGGGTGTGGGCGACCGGAATCCCGAGCGCCCGGCAATGGATGAGGAGCTTCGCCGTCTCGGCGATGGCAGGTCTGATATTGCCGCCGCCAAATTGCGCCGGATCGTCGAAGCCGTTGGTGAAGTCGATGATGACCAACGCCGGCGACTCGCCCAAGCCCAAGGCGTGCCCGAACCCTTGACGTCTGAAGACTTCTGTCTCGCTTATGGTCCACCTATCATTCCAATAAATGATAATCCGGCTATTGACACGCGTCCAACTTGCCGAGCCAAATGATCGGCCGGAGCAAGGGAGTCTGGGCATGGCCAAGAAAAAAACTGCGTTTCGTCGCGATCTCGAGAATGCGGTCCTCGAGCGCCATTGTGCCCATCACCCGATGACGCAGAAATGGGTCAAGGGTGAGCTTGGGCACAACGCGCTTATGGGTTGGGCGGTCGAGCACTATCACTGGGTCAACGGCTTTCTCAACACCAACTTCATGATCTGCGAAAAGGCGCCGCGCGACGTCATTCGCCATGAACTCGAAAACTTCATGGAAGAGACCGACGACAAGCGCCCGCACGTCGAGATCGTGCTGAAATTCGCCAAGGCCAACGGCGCCAATCTCGACCGGGTGCGCAAAAGTCGCGGCCTACCGACGACGCGGGCATGGCGCGGCTGGCTGACCCAATGCGCCAAGAACGAGCATTGGATCGCGGCCATTGCCGCGCTCCGGATCGGTACCGAATCGCAGTCGCCGCTTCTTTACAGCACGGTGCTGCCGTCGCTGCGCAAGAACTACAAGTTCAAAGAGTCCGACATCGAGCACTTTTGGCTCCACGTCGAAGCCGACACCGACCATGGCGACGCCGGCTTCGATATCCTGGAAAAGTACTGCTCGACCGGCGAACTCAAGGACATGGCGATCAAGTTCGCCCGCGAGAGCGCGCAGATGCGCTGGTTCTACTTCGACGGCATCCATCTTCACTATGAGATGGGTTACCCGTTGACGGCCGATCGAGATCGCCATTGAGCGACCAGGTGTCTAGACAGCTGCAAAGGAGCGAGCGATGCATCCGGTAACATTTCCGCCCCATTACATCGAGCGCATCATCGCCCGCCGCGGTCGATTGCATGCATTCGACTCGATCGAGCCTAAACGAACAGCGCTGATCGTCGTCGACATGCAGAACGCCTTTGTGGCCGAAGGCGCTATCTACGAATGCCCTCCGGCGCGCTCCATCGTGCCGGCGATTAACCGGCTGGCGGCCGCTCTTCGGCAGGCTGGAGGCGAAGTCATCTGGTTGCAATCGACGCCAGGCGAGTGGCCGATCTTCTTCGAGTATTTCGAAGGACCGCACCGGCGCGCGGCATGCCGCGCCGCACTAGCCGATAGCAGTTGGGGGCACGCGCTCTACCCAACGCTCGATGTCAAACCCGGCGAACGAGTCGTGAAGAAGAACCGCTTCAGTGCCTTGATCCAAGGAGCGTCCGACCTTGAGGCTCATCTGCGCGCACGCGGCCACGACATGATCTTGATCACCGGCGCTGCGACCAATGGCTGCTGCGAATCGACCGCGCGAGACGGCATGATGCTCGACTTCAAGGTGATCATGCTCTCGGATGCCTGCGCCGCCTTCAATGACGAGAACCACCTGAACGGGTTATGGACCGTGTTCCAGGCCTTCGGCGACGTGCGCACGACCGATGAAACGATCGCGCTTATCGAAGCCGGCGCGGCGCGCGTACCAGCGCGGCGAGTCGGATAACATCCGGCGTCCAGCCGGCCCCCGCCTCAGTTTGAAATCTGGCTACGGCCCGCACCAGCCGCGCCATTCAAACCGAGACGTGAGCGAATTGGGTGTGCGTTGTACGCCCAAAGGAAGTCCTGACAGCGTGGAGAAACGCGCTGGGCTTCTAAAGCGCAAGAGACAAAGGGTGGGGGCATAAGGCGGGAATCGCGATGGCAAAGAACACGATTTGCATCTGGTACGACGAGGACGCCGAAGCTGCGGCCCGCTTCTCCGCCGCGACCTTCCCTGACAGCGCCGTAGGTGCCGTCCACCTTGCACCCAGTGACTACCCATCGGCTAAGAAAGGCGACGTGCTGACGGTCTAATTCACAGTTGCCGGCGTCCCTTGTCTCGGTATCAACGGCGGTCCCGCGTTCAAACATAGCGAATCGTTCTCGTTCCAGATCGCCACCGATGATCAGCGCGAGACGGACCGCTACTGGAACGCCATCGTCGGCAATGGCGGTCACGAGAGCGCATGGGGTCGGTGCAAGGACAAGTGGGGCGTCTCCTGGAAAATCAGGCCGCGCGTGCTGATTGAGGCGCTAGCGGCCGGCGGCGATGAAGCAAAGCGCGCATTTGATGCGATGATGGAAATGAAGAAAATCGACGTCACCGCGATCAAGGCGGCGCGGCGCGGCTAAAGGTCCGATATCGGCCATGACCAATTTTTTCGGATCGTCTCTGGCAGCCCTGACAATCTTGGGGAAAGGTGAACCCCGAGGTCCGGTCCCTACCGTTGACCGTGCATCGCTCCGCCCCTACGATGACCGTCGCAATCACGCAAAAGCTCCGCGATCAATCTGGAGTCGCCCATGACATTTGCCCAAGAAATTCAGGCCGCCGTCAACAAGCGGCACCAGGCCGACCATCCACTGGTCGAGAAGTGGGCGCGTGGCGAAATCAAACAAGAGACCGTCGCCGGAGCGATCCGCGAAATCTGGTACTGGATCAGCAACCTGATCCCCGAAGGCTTCCTCAGCATCGCCGCGCGCGCGCCGCAGGAAGTCGTCGAGATGGAGATGGAGAACTACGCCGAGGAGCTCGACCCGGCCAATCCGCATCCGGCGCTGATCCTGCGTTTCGCCAAAGCGTGCGGCATTTCTAAGGAGGAACTCGACGCCGGCCGCGGCCTGCCGACGACCGAATCGTGGCTCAATTGGGAGCTCAACGTCGCGCGCGAGAAGCCATGGATCGCCGGAGTAGCCGCCCTTCACGTCGCATCCGAGGCGCAAGAGCCGCAGCTTTTCAACAAAGTGCTACCGGCGCTCCGCAACGTTTACAAGTACAAAGAGCACGACCTCGAATTCTGGTGGCTGCACGCCACCGCTGATATCCAGCACGGCGGGCGGGCGTTCACGATTCTCGAACAGCACTGCAAGACGCCGGCTGAGAAAGAAATGGCGATCCACTATGCGGGTGAAGGCGCGCGCATGAAATGGATGTTCTGGGACGGCATCAATCTCCATTACGAACTCGGCTACAAACTACAGTAGAGCAGCATTTTTTAGTTGGGGCCCGCCCGGATGGCGGGCCCTTTCGTTTCCGAGCGGTCGATGACGATCAACCTTCCAGCAACCGATGTAACCGATGAAAAACCCGCCCGGGTTAAGACCGCCGCTGGGTTCGAGATTGCCGTCTTTCGCCACGGCGAAGAGTACTTCGCGGTCGCCAACCGATGCCCGCACCAGGGTGCGTCACTGGCCGAGGGACATTGCGACGGCGAGGACGTCGTCTGCCCCATGCATCGCTTCAAGTACGATCCGCGCAGCGGGCGCTGTCGGTTTCCCAAGCATTTGAGGCTCCGCGTCTTTCCGATCACCAAGACCGGCGACACGCTCGCGATCGACGATTCGATGGCGCCGGACCCCGCGGCCGGACAGCACGGCTGACGATGGAGCCCGCCCTCATTGCGGTCGCACCCAACGGCGCGCGCCGAACCAAGGCGGACCACCCTACTCTACCGATGACGGCCGCCGAGATCGGCCACACGGCTGCGGCCTGCGCCGACGCCGGCGCGGCGATGATCCATCTCCATGTGCGCGACGCCAGTGGTCGCCACTCGCTCGATGCCGACCTCTATCGCGCGGCGATCGCCACCATTCGGCGTGAGGCGGGCGAGCGCATCATCGTCCAGGTCACCAGCGAGGCCGCCGGCATGTTCGCCGCGGCGCAGCAGATCGCCGCGATACGAGCGCTGTTACCCGAGTGCGTTTCGGTAGCGCCGCGCGAGATCATGCCAGACGAGGCGGCGCTCGCCGCCGCCGGGCCATTCCTCGCCGACCTCGCGCGCGAACGCGTCGGCGTCCAGTACATCATTTACTCGACCGAAGATGTCATCCGGTTCCGCCAGCTGATGGCGCGCGGACTGATCCCGGACGCTCGGCCATTCGTGTTGTTCGTGCTCGGCCGCTACAGCAAGGACCAAACCTCGGAGCCGACCGATCTCCTTCCCTTCCTCGCGGCGTGGGAGCAGAACGGTCCGTTCGCGGTGTGCGCGTTTGGGCCTAAGGAATCGGCCTGCGCTCTAGCGGCGCTCGCGCTGGGCGGCCACGCCCGGGTCGGGTTCGAGAACAATCTTTTCTTGGCCAACGGATCGCGCGCCCCCGATAACGCCGCCCTGGTCGCGCAAGCGTCGAGCGGCGCGGCGCTCGCCCGACGCGCGGTCGCCTCGGCGCGCTCGGTCCGCCAGTTCCTAGGCCTTCGCGGCGCCTAGCCTAAGGAATCGAGATCACGACCTTGCCGTAGTGCGAGCCTGATTCAAGGTGGCGATAAGCCGCCTTAGCGTCGGTAAACGGAAATACTTTGTCGATCACGGGCCGCAAACCGGCCAACGAGATCGCTCGATTCATTGCTTCAAACATTTGAGTCGAACCGACAAAAATCCCGTGGACGCTGGCGAGCTTGCGCAGGATCGGCATCGGGTTGATCTCGGCCGCGCCCGACAACAACCCGATCAAACTTATCTTACCGCCGGTTCGAATGGCGTTGAGCGAGCGCGCGAACGTTCCGGCGCCGCCAACCTCGATCACCTGATCGACGCCGCGGCCGCCGGTGAGTTCGAGCGCCGCCGCGTCCCAGTCGGCCCGGCGCTTGTAGTTGATTCCGTCCGCCGCACCGAGCGTCTTGGCGCGCGCGAGCTTGACGTCGCTCGAGGACGTAGCGATCACCCGCGCCCCGAACAGCCGCGCGAACTGAAGCGCGAAGATCGAGACGCCGCCGGTGCCTTGGACGAGCACCGTTTGCCCGGCCGCCAGGCGGCCGTGCTCGACCAACGCGTTCCACGCGGTCAGCGCCGCGCACGGTAAGGTCGAGGCTTCATCGTAGGAGAGGTGTTCGGGAATTGTCACCACGCCTTCTTCTTCGAGAAGAACATACTCGGCGAGCATGCCGTCGAGGCTGCCGCCAAGCGCGCTCTTGTTGGTATCGGCGTCGGCATTGCCGCCGTACCAGCGCTGAAAAAAACAGCCGGCGACTCGGTCGCCCGGCTTGACGCGCGTCGTTCCCGGACCGGCGGCGATGACGTCGCCGGCGCCGTCCGACAACGGCACCAAATTGGACGGCACCGGGCCGCGGGCGTAGGCGCCGCGGACGACCATGAGATCACGATAGTTGAGCGAGCAGGCTTTGACACGAACGACAACCTGCCGCGCGCCCAGCTGCGGCATTGGCCGGTCCGCGATCGTCAGCGAGTCGATCCCGGAGGGCGAAGTAATTTGATAGGCTTTCACTGCTTTTTCCTTACTTGCCTTCGAACAGCATCACGCTAACTGATCGAGCTCGGGGTAGCGACCCGTCAGTAAAAAGCCGCGCTCGGAAGGAGCGCGGCTTTTCAAGCTAGGGGCGCCGGGCCTGCGCGGCCCACCGCCTGATCGAGCTTTAGATCTGCTCTTTCACGTTTTTCGCGACGCGAAATGCAACTTTGCGCGACGCTTTGATCTTGATCGGCACGCCCGTCGCCGGGTTGCGACCCATCCGTGCGGGCCGGTTCCGCACTTGCATGATGCCAAGGCCGGTGATGCGGACCTTGTTCCCCTTCTTGAGGTTCTTGATTATCAGTTCGATGAAGTCGTCGAACAAAGCCGTCGTCGCCTTCTTCGACAACTCGTGCTTCCCGGCTAATTCGGCGGTCAACTTGGACAAGGCTACCGTCGGTACTGAAGCTGCCATGTGTTCCTTTCCTTCTTCTCGAAGCGCTCCTGCCCACCGCGGAGCGTGCTTCCCGACGCGCGTGTGAACGCGCCGGTAATGTTCATTAGCTTGAGCAATTCCATATGTAAATCGGTTCTTTTCGAAGATGTGGATAACTTTGCGCTGATGCAATGTGGGTTTTTTGCTTTCCGACGCTCCTGATCGTTGCCGTCGCGGAGTCGTCGATGCATCGATAGCGCGAGAAAACGTTGGGTCTCGACGACCGCGACAGAGTTAGGCACCGTTTCATAAATCGACGTTTTGAGGACACGCTTGGACCAGCGCATCATCGACCTCTAGGATCGTTTCACGAATGCGACCGAACAAAGAGAAGAACTAGCGCCCGAGAAGTGGGTGGATATGAGCGGCGTGTTGCACCGTGACGTTTTGAAGGGAAGCCTGTCGGTAGCCGCCGGCCTCGGCCATGCGTTAGCGACGCAACCGACCCAGGCCCAGACCGTGATCACCACGCCGGCCGATGGTCTGGTGGCGGGGATGGTCGTCGTCAAGACCAAGGACGGCAAGGACACGCCGGCCTAGCGCGCGATGCCCGCCAAGGGCACGGGTTTTGGTACGATCCTCGTCTCTCAAGAGGTTTTCGGCGTCAACGAGCACATCGCCGACGCCTGCCGGAGCTTCGCCAAGGCGGGATACTACGCGATCGCGCCCGATTTTTATTTCCGCTACGGCGATCCCAAGACCGTGAGCGACGTCCAAGTCATTATTCGCGATATCGTGTCGAAAACGAACGACGCCGAGATTCTCGGCGACTTCGATTCGAGCACGGCGTTCGCCAAGGGCGAAGGCAAGGCCGATACGGCGAAGCTCGGCATCACCGGGTTTTACTTTGGCGGTCGCGTGACCTGGATGTATTCCGCCCACAACCCCGACATCATGGCGGGAGTGGCGTGGTATGGCCGTTTGGTCGGTCAGGCGAGCGCCGCCAACCCGAAGCACCCGGTCGACATCGCCAAAGACCTCAAGGGCCCCGTGCTCGGCCTTTACGGCGCCGCCGACCAAGGCATTCCGCTCGACACGGTCGAAAAGATGAAGGAAGCGCTTAAGGAGGCCGCACGCCGGCGGCATCGAAGTCGATGTTCCAAGTCTATCCGGACGCGCCACACGCGTTTCACGCCGACTACCGGCCGTCGTATCGTAAGGAAGCGGCCGAGGACGGCTGGAAGCGCTGCCTCGAGTGGTTCCGCGCCAACGGCGAGACCGGCGTGACGGCCTGAACATCGGCGGCCTGCCAACGACGACGAGCGCGCGAAAGCGCGCCCGTTTCCGTTTCAGGCCCCAGCCGCGGTGGCGCGCAGCCGCTGCTCGATACCGGCGCGCGGCAAGAACAGTGCAGCGAGCGCGACGACCGTCGCGCCGGCGCCGAGCGCGAGAAATAGCGCCGAGAAACCATAGGATGCGTGCAGCGCGGCAATAATCGGTACCGTCGTCGCGGTCACAGCAAACGTCACGACGTAGCGTACGCCATAGGCGCGGCTCCGCCATGCGCCCTTCGCGATCCGACCGATCATCACGTCTTGGATCGGAATCTGTCCGAATACCGTCAACATGAACGCGACCGCCACGATGAGCGCGGCGACGCCCTCGAGGTTGAGCATGGCGAAAAACAGCACCGCTTGTAGCGCGGCGGCGATGGTGAATACGACGCGGATCGAAGCCCGATCGACCCGGTAGCCGACCAAAAGTTGAGCGACCGACGCGACGGTGAAAACGAACGCGGTCCACCAGCCGACCGCCCGCCCGCTGGTCGCCAGCGATCCCAGTCGCTCGTCGAAAATCTTGGGCAGCGCGAAGGATGTTGCCTGAAACACGAACCCGCCGATCGCCGCCGTGACGAAGATGATGGCGAGGATACGCCGCAGCGTCGAGCGATCGAGATCGGGCGCGTCGTCGATCTTGATCAGTGCGGGCGCGTGGCCAGCGTCGCGGCGCACCGCCGCGAGAAACGCGAGATAAGCCGCGCCGACTGCCAGCGAGACCGCGCCGGGAATGAAAAACGCCGAACGCCAACCCCACCACTCGATCACGAAAACGGTGACGAGCGGCGCTGCGGCGACGCCGAGATTACCCCAAACGCCATTGACCGCGAGCGGAATACCGGTGCGTTCGCGTCCCTCGATCACCATCGCGATTCCGACCGGATGATAGATCGCGCCGGCAACGCCGATGAGCATGATGCAAACGGCGAGCTGCCACGGCGCCTGGGCGAACGCCGCCGACATCGTCGCCGCGCCCATACCGAGGAAAAACGCCGCCATCATCCCCGACCGGCTCCACTTGTCTGCGAGCCACCCGGCCGGAATCGAGAACACCCCGAACGCGACGAACCCGGCGACCGAATAGGGGATGATATCGGCGTAGCTCATCGCCCATTCAGGCGGCGGTGCCGCCATCACTACCCGCCGGTCGCTCGCGATCGCGACCGCGACAGTGGCGAAAATCAGGATCAGGTAGTGGTCGAAGAAGTGGCCGAGGTTGAGAAAGAAAAACTCGGTCCGGCGCTGTTTGTCGGTCATTTCATCAGGCCGCTTGCTTGGGCCTGATCATCTTGCCCGGTGTGCGCGTGAATACCTAGTGTCTCGTCGCGACCGATCGTCCACTACCGGAGCGCGCGGCCGCGACAAGACATCGAATCAGTAGTTCGGGGACCGCTTAAGGCCTCCCACACCAGTTTGTCGAAGTGATGGACGGCGTGTTCGCTCTTCCACGACCGCTCCTTGTCCACCATCAACCGGCCTTGCGTGTAGCCGCGCGAGCGCATGCCGCGTTGCTGCTTCCAGATCAAAAAGGACCGGCTAACGGTCTTCGGCCCGCGGCGCGGGCGATGCCGCTGGTTCGGCGAGGACCCGACCGTCAAGCGCGATCAGCCGGATCACCAGCGAGCCGATCGGCGCGTCGGCTTCGATCCAAACGAAAAAAGGGTTCCTCCAATGTCGGCCAGCCAAAACTTGGCACGATCGAGCGCATCGGTCGCCGAGAACCACGGCCGTTTCGAAAAGC
>SHVV01000013.1 GCA_009694095.1 Alphaproteobacteria bacterium | reverse complement strand
CGCTCGCCGAGAATTCACCGGGTTTCGTTTGGCGCCTCAAGGGTGACAGCGGCAACGCCAGCGATACCCGTATCGACGACCCGGCGGTGTTGGTCAATCGGACGGTCTGGCAGACGATCAACGCTCTATTCTATTTCGTCTATCAAACGGCGCACGCCCAGGTCATGGCGCGTCGTCGTGAATGGTTTGAAAAACCGACCCAGCCCTATCAAGTGCTATCGTGGATTGCGGCCGACCACATTCCATCCCTCGACGAAGCGATGGCGCGGCAGGGCGCATTGCGGGACTGTGGGCCAACGCCTGCGGCGTTCTCCTTTAAGGTTCGATATCCGATGCTAGACCTGGCCGGCGGTGCGACCGACATGAGGCCGGGTTCTTATCGTGTCGGCTTGAAATAGGAGGAGCGATGTCCGGGCCGGTCGATTTTTACTTCGATTTTTCGTCCCCTTACGGTTATTTTGCCTCAACCACAATCGACCGAATCGCGGCCGAGAGCGGTCGTGATGTTGTCTGGCATCCGATTCTGCTCGGCGCCGTATTTAAGATCGTGGGGACGGCACCGCTCGTCGATTACCCGCTCAAGGGTAACTACATGCGCCGCGACTTGGTGCGGGCTGCACGCCTATGGAAGATAACGTTCAAAGAGCCGCCCGGATTTCCCCACAACACCATAGCGGCAGCGCGCCTCTATTATTGGATTCATGATGAGGATACGAACAAAGCCAAGGCGTTCGCGCGCGCGGTTTATGCGGGCTTTTTTGAGCAAGGCCGCGACGTATCTTCGGCCGAGGCAGCGACCGCGTTCGCCGTTGAGCAGGGGTTCGACCGCGGTGCGGCGATAGCCGCGCTCGCGAACCAAGCGGTCAAGGATCGGCTGCGCGGCGAAGTCGATGCGGCGATCGCGAGAGGGGTCTTCGGGTCGCCGTTCGTTATCGTCGACGGAGAGCCGTTCTGGGGCTCCGATCGCCTCGACCAGGTCAAAGCTTGGCTCGAAACGGGCGGCTGGTGAACGCCCTACCTATGAGCGACCATGACCGTCGCGTGCGGCCTCGGATCGAGCGCTAGCGATGGCCGTCCTTGAGTCGACGCTCGATACCGGGTCGGCCGCTTTCGTGGCGAATGCGGCGCGTGCGCGGTCGCTTGTCGATGACCTTCAGGCGACGCTGCTCCGGGTCGCCGAAGGGGGGTCCAAGGAAGCGCGAGACAAACACCGCGCACGCAAGAAAATGCTCGTTCGCGATCGTGTCCACCGCTTGATCGATCCAGGGACGCCGTTTCTCGAACTGGCGCCATTGGCGGCGTGCGGTCTCTATAACGGTGAAGTACCGGCCGCTGGCATCGTCACCGGCATCGGCCGGGTCAGCGGCCAGGAGTGCGTCATCGTCGCCAACGATGCGACGGTCAAGGGCGGCACGTACTTTCCCATGACGGTCAAAAAACACCTGCGCGCCCAGGAAATCGCGCAGCAGAACAACCTACCGTGTATATACCTCGTCGATTCCGGCGGTGCCAATCTGCCGAATCAGGACGAGGTTTTCCCCGATCGAGATCATTTCGGCCGTATCTTCTACAATCAAGCGAATATGTCGGCTCGCGGTATTCCGCAGATTGCCGTCGTCATGGGCTCCTGCACCGCCGGAGGCGCTTATGTGCCGGCAATGTCGGATGTCGCTATCATCGTCAAAGGCCAGGGGACCATTTTTCTTGGCGGTCCGCCGTTGGTGAAAGCCGCGACTGGCGAAACGGTCACGGCCGAAGAACTCGGCGGGGCCGAGGTGCATTCACGCGTTTCCGGCGTGACCGACTACTACGCGACAAGCGACGAGCACGCTCTCGACTTGGCTCGCCAAGCGGTTGCGAGCCTCAATAGGCACAAGACGGCTCCATTCGCGCTGCGGGCTCCCCTTGATCCGCGATACGCGGCCGAGGAAATCCACGGGTTGATTCCAAGCGATGTCCGGCAGCCCTTCGATATGCGCGAAGTGATCGCTCGTATCGTCGACGGCAGCGAGTTCGACGAGTTCAAGGCGTTGTACGGACAGACTCTCATCACCGGTTTCGCCCACGTCTGGGGTTATCCGATCGGGATTATCGCCAACAACGGCGTGTTGTTTTCCGAATCGGCGCTCAAAGGTGCGCATTTTATCGAGCTTTGCGCGCAACGTCGTATTCCGCTCGTGTTTCTCCAGAACATCACCGGGTTCATGGTCGGCAAAAAATACGAAGCCGGCGGCATAGCTAAGGATGGCGCCAAAATGGTGACCGCCGTCGCCACCGCGAAAGTTCCGAAGTTCACGGTCATCGTCGGCGGTTCGTTCGGCGCCGGCAATTATGCGATGTGCGGCCGAGCGTATGCTCCGCGCTTTCTGTGGTTGTGGCCGAACGCACGCATATCGGTGATGGGAGGCGAGCAGGCGGCGAATGTACTCGGGCAAGTGCGGCGCGAAGGCCTCAAAGCCAGAGGCGAAAAGTGGAGCGAACGCGCCGAATCTCGATTCAAGAAACCGATTCTTGAACAATACGAGCGCCAAGGACATCCCTATTACGCGAGCGCCCGCCTCTGGGACGATGGGGTGATCGATCCCAAAGACACCCGAACCGTTTTGGCGCTTGGATTGTCGGCGGCGCTCAACGCTCCGATCGAGGAAACGCGCTTCGGCGTGTTCCGTATGTAACGCCCAGCGCGAAAGGTACGATGATGGCTCATGTTGAAAAGACCGTGGATTCACGCGGAGTCGCGACGATTACGCTCAATCGTCCAGGCAAACACAATGCCTTCAACGCCGAGGTGATTCAGGAACTGCAGCGGGCGTTTACGAGCGCCGGGGCCGACCCGACGGTGCGCGTCATTTTGGTCGCTGCGAACGGCAAGAGCTTTTGCGCCGGCGCCGACGCTGAATGGCTTAGAGCCAGCGTCAAATTGAGCCGCGAGGACAATCTCGCGGACGCGCATGAGATCGCCCGGATGCTGCGGATCATCGACACGATTCCAAAGCCGACCGTTGCCCTGGTGCACGGAGCGGTGATGGGGGGCGGCGTCGGTTTGGTCGCGGCGTGCGACATCGCCGTTGCGACGCGCGATTCGTTCTTCTCGTTGTCGGAGGTCAAGCTCGGTCTGCTCCCGGCGGCGATCTCGCCTTACGTCATCGCCGCGATCGGCGCGCGCAATGCACGTCGATTTTTTCTGACCGCCGAACGCATCCCCGGCGACGACGCGGCGCGCCTTGGGTTCGTCCACGAAGTGGTCGAAGATCAAGCGGCGCTCCTCGCCGCGCGCGATCGCTTCGTCAAAGAGCTGCTGATGTGCGGGCCTGCTGCAATCGCCGACTGCAAAGCACTTATTCGTGACGTTGCCGGGCATTACGTCTCGGACGAGCTCATGCGCGATACCGCCCGGCGCATCGCCGACCGGCGCACGTCGGAAGAAGGCCAAGAGGGCCTTGCAGCTTTCATCGAAAAGAGAAAACCCAGGTGGGTAGTTTCTTGACGGGCGCATGGGCCGTTGGTCCGCCGAGCGTCGAACTCAGCCGCGATGATTAAGAAGCTCCTGATCGCGAATCGAGGCGAGATCGCCTGCCGTATCGCGCGCACCGCCAAACGCATGGGGTTGCGAACCATCGCGGTCTATTCGGCGGCCGATGCCAATGCTCTTCACGTTCGCGCGTGCGATGTCGCCTACGGCATTGGACCGGCGCCGGCAGCTCAAAGTTATTTGCGGATCGACAAGATTATCGACGCCGCTAAGACGTCGGGCGCCGACGCAATTCATCCAGGCTATGGATTTCTCTCCGAAAATGCCCGGTTTGCCGAATCTTGCGCGCGCGCCGGGATCATTTTTGTCGGTCCGCCGCCGGCCGCGATCAGGCTGCTCGGCGAGAAGAACCGCGCCAAGACGATGATGGCGAAGGCCGGGGTCCCGGTCGTCCCCGGCTATCACGGTGCCGATCAACGGCCCTCGACGATGAAGCGTGAGGCCGATCGCCTTGGTTACCCGGTTTTAATCAAAGCCGCCGCCGGCGGCGGCGGCAAGGGGATGCGCCGGGTCGACAATGGCAAGGATTTCTTTTCGGCATTCGAATCGGCCAAACGCGAATCGGAGGCGGCTTTCGGCGCTGGCTTGATGCTCGTCGAAAAATATCTCGAACGAGCGCGTCACATCGAGGTGCAGATATTTGGCGATCAACACGGCAACGTCGCGCATCTCTTCGAGCGCGACTGTTCGCTCCAGCGCCGGCACCAAAAGGTGGTTGAAGAAGCGCCGGCGCCGGGCCTGTCCGCCGAACTCCGCCGCCGTCTCGGCGAATCCGCCACCACGGCAGCGCGAGCTGCGGACTATGTTGGCGCCGGTACGGTCGAGTTCATCGTCGATGTCTCGCGCGGCCTCGACGGAGCTCCGTTCTATTTCATGGAGGTCAATACTCGGTTGCAGGTAGAGCATCCGGTGACCGAGTTCGTCACCGGCCAGGATTTGGTCGAATGGCAGATCCGTGTTGCCGCCGGCGAACGGCTGCCGCGGCGGCAGGAAAAACTCGGTTTGAGCGGACACGCGGTCGAAGCGCGGCTATACGCCGAGGACCCGGCGCGCGGCTTCTTGCCCAGTGCGGGGCGGCTTGAACGGCTAGTGCTTCCTGAATCGCGGGGGCCAGTTCGGGTCGATACTGGCTTCGGCGAGGGGGACACTGTAACCATCCATTACGATCCGATGATCGCCAAGATCATCGCGCATGGCGCCGATCGTGCCTCTGCCATCGCCAACTTACGCGCCGCTCTGGCTCGGATTGATATCGCCGGTCCGGCAACCAATCTCTCGTTCCTTGCAGCGATCATCGATCATCCGTCATTCAAGGCTGGCGATGTCGATACCGGGCTGATCGAACGGCTTGGCGATTCGATCAGCCGTCTATCCGACGTCGATCGGAACGAGCTTCTCGCCTGCGGGGTCGTTGCCTCGTTGCTCAGAGCAGCGGCGACCGGTTTGGTCGCGGGCGATCCGTACTCGCCTTGGGGCGAGCGCAACGGATGGGGTATCGCCGGCCCTCGGGCCGATATGCTAGCGTTGACGGTCGGAGGAACTCTCGTACAGGTGCGGCTAAGGTACGGTGGTGCTGGGCGTTACAGCGTCATGTTCGACGGCACGACGATCGAAGTCAGCGACTGCCGCCTGATCGGCGATGAACTAACAGCTGTTCTCGGCGCAACGGCGACCGAGGTGCGCGTGTTCGAGGCAGGCGAGGAAACCATCGTCACCCGTGGCGGGCGGTCGATTGCCTTTCATCGTCGCTCGGTCGTCGAGGCGGGCGGAGTTGGGCCCGGCGCCTCGGGTGTCGTGACGGCACCCATGCCGGGTAAAGTCGTCAAGGTTCGGGTCAAGAAGGGTACGATCGTCAAACGAGGCGACCCGGTCGTGGTTCTTGAGGCGATGAAGATGGAACAGACGCTCGCCGCGCCTCGTGACGGCCGGGTCTCAGAGACCCCGTGCAACGAAGGCGACATGGTTGCCGAAGGCGCCGCACTCATCGTCATCTCGGACTAGACAGCACCGCGCCGACTTCGCGAAAGAGGTCCCACGCCCGTGTTTCCCAGCTTGCCGCGATCGATCGCAATCGTTTGCATCGCGATTGCGATTGCTTTGATCGGCTCGTCCTACGGCGGAGCATTCACCGAAGCAAAGCTTGCGAGGGCAGGCGGCGTCGCCTTGTTTGCGATCAGCCTTTTCGCGACCGGCGCGGTACCGAACCATGTCGCGGCGATCTGGTTCTTCCTTGCCGCAATGTTTCTTCACATCGCACCGGCGGCGACCGTCTTTTCTGGCTTCACCTCGACGCCGTTTTGGTTGGTTTTCGGCGGTACAGTGATCGGGGTGGCGGTCAAAGAGACCGGGTTGGGGGGCCGGCTGGCGCGGGTTTTAGCGCTTCGTTTCGGCGCATCCTACGCTGGCGTCATCGCCGGCACGGTGATTGTTGGCGTCGCTTTGTCGTTCGTGATGCCGTCCTCGATGGGCCGCGTCGTGCTGCTGATTCCAATGGTGCTGGCGCTTGCCGACCGGCTCGGGTTCGTGCCCGGCTCGCGCGGCCAGACCGGTCTTATTCTCGCGGTGGTCTACGGGACGTTGGTTCCCGCCTTCGCGTTGCTGCCGGCTAACGTACCGAACCTAGTGCTCGCCGGCGCCGCCGAAACGCTTTACGGCATTTCGCTAATCTACGGCCAGTATTTGCTGATCCACTACCCCGTGCTCGGGTTTTCTAAGGCGATCGTGATCGCGGCGCTGATTGTCGCGATGTTCGGTGATAAGCCGAGAATTCTCGAAGCGGCGGATGACGAAGAGAAGCCGATGTCGCCGCCCGAACGGCGTCTCGCTTTCATCCTCGGAGCCGCACTTCTTCTCTGGGTCACCGATTTTGTCCATCACGTTTCCCCTGCTTGGATAAGTCTGGCCGCGGCTTCGATCTGCATCGCGCCGGGCGTCGGGGTGCTTCGCGCCGAAGGCATCCACGAGAAAATCGGCTACGGCGCTCTTCTCTATGTCGCCGGAATCCTTGGTCTGGGAGCGGTCATTTCCTCGAGCGGGATCGGAAGTCTACTGGGGCGACTTCTGATCGATGCGGTCGACTTTGCGCCCGGTGCAAGCGTCTTCAATTTTGCCGCGGTGAGCGCGATCACGACGGTAGCGTCGGTGGCTACGACACAGCCCGGTGCTCCGGCCATCATGGCACCATTAGCCGGCGGCATCGCCGAGGCGACTGGGCTTTCCATCACGACGGTCCTCATGATGGTCGTGGTCGGGTTTTCGACGATCATGCTTCCTTACCAAACGCCCCCGATCGTCGTCGGCCTTCAATTGGGCGGCGCCTCTTTCGCGGCTGCTACTCGGTTCAGCCTCGCATTATTCGTCGTTACGGTCGTTGTCCTGATCCCGCTCGACTTCCTGTGGTGGCGTATACTCGGGTTGGTGCCGTAGCTGCGAGGATCCACGCGTGGTCGTTCATTTGCTCAAGCTTTGCGTCGGGGTCGATGAAATCGACCAACTGGCTCGGTGGCAGCGCGATCGCCTGAAACGCATGAAGGCCGCTGGTGAAAAGCCGCGACTGCGGCATGTCACGCGGCATGCGCCCAAACGCTGCGAAGAAATCCTCGACGGAGGATCGCTCTACTGGGTCATCAAGGGCTTCGTTCGCGTTCGCCAGCGCATCGTCGCGATTGAAGCGGTCGAGAACGACAAAGGCGAGCAGAAGTGCGGTCTGTACCTAGACCGCAAAATGGTGCGAACCGAGTTGCAGCCGCGCCGACCGCACCAGGGCTGGCGATATTTGGAGCCCAGTTTAGCGCCGTCCGACCTTCCGGCGGGCGCCACGGTGGACGATATCCCACCTCGATTGGCAGCGGAGCTCAAGGACCTCGGCCTGTTGTAGGACAACGTGGACGGCGGCATACAGCCGAGGAGGCGCGCCTGATTTTCCGAACCAACCCGCCGCTCCGTGACCCGATCCGCGCTCACATCGACGCTCTCTATCGCGCTGCCGACTTGGCTGTGATGGAGGGGCTCTTGGATGAGGCGGACCTTGGGCCGGCACGGCCACGGATCGAAGTCGCCGCCCGCCGCCTAGTCGAAGCGGTCCGCGGTGGGTTGGATCGCGCCTGGACACTGGAGGCTTTTCTTCAAGAGTACCGGCAGTCGACGCAAGAAGGCGTCGTCCTCATGTGTCTCGCCGAAGCTTTGCTGCGAATCCCAGATGCCGAAACCCAGGACAAGCTCATTCGCGACAAGCTGCAGGACGCCGATTGGGAGCGTCATCTCAGACGCAGCCGGTCGCTTTTTGTCAACGCCTCGACCTGGGGATTGATGTTGACTGTACATCTGATCGAAGTCGACGAACGCTTGCTGGGCGTTGGCTTCCTCGATCGGCTGGCGATGAAAGTGGGCGAGCAGATCGTGCGCGAAGCACTGACGCAGGCGGTCAGGATTCTCTCCAGCCAATTCGTGATGGGGCGGACGATCGGCGAAGCGCTGGAGCGCGCGCGAACGGCCGAGCACTCGGCCGTGCGTCATTCGTATGACATGCTGGGCGAATCGGCGCTCACGGAAGCCGGTGCCCGACGCTATTGTGCTGCCTACGCCACGGCGATCGCGGCCGTCGGCTCCGCCGCACCAGGACATTCGAACACTGTGCTTGAACGCCCTGGGGTGTCGATCAAACTTTCGGGACTTCACCCCCGATTCAAGTATGCCCAACGCGACGACGTCCTCGCGCGCCTGGTTCCGCGCTTGAAGGAGTTTCTGCTCGAAGCCAAGCGCCTGAACTTACTCGTCACCATCGACGGCGAGGAGGCGAACCGGCTCGATCTGATGCTCGACGTGTTCGAATCGACGTTTCGGGACCCGGCGTTTGGCGGTTGGGACGGTTTTGGGCTGGCGGTTCAGGCCTATCAAAACGCGCCCGCGCCGTCATTGATTGGCTGGCGGCCTTGGCTCGTTCGTCCGGCCGCCGTATTCCGGTCCAGCTCGTCAAAGGTGCGTACTGGGATACCGAGATCAAGCGAGAGCAAGAGGGCGGCTTCGACGGCTACCCGGTGTTCACCCGCAAGTTTATGACCGATGTCTCTTATCTCGCCTGTGCCCGAGCCTAGTTTACCCCACCACGATGCGTTTTTTCCGCAATTCTCGACCCATAACGCCCACACGTTGGCCGCCGTTATGGTGCTGGGAGCTGATCGAAGCGATTTCGAGTGCCAGCGGCTCCACGGCATGGGCGCGGCCCTGTATGAAGCAGCGGCGATCGAGCCCGTGCCGTTGATCGGGTGCCGCGTTTACGCACCCGTCGGCAACCACGAGGACCTGTTGCCTTATCTCGTCCGGCGCTTGCTCGAAAACGGATCCAACACGTCGTTCGTCAATCGAATCGCCCATTCTTCGGCGCCAATCGTCCAACTCATCGTCGACCCGGTCGAAACGGTACGAACGAAACTCGGGCAACGGCCGATTTCGATACCGTTGCCGCGCGATCTTTTCCGCGACGAACGGGAGAACTCGCGGGGTATCGACCTAAGCGACCACGCCGAGTTGCGGCGACTGGCTTCGGCCATGGCTCGATCCGGCGATCGGTGGAAATGCCGCGTTCCTCGCTCGATCCGAGGATGAGCAGGGGAGGGAGTAGCGCCTGCTAGAGCTCGGCGGGCGTTTCCTGGCGGCGCTGCCTAGAATCGAACGCCGACGGTCGTGCCGAAATAAAACGGTAAGTCCTCACGCACGATGGGGCTCTTCCCCGAATCGCCTAACAAGGCGTTGAGAGTCAAATCGATGGTGAAATAGATCTGATCCGTTATCAGGTACACGAAGTTGACGTGGGCGCCGACGTCGCGAATACCGCCTTGGGGCGAATAGAACGGAAGACCGGCAATGCCGGTCGGTACTCCGAAGTAAGCGTCGACATATTTGGTATCGACTGCCGTAACATTGACCCCGGCAATCACATTGGCGCGTTCAGAAATTCGCCCGCCACGCGCGACGCCCAAACTGCCGATAATGCCGTTGTGCCCCTTGCTCTGCAGTCCCTTGCGAACGTCGCCGGTCAACCGCCAGGAATCGCTGATGTTTTCGAAGAGTAATCCACCTTCGAAACTGGGGTCGATATCTGGAAGACGCTGAATAAACGTACTGTCCGCGCTATCGCGTCCCCGATCGAACGTCAGTCGAGTTCCGAGTCGGAAGCTCGACGCGCGAAACACGACGGCACCAAGGCCGCGCTGGGTGCTGAGAAATACGCGTCCGCGCCAATCGATGTCGATGAGCGGTAAAGCCGTCGTGTCGTATTGCTTGTCGCCCATGTAGGTCGGTGCCGAGCCTGCCGAGACGCCAACGTTGAAATTCCAATCGTTGTCGCGTTTGGGAAGAATCGCTGTCGCGCCTGCAAGGCGGGACTCGATTCCGTAGGTACTTTCGCTTGCCAGCGCCGGTGCCGAAACGCTGGTTGCGACGGCGAACCCAGCGAGCGCAATAAATGCGCCGCGACACGGTTGTTTGAGCAACTCAAACCATGGGTTCATTGCTCGCCCTCAATAGCGACGCGACCGTACCCGGCGTGTGGCAGCCGGGCAAGTGGGGAAACGCCGCTAGTTCGCGACGAGGCTGTAGACGTAGTCGGCGATGGCGAGCGCTGACGTAAGGCCGGGCGACTCTATGCCGAAAAGATTCACCATTCCGGCGATGCTGTGGATCGCTGGACCTTGGATGACGAAATCGTGCGCCGGTGCGCCCGGAGCTTGAATTTTCGGCCGGATCCCGGAGTAGGCGGGATGCAAAGAGCCGTCGCGAAGGTCCGGGTAGTAGCGCCGAATCTCCTCGTAGAAGGCGACCGCGCGTGTCGGATCGACGTCGTAGTCAATCGAATCGACTACCTCGAAGTCGGGGCCGAAACGGGGTTGCCCGGCGAGATCGGCGGTGAAGTGGACGCCGAGCGAACCGGGCTGCGGTGTCGGGTAAATAAGGCGGGTAAACGGTGCCCGTCCGCGTAGGGCGAAATACGAACCCTTGGCGAGATATCGCGGCGGAATGTGACACGCATGGAGGCCTTCGATTGTCCTTGCCACTGCCCACGCGCCGAGCCCGGCGGCGTTGATCAGTAGGTGGCACCTGAGGCGCGCCGTTTCCCCGCCGCCGACGCCGACGACTGCCTCAATTGCGCCATTGACGAGGTTAACCCGCTTGAGCGGGCTTCGAAACGCGATCGTCGCTCCCAAGTCCTCGGCGTCGCCTTGGAGCGCTAACATGTAACCGTGACTATCGACGATCCCCGTCGAGGGTGAAACGACGGCGCCGATGCAATGTAAATTGGGCTCGAGGCGCTGGGCCGCGGCGCCGTCGATCAAGCTGAGGTCATCAACTCCATTGACGACGCCCTTGCAAATCAAGTCCTCGAGAATCGTTCTTTCGCGATCCTCCGTCGCGACAATCAACTTCCCGAGCCGCTTGTGAGCCACGCCATGGGTCGAGCAAAACGTGTACAGCGCTTCCTTCCCTTCAACGCAAAGACGCGCCTTCAGGCTGTCGGCCGGATAGTAGATGCCGGCGTGGATGACTTCGCTGTTGCGTGAGCTTGTCGCGCTGCCAATGGTTTCGGCGCTTTCGAGCACCACCACTTCATTCCCTGCGCGTGCCAACCTGCGTCCGATCGCCAGCCCGACAACACCGGCGCCGACGACCACTGCATCAATAAATTCAACCACGTGGGAGCCTCTGTTGGGGGGGGGGGGCGCAGTTTCGAAAGTCACTCGCGTTGGGTCAAGGCGTTCCGACCGACCGGCACCGCCGACGGTGGAAACAAGCTCATTCTGCGTTAGATTCATTGTCGACTGATCGCAGAAGGACCAGAGCATAATGGCGCGAGACTCGAGTAAAGTAACGATCGGCGGACAGCGCGCCGATGTGGCGGTATTCCTCAAGAAGGTGGCGGCGATTGCGCCGCAGGCAAAGCCAGTCGGTCGCGGCCGTTTGATATTTGCGCTCGACGCGACCGCCAGCCGCGAACCTACCTGGGACCGCGCTTGTCAAATTCAGGGCGAAATGTTCATTGCGACGGCAGACCTCGGTGGGCTCGACGTCCAACTAGCCCATTACCGCGGATTCGGCGAGTTCGAGGCGAGCCGTTGGGCGGGAACCTCGGCCGAGTTGGTTCCGCTGATGACGCACGTTCATTGCTTGAGCGGCGCGACGCAGATTGCCAAGATCCTCGAACACGCCATCGCGGAGACTCGTCGATCACGCGTCAACGCGGTCGTTTTCGTCGGCGATTGCTGCGAGGAAGACGTCGACAAACTCGCGACGCTCTCCGGCCATCTTGGACTGCTGAACGTTCCGGTATTTCTGTTCCAGGAGGGCGACGAGGCCATTGCGTCGCGGAGTTTCGCACAAATCGCGCGACTGACGAATGGGGCGCATTGTCGATTCGATTCCTCCAGCGCGCAACAACTCCGGGACCTGCTGCGCGCTGTGGCCGTTTTTGCCGCCGGCGGTCGGCGCGCGCTCGAGCATTTTAGCCAGCGGGTCGGCGGCGAAGCTCGCCTGCTGAGCCGGCAAATCCGTTGAGGCGATCCTTGGGCTGGCTCGCACTCGGTCTTCTTGTCTTCGCTATCCTTGCGATTTTAGTTCGCTGGTTCGTGAACGCCGAACCTCGAGCGGTCGTGCAAATCATTTGGTGGGTTGGCGGCGGAGCAGCCGCAGCCGGCGCCGCGTACCTAGTTTTTTCTGGCCGTGGCGCTTTGGTGTTGCCAGGGCTCCTCTTTCTTCTGCCGTTGGTTCGTCGTTTCGTCGGCGGTGACGGCGCGGCAAATACCCGACTGACGCCCGGGCAAACTTCGTCGGTCGCGACCGATACACTGGAAATGATGCTCGATCACGATAGCGGGTCGATGCGTGGTCGGGTGCTGCGAGGTAAATATTCCGGACGCGCGCTTGAACAGATGACGCTTGCCGAGATCCTCGATCTGCTTGAAGAATGTAAGCCGATCGATGTCGAGGCGGCCACTCTGCTTGAAGCGTACCTGGATCGGATTCATGGCGGAGCGTGGCGCGAGCGCTCAAGCCAGGATCAGGATGAACGCGATCCGGGAACGAGCGCTCGGTCGTCGATGTCCCGATCGGAGGCGCTCGAAATCCTTGGGCTTGGAGCCGACGCTGGGGAAGAAGAAATTCGCGCCGCTCATCGCCGCTTGATGCTCAAGCTCCACCCGGACACAGGCGGTTCGACCTACCTGGCGGCGAAAATCAATCAGGCCAAGGATGTCTTGGTCGGAGAATGACGACCGTTCTTGCCAGGGTCGAAGGTCCGTGGCAAAAAGCCGCCTACACGCGTTGGATGTACGGTTGGCTAATTTCGCCGAGTATGGAATGAAAACGATCGTGCGCAAGGCAGTATTCCCCGTTGGTGGGCTCGGCACGCGGTTTCTGCCAGCCACGAAGGCGATGCCCAAGGAGATGCTGCCGATCGTAGACAAACCGCTGGTGCAGTACGCGGTCGAAGAGGCGCAAGCGGCCGGTATCGAGGAGTTCATTTTCGTGACTGGGCGCAACGAGCGCGCGATCGAAAATCACTTCGATCTATCATACGAACTCGAGGGCGAACTCAAAGCGCGCGGAAAGGACGACATCGCCGAAGAGCTGAAGCGGTGGCTACCGAAGGCTGGGCAAGTCGCATACACGCGCCAGCAACAGGCACTCGGTCTCGGTCACGCGGTATGGTGCGCGCGCCATCTGGTGGGCGAGGAACCGTTTGCGGTTCTTCTCGCCGATGACGTGGTGCGGGCGAAAGTCCCTTGTTTGCAGCAGATGGTCGAGGCCTACAAGGGCGTCGGCGGCAACATGGTTGCTGTGATGGATGTGCCGCTCGCACATACCTCGCGCTATGGGGTCATCGCGCCAGGCGCCGAAAGGGGAAGGCTTGTCGAAGTCAAAAATATCGTCGAAAAACCCTCGCCCGATAAAGCGCCATCGACCGAAGCGGTGATTGGGCGCTACATCCTGTTGCCCAGCGTATTCGAATTCCTCGGTCGACATCAGACCGGCGCCGGTGGAGAAATTCAGCTCACCGACGCGCTTGCCATGATGTTGGGCAGAGCTCCGTTCAACGGCTATCGGTTTGAAGGCGAACGCTTCGATTGCGGCGACAAGGCTGGTTTTCTCAAAGCAAACATCGCGTTCGCTCTCGATCGTAAAGACATCCGCGACAGCCTCGTTGAGTTCATCGAGGAGCGGTTCGGAACCGGCGCGCCGAGGGTGCGTTCGGCCTCTTAGCGGGAACAGACCATGCGCGTGGCGATGATTGGAACCGGCTATGTCGGGCTGGTTTCGGGCGCGTGTTTCTCCGAGTTCGGGCTCGACGTTACTTGCGTCGATAAGGACCGAACCAAGATCGCGGCGCTGATTGCCGGCAGCGTGCCGATCTACGAACCGGGGCTTGCCGATCTCATCGCCAGCAACGTTGAAGCGGGCCGCCTCTCGTTCACGACCGATCTGGCGCCGGCGGTCGCGGCGGCGGATGCGGTCTTCATTGCAGTCGGAACGCCGAGCCGACGCGGTGACGGTGATGCGGACCTCACCTACGTCTACGCCGCGGCTGAAGAGATTGCGGCGGCGATCGATGGCTATACGGTCGTGGTGACAAAATCGACCGTTCCGGTCGGCACCGGCCGTGAGGTCGAGCGCATTTTCCGTAAGGCGCGGCCTGACGCTGCGTTCGACGTTGCGTCGAATCCTGAGTTTCTCCGGGAAGGTTCGGCGATCAACGACTTCATTCGTCCCGACCGGGTCGTTGTCGGGACCGAATCGGAACGCGCTCGTGACGTCCTGCGACGCATCTATCGGCCGTTGTTTCTGAACGAGACGCCGGTCCTGTTTACCTCGCTGGAAACGGCCGAACTCATTAAATACGCGGCGAATTCTTTTTTGGCGACCAAGGTCATGTTCATCAACGAAATCGCCGATATCTGCGAGAACGTTGGCGCCGACATCCAACTCGTCGCGCGCGGGATCGGTCTCGATGGCCGTATTGGCTCGAAGTTTCTTCACGCCGGTCCAGGCTACGGCGGCAGCTGCTTCCCCAAGGACACCATGGCGCTCACCAGTATTGCGCGCCGCGCCGGCGCACGGTCGCGCATTGTCGAAGCCGTAGTGGCGGGCAACATGGCGCGGCGTGAGGCGATGGCCGAACGCATCGTAGCGGCCTGCGGCGGCAGCGTCGCCGGCAAGACGATTGCCGTTTTGGGCTTGACGTTCAAGCCGAACACCGACGACATGCGCGAAGCGCCGAGCCTCTCGATCGTTCCGGCCCTGCAGCGTGCTGGGGCGACTGTACGCGCATTCGACCCCGAAGGCATGCGCGAGGCAAAAGCGGTTCTGTCGGACGTGGTGTGGTGCGAAGGCGCCTACGAAGCGATGACGGGTGCGGATGCACTGGCGATCTTGACCGAGTGGAATGAGTTTCGGGCGCTTGACCTCGAACGTGCGCGCGGGCTGTTGAGCAATCCGATCCTCGTAGACCTTCGCAACATCTATCGGCCGGACGAAGTCTCGGCGGCGGGATTCGATTACTACTCGATCGGCCGGCCGAGCGTCCGCCGCAAGCCGGCCGTTGTTCGAGCCCGAGGCGCATAATGTTGACCCAGCGTCATACCTTCCATCCGACGGTTCTGCGCGAATATGACGTTCGCGGCATCGTCGGAGAAACATTGGGCGAGGCGGACGCCTACGCAATTGGACGCTCGTTTCCGGCGATGCTGGACAATGGCGGGGCTCGGATCGGGGTTGGATTTGACGGCCGCTTGTCTTCGCCGGCGTTGGAAGGCGCATTGGTCCGTGGTCTTTCGGATGCCGGCGTTACTGCCGTGCGCGTTGGGCGCGGCCCGACGCCGATGCTTTATTTCGCCGTTCACACCATGGACCTCGACGGCGGCATTATGGTTACCGGTTCGCACAACCCGCCGACACATAACGGCTTCAAGATGATGCGCGGGAAAAAAGCATTCTATGGTGCCGACATCAGTGCGTTGGGTGATGTCGCGAAGAGTGGCGGGTATCGGACTGGGATTGGTCGCAACGAGCAGGTAACGGTCGCCGCCGCTTACGTGGCGAAACTTCGTGCCACGGTGCAGGGCTCACGCCCGCTGACAGTCGCGTGGGACCCGGGAAACGGTGCAGCGGGCGATATTCTCGCTGCGCTCCTTCATGACCTGCCGGGGCGCCACATCGTGATCAATGGAACGATCGACGGACGTTTTCCGGCTCATCATCCTGATCCGACGGTGCCTGAAAATTTGGTGGAATTGCAGACAACTGTTGCAGCCTACCGCTGCGACCTTGGAATCGCGTTCGACGGCGATGGCGATCGCATTGGGGTGGTCGATGGTCAGGGTCGGATTCTATGGGGCGACCAACTGCTTGCTCTTTTCGCCGGCGATGTTCTCACCCGACATCCGGGCGCGACGATCATCGCCGATGTCAAGGCCAGCCAAACCTTGTTCGACGAGGTAGCGCGACTTGGCGGCAGGCCCCTGATGTGGAAATGCGGGCACTCACTTATCAAGAGCAAGATGGCCAAGGTCGGCTCGCCGCTTGCCGGCGAAATGAGCGGCCACATCTTTTTTGCCGACGGCTATTTTGGTTTCGATGACGCGCTGTATGCCGCCGTTCGGCTGGTCGATCTCCTCGCCCGCGGCGATCGAAGCTTGGCGGCGTTCAAGGACGCTTTGCCCGCCGCGATCAATACGCCGGAGATGCGATTTGCGTGTGCTGAGGAGCGTAAGTTTACGGTCATTGATGAAGTGCGCGATCGACTACAACGCCAGGGCGCCCGCGTCGACGCCATCGACGGCGTTCGAGTTTCGACGGCGGATGGCTGGTGGCTTCTGCGCGCTTCTAACACCCAAGCAGTTCTCGTTGCGCGCTGTGAGTCGTCCTCGGAAAGCGGTCTGACACGCTTGAAAATAGATCTGTCGGGCGAATTGCGCCGATCGGGAATTGAACCGCCGCCGATGTAGCGGCGCGCCGCGCCGCGCGCCGTGTTCGACGAACCCACGATGTTCAGCCTCAGGGGCGGCGTGCTCGGTGCCATTCCGAGCCGTTACTTCGGGTGGAGCTTAGGCAACCCATGCTTCGAATCGAGTCAATCGTAGCGCCCGACGTAAGTGCTGCGTTGGCGGCGGGGGCGCCGGTCGTTGCCCTTGAGTCATCGCTGATCACCCACGGATTTCCGCGGCCCGAGAACCTTGAGATTGCGCTCCAACTTGAAGCGGCGGTGCGAGCGGGCGGCGCGCTTCCGGCGACGGTCGGCATCGTCTCCGGCAAGGTTCGTATCGGCCTTGATGAGGCGGCGTTACAAATTCTTGCGAACGGCGCTGGTGTCGAAAAATGCTCGGTCCGCGACATTGGTTATGTTTGCGCGACCGGCGGAAGCGGAGGAACGACCGTCGCGGCGACGGCGCGTCTGGCGGCCAGCGCCGGGATCGCCGTGTTGGCCACCGGGGGTATCGGTGGGGTTCATCGGGGCGACGCATCGTATTTGGACATCTCGGCCGATTTGATCGAACTCGGTCGGACTCGGATCGCGGTCGTCGCAGCTGGCGCCAAGGCACTGCTTGATCTGCCGGCGACGCTCGAGGCCCTCGAAACGCAAGGGGTTCCGGTCATCGGCTATCGCTGCGGCGAATTTCCGGCGTTCTATACCGCCGAGAGCGGGCTTCAGCTCAAGCATCGGGTCGACGACTTGAGCCGTCTTGCTCGGGTGGTGGCGACACATCTCGCGCTCGAGGCTGGCGGCATGCTTGTTTGCAATCCACCGCCACGCGCGTTCGCGCTGACGCGGGCTGAAGTCGAAGACTACGTCAGGGCGGCGCTCGACGAAGCGAACAAAGCCGGCGTGACTGGCTCGGCAGTGACCCCGTTCGTTCTCCAAGCGCTTGGGCGCCGGTCAGGCGGTCGTACGGGCGCCGTCAACAGAGCTCTCGTTATCGCCAATGCCGAACTCGGCGCCGCTTTGGCTGTCGCCATGGGCGTCTTGCAATGACTAGTCCTTCATCTCGCGGCGCCAACGGAACCATCGACGCTCGAGGACCTCAAGCGCGCCATCCATCAAGGACAACACGACAATCAAGATGAACGTCCATCCGATCAAGCCGGCCACATCAAACAGTTGATTAGTGAGCATCATTTCGGCGCCGATGCCAGTTCCCGCGGCGATCGCTTCGGCAAACACGGCAATGCGGCCCGAAAACGAGAGCGACAGTCTCAACCCCGAGAAGATGAATGGCGTCGCTGCCGGAATGATCAGAAAACGCAACAACCCGGCGGTTGTTGGGCGCAACGACCTGGTCATTTGGTAGAGCTCGAACGGCACCGCGCGAACACCGTCGTACGTATTGAGCGCAGTGATCGGGAACGTCACGATGAACATGAAGAACCAGACTCGGAGCTCCATGTTTTTGAACCAAATCACGCCGAGAAGGACCCACGTCAGCGCCGGTACACCCATAATGAGCCGAATGAGTGGTCGGGCAATGAAGTTGAATTGGGTCGACATCGCCATCAGAATGCCAAAGGCGATGCCAAATGAAGCCGAGACGGCAAATCCGCCGAGGATCCGAACTAAGGTCTGGCCAATCGCGACGTAAGTCCCCTTAAGCGTGATGATCTGTTCGAATTTTTCGATCGCCAGCGGGATCGTCGGGAATATGTACTTGGGCAGGTAGCCGCCAAAAAACTGCCACGCAAGAAGCACCGCGATGACGACGATGGCCGTGCCGAGTGTATCGCGCTGCGAGCCGAGCCAGCGTACGTAGCGATTGACCGCGTGGCTGACCAGCGGCGCGCCAGGCGCGGTCGGTGTTCGCTGGGGGATACCGCTCGTCATAGCAGTCTCGCGCCTCAGCCAAACGATTCGCTGTCGATCGTACGGAAAATCTCGCTCCGCACCTGGTCGCGTTTGATCGCCCAATCGGGCAAACGGCGGAGTTCGACCAGCTCGTGGCTGGAGATGACTCGAGCCGGTTTCCCGAGCACAAGTACGCGGGTGCCGAGTTCGAGCGCCTCGGTGATGTTGTGGGTGACCACGATCGCCGCCGTTCGCGACTCGGTGATGAGCGCCATGCAGTCCTGTCGAAGTTTGTGCGCGGTCACCTCGTCGAGGTGGCCAAACGCTTCGTCGAGCAGGATGACCTTCGGGTCAGTCACGAACGCGCGCGAGATCGCTACGCGTTGGCGCATGCCGCCGGAGAGCTGGTGCGGATAAGCCTTCTCCCAGCCGCTTAGCCCGACTTTGCTGAGCCATACGCGGGCTCGGGCGTAGCGTTCATCCTTGGGAACGTTTGCAACCTCAAGCCCGATCGCCGCGTTGTCGATGACCGTGCGCCAAGGCAGCAGACGGTCGGTCTGAAACACAGCGGCCAGTTTTCCGCGCATAGCGAAGAAGTCGGCGGACGGCGATAGACCGTCGATCCGAATCGATCCGGCCGATGGCGGGTCGAGGCCAAGCAGCATATTAACCAGGGTCGACTTGCCGCAACCGGTCTTGCCGCAAATACAGACGACCTCGCCTTCACCGACCGAAAAACTGACGTCCTTGACCGCGGTAAACGGGTTGCCGTCGAGCCCGCTACCGTAGTCCTTGCGGACCGAACTAACCTCGACAACTGTGATCATCGGAACGAACGCCGGCAGAAAAATCGATGGTCTGTCAAAGCCGGGAGGTAGACGACTTTCGACGTCCGCCTGAAGCGATTTGGTTCGTGGCTGCCGGCAGCTAGCCCTTACTCTTCAAAGAAGATGCCATCGTCCGGAACTTTGTCGATCATGCCGATATCTTTGTAAAGCTCGAACTCCTTCTTGAGCTGAGCCTTGAGGTCTTTCACCGGAATTCCGACCCATTTCATTTTTCGGCCGTAGTACCCATCCTGGTACATCGCTTTGAAGATCACCGCGTCGAGGTTAGCGCCGCCGGTACCTTTGCCGCCCGAATTATCGGTCCTCGGGGCCAGCAGCTTCTGCGCCTCGGCCGGGTTGGCATCGATGAACTTCTGCACCTCGGTCATGGTCGCGAGGAGACCTTTGATCTTGCCGGGATTTTGTTTGAGCCAGTCGGCGTGCACGGTAAAGACCAAGTACATCTCATCGACGCCGAGGAGCTTGGCGACATCCTTGTCGGGAAATGAGATCGGCTTGTATTTACCGGGCGCCTGGGCGTCGAGCCGGACCGCGTACTCGGCCGGAACGAGCGCGGCGTCGTAGTCGCCGCGCTCGAGGAGGGCGGCCGCCTGCAGAATGTCGATGTTGTCGATCTTCAGGTCCTTGTCGGGATCGAGCTTCGCGGCTTTGAGGAGCGCGACGACGTAGGCGTGAATGTAGGACGCCTTCGGTGAACCGAGCGATTTGCCCTTAAGGTCGGCGATCGACTTCACCGGCCCGTCGGCGAGCGCCATGACCGCGTAGGGGAACACGAGCGTGCCGCCGATGATGCGGATCGGCGCACCTTTGTTGTAGTTGGCGGCGAGGTAGTTGACGCCCGAGACGTGAAGGGCGCTGTAAACGTTGGTGTAGTAGTCGTTGAGGTAGGCCGCTGCCGTGGTGCGGATATTCCAGTCGAGATTCCAACCGTTTTTCTCGTCGAGCTTTAACCCCTTGATGATCGGGACCGGCTGTGCACTCATCGCCGGGCCAGGAAAGCTGACCGTGCCCAGGGTTGGCAGCGACTGGGCGCTCGCGGCGCCAGCGACGAGACCGGCGACAATAATCACAGCGGCCGAAAGTAAAAATCGCCGCGCTGGCTGGCGGACGTAAGCGGTAAGCATCTCGATTCCCCCCCCCCAAAGCATCGAACAAGGTAAGTCGGGCGTTATGCTAAGTGCGGTCCTTAAGATCGTCAACCGAACAGACGAGGCTGTCGTGGGTCAGACCCACTAGCTCCTAGGATTCAGGAGTCGACCCGCCGAAACCTTGGTTCGAGCGCGGATCTTTCGCGATTTACGCGCGGGGCCAAATGCGCAGGAACTGATCGTGGTTGGCCGGGAATGGATCCCCTGGCCTCAGTCCGGGATCGCGCTTGGGCTTTGGTCGACCAGGGCCGCGCTCGGCAAACCGGCCGTCGTCGCCAGCCAGTCGGTACACGATTGCGCGCCGTCGACGCGACGACACGTTGCCAAGCGCGGCGTGGACGGTCAGCAAGTGGTTGACGATGACGTCGCCCGGTTCGGTATCGAACCGAACGATGTCGTAGCTGGAGCGGTTGGAGTCTATGTCCGGTAGCGGCTCAAGATCGTCGTCGACCGAATAGGTGCCGCCTTCGAAGGGTCGGGTCGCGAACCAGCGGCCCCACTTGTGCGAACCTTTGATCCACTCGGCGGCACCCGACTCGGCGGTCACGTGGTCGAGCGAGAGCCACATTCCGCAGACTTGGCGACCGTCGACCCAGTTGTAGGGCTGATCATGATGCCAGGGGGTAAGGGCCGGCGTGTGCGGTTCTTTGACGAGCAGCATGTCGAGAAGAAACGTGACCTGGCGCGACTGCAACAGCGTGGCGCCGATTTCGCCGATCGGCGATTGGGTGGCAAGAGCGCGGAAGTCAGCGTCGTACATCCACATGAAGAGGTCGCGCTCGAAACGGCCGGGCGATCCGGGCGGATTGATCAGTTTTCCCTCTTCGGTCGGGTGCGCCAGGATACGTTCGAGCGCAGCTTGCGCTCGTTCGACCCATTCGCGGTCGAACATGCCGCGCAGGCAAACGACGCCGTCGCGCTTGAAGGCATGGATTTCGTCTGCCGCGATCGGACGGAGCGGGGAAAGGTTCACGACGCCGACGTCAGTGAGGCTAAGCGGCGGTGCGCGGCCAAATCAGCGGGAAAATGTGGTGACTGCGCTGCGGCGGAAAGTTCTGACCGTCCGTCAATCCGACTTCAATGTGTGGGTGGATCGAGAGGAACGTATTGCGGACGGCGTAAGTTGCTTTTTCACCGGCAAGGCGCAGGCCGATCGCGCGCCGGCGGCTATCGGTCATATTGCCCGGCGAAGAGTGACACGTCAGCATATCGAAAAAAACCACATCACCCGCTTCGCACGGCAACTGGACGATGTCGTATTTCGTTAATTCGGCGTCGATGTTTGGCATGTCCTCAAGTCCAACCGGTCGCGCGCCTTTTTTGTCGCGACCTGCATAATTGGGATTGACCGCTGCATCGCCGGAACCTTTGGGTTCGAACCGCCGACCCCACCGGTGCGAGCCGCGGATCATCCGCATAGCGCCGCTTGCAGCGGTTACTCTATCGAGCGCAATCCAGGCGCTGATCGATTGCGGTCCTTCGACCGGATTGCCCGGGCCGTCCTGGTGCCAGAGCGTAGGCTTGGGCGTGTTTGGCTCTTTGACCGAAATAAAATCGAATACCAGCGTCACTTGCCGGGCGCGCATCAATTCGGCACCGACGGCGCCTGCCGGCGAGTCGAACACGATCTGGCGGAATTTGTCGTTGACCGGCCACAGCCAGGTGTCGAAAATGTAACGCCCTGGTTTTTTGCCCTTGTCGATGTCGATCGTGTATTCGCCTGGATTGGCGAGCACCTCGTCCACGGCTGCACGCATGTATTCGATCCATTCTCGGTCGAACACGTTGCGGACGATAATCACCCCATCGCGATCGAATTGTTCGACCTCGGCGTCGGTAACATGGCGTAGCGGATTCGGATTCAACGTCCCCTCCTCGTGAGCTCCAGTACCCTAGTGTCCCCGCTGGTCCGTGAAAATAAGCGCCGATTGTCGATCGCGACGGCTTCAGGCTGCACGAGGCCACATCATGGGAAAATAGCGGTGGCGCGGATCGGCCGGGAAGCGATCTCCGTCCTTCAGCCCTGGATCGGCGAGCGGACGGATATTGAGCTTGGTGTTGCGAATGGCGTAGGTAGCCTGCTCGCCAGCAAAACGGAGGCCAAAAGCGCGTCGGCGACCGTCCGTGAGGTTACCGCCGGCCGCATGTACCGTCATGAGGTTATGGATAATGAAGTCTCCCGGCTCGGTTGCGACCACCGCGACATCGAAAGCCTTCGGATCGGCATCGATGTCGGGCATTTGAAATAGGCCGTCGGGTGGACGCTCGTCGTCTTTGCGGCCGGCATACGCCTCGTGTTTGTAGACGTCGCCCGAACCCACCGGCTCGAACGCTTTGCCCCATTTGTGCGAACCGCGCGCGTACTTCATCGCGCCGCTTTCGGGCAGCACATGATCAAGGGCGATCCACATGCTGCACGCCTGCATGCCCTCGACCGGATTACCTGGCGCATCCTGGTGCCAGGCTGTTTTCTTCGGCGTGTGCGGTTCTTTCACCGAGATATAGTCGAACACTAGGTTGACTTGTCTTGAGCGCATGAACGTACTGGCGATCTCGGGCGCCGGACAATTGAAGACGACGTCGCCAAATTTCTTGTTGTAGGTCCAAATCCAGGCGTCGAAGGTAAAGCGTCCGGCGGTGCCGTCGTCGCCCGCGATCTCCATGCTCTGAGGACCCGGGTTGTTCAGGACGTCGTCGACTGCGTCACGCATCGCTTCGACCCAATCCATATCGAACAGTCCCTTGACGAGGAGGAAGCCATCCTCGTCGTAGCGGCGGATCTCGGCTTCAGTAATCGGACGGAGCGGGCGCTTGTTCATGGCGCTACCTTGGTTATGGATTGGAACTAAATACCCTCTTTGGGCACGCCAAGCTTAGTGTGAACGACCGGGTTTCGCCATCCCAAGCCGGACGCCTGGCGGCGGCGTTCCGAAGTTAACCAGTTTCGCCATCCGGCCGCACCGGCAGACAGACGAGTCGTTTGCGTTTAAGCGCGGTACATGCCGTCCGCGCCGATACCTCGCTCAAGCCGAGTAATCGAGCGCGAAACAGCACCTTACCCCGCTCGGTCGCGTTCTCGATCGTTATTCGAGCGCTCTTGAGGGAGGACACAAGCGAACGAGCTCGCTTCGCCTCTTTTTCGGCCGAGGCCTGGAGTCGGAACGCTCCGACTTGAATGCCCCAATTGTTTGGCTCGCGCGCTTCGGCAGAAACGAGGGTCAATCCATCGCCGAGGGCCGGTTCGGGCGGTATCTCGCGTTTCGCGGTCTGTGGCATGCGCCCGCGCGGGGTCGCAACCAGCGTCGCCGCCCGTGGTTTCTTCGGCTCGGCCAGGGCGACCATCGTCTCGCTAAAAACGCCTTCGAGAATTGCTCGAGCGGTGGTGTCGCGATCGCGCGCCGTGTCGCCTCCCATGACGACGACAATCACGCGCCTACCGCCGCGTTCTGTTGAAACGACGATGTTGAAGCCGGACGCCCGAGTGTACCCGGTCTTGATGCCGTCTACGCCCGGATACGCGCCGAGAAGCTTGTTGTGATTGAAGTAGGTTCGATTGCGATAGCGAAAACGCTCGGTGGAAAAGTAGTGATAGTAGCTCGGGAAGTCATCGATCAGCGCGCGGGCGAGAATCGACATATCACGCGCCGTCGTCGATTGCAGCGGCTCCGGCAACCCTGAAGCGTTGCGGTAGAGAGTGTGTTCCATGCCAAGCTTGCGGGCTTTGGCATTCATCGCGGTCACGAAACGGTCTTCGCTCCCCGCAAGCGCCTCCGAAAGGACGACCGCCGCGTCGTTTGCCGACCGTGTCACAATCCCGAAAATTGCATCGCTCGTGGTGATCGTTTGTCCGAGGACCAATCCCAACTTGGTTGGTTCCTGGTCGGCCGCGCTGCCGGAAACCGCAAGTTTTTGGCCGAGTTGGAGCTTGCCCGATTCAAGCGCTTCGAACGTTAGATAGAGAGTCATCATTTTGACGAGTGAGGCCGGGATGCGGCGCTCGTCGGCATCCGATTCAAGAAGAACCGCGCCACTCCTGGCATCAACGACGAACGCGGCTTGGCGGTCGACGGTTCGTCGTTCGGCCCGTGCGAGTTCGGCGCCTGCTCCGCCCAGGACTACAAAAATAAGTGTGATGAATAAAAGAACGACGCTCTGTCGCCGGGTCATTGCTGCCACTTGCAACCCTCTCCACGTTCCAATTCGCGACCGCGCCATCCCGCGGATGTATTTCATCCGACCAACCCTTATTGTTAAGTGATTGTAGGAAAGTAAGGATTCGGCGTCTATAAGAACCTGCCGAGCGACTAAAAATTGCCCTGGGCGCGCGACCGGGTTGCACTAACTCCTAGACAGCGACGCCGAGACACTTGAGCAAGCCCGTATCTGCTTTAATATCGATAAGTCGAGTGGCCTACCGTTTTGCGAGCACAATGAGCGATCCGAGAAAGCCGGGGCATCACCAAGGTGATGGGGTCGGCGTCGTCACCAAGACGGAGGTGAAGACCAAGAAGCCCTCGCTCTACAAGGTCTTGTTGCTCAACGATGACTACACGCCGATGGAGTTCGTGGTCCATGTTCTGGAACGGTTCTTCAACAAGACCCGTGACGAGGCGACCCGGATCATGTTGCATGTTCACCAAAAAGGCGTCGGGATTTGCGGCGTCTTTACTTACGAGGTCGCTGAGACCAAAGTGACGCAAGTCATCGACTTTGCCCGGCAAGACCAGCATCCGCTGCAATGCACGATGGAAAAAGACTAAGCGATAGGTGGTAACGTGCCCTCGTTTTCTCGCAATCTCGAACGAACCCTTCACCTGGCGCTGGCGCGCGCCAACGCACGCCAACATGAATATGCCACGCTTGAACATATGCTTCTCGCGCTGACCGAGGATGAAGATGCGGTCGCGGTGATGCAGGCCTGCAACGTCGAGGTGCCGAAACTTCGCGAGGCACTTACTCGTTACGTCGATGAAGAACTACAAAACCTCGTGGTGGACACCGACGAGGACGCCAAGCCGACCGCCGGATTCCAGCGCGTCATACAGCGCGCTTTGATTCACGTGCAGACGTCCGGCCGCGAGTCCGTCACCGGCGCCAACGTTCTGATCGCGATCTTCTCGGAGCGTGAAAGCCACGCCGTCTACTTCTTGCAGCAGCAGGACATGACCCGACTCGACGCCGTGAGCTACATGTCGCACGGCATTGCCAAGCGCTCCGGCCGCCCCGAGACACGCTCGGTCCGCGGCGCCGAGGAGCAGGCGTCGGGCGAGCACGTGGTCAAAAAAGGCGCCGAAACTTTGACGGCTTATTGCATCAACCTCAACGAGAAGTCGCTGGCCGGCAAGATCGATCCGTTGATCGGACGCGAGCGCGAGATCGACCGCACGATTCAGATTTTATGCCGGCGCACCAAGAACAATCCGCTGTTCGTCGGCGATCCGGGCGTCGGCAAGACCGCGATCGCCGAGGGGCTCGCGCGCAAGATCGTGCACGGCGAGGTGCCCGAGGTGCTGAAGAACGCGACGATTTTCGCGCTCGACATGGGCTCGTTGCTCGCAGGCACGCGTTACCGCGGCGATTTCGAAGAGCGGCTCAAGGCGGTGCTGACCGAACTCGAGGAGTACGAGGGCGCCATTCTGTTCATCGACGAAATTCACACCGTGATCGGCGCCGGCGCGACGTCGGGTGGGGCGATGGACGCGTCGAACCTTCTCAAGCCCGCGCTGCAGGGCGGGCAGATCCGCTGCATCGGGTCGACGACCTACAAGGAGTTTCGCAATTACTTCGAGAAAGACCGTGCGCTATTGCGCCGCTTCCAGAAGATCGACGTCGAGGAACCCTCGGTCGAGGACGCGATCAAGATCATGATGGGGCTCAAGCCCTATTACGAAGAATTTCATAAGGTTCGCTACACCAACGACGCGGTGAAGGCGTCGGTCGAGCTCGCCGCCAAATACATCAACGATCGCAAGCTTCCCGACAAGGCCATCGACGTGATCGACGAAGTGGGCGCCTCGCAGATGCTCGTGGTCGAGGCGAAGCGCAAAAAGACTATTGGCGTCAAGGAAATCGAGGACGTCATCGCCAAGATTGCTCGCATCCCGCCGAAGTCGGTGTCGAAGGACGACACCGAGTCGCTGCGCACCCTGGCATCCGATCTCAAGGCGGTCGTGTTTGGCCAGGATAAGGCGATCGAGGCGCTTGCCGCGGCGATCAAGATGGCGCGGGCTGGCTTGCGCGAGGGTGAGAAACCGATCGGCAGCTACCTTTTTTCCGGGCCGACGGGCGTCGGCAAGACCGAAGTCGCGCGCCAATTGGCTAAGATCATGGGCATCGAGATGGTGCGCTTCGACATGTCGGAGTACATGGAGCGGCACACGGTCTCGCGACTGATCGGCGCGCCGCCCGGCTACGTCGGCTTCGACCAGGGCGGGCTGCTCACCGATGCGATCGATCAACACCCGCATGCAGTTCTATTGCTCGACGAAATCGAGAAAGCGCACCCGGACCTCTTCAATTTGTTGTTGCAGGTGATGGATCACGGCAAGCTCACCGATCACAACGGTAAGACGATCGATTTCCGCAGCGTGATTCTGATCATGACGACGAACGCCGGAGCGTCGGAAGCGAGCAAAAATGCAATCGGCTTCGGCCGCGGTCGCCGCGAGGGCGAGGACGAAGAGGCGATCAAGCGCCTGTTCACGCCCGAGTTCCGCAACCGGCTCGACTCCGTCATTCAGTTCGCCGGCTTGGCACCCGATGTCGTCGCGCTCGTGGTCGATAAATTCATCCTCGAACTCGAGGACCAACTCGCCGATCGCTCGGTCGCGATCGAGCTCACCAACGAAGCGCGGGTCTGGATTGCGACCAAGGGCTATGACGATCTCTACGGCGCGCGGCCGTTGGCCCGGTTCATCCAGGAGAACGTCAAGAAGAAACTGGCCGATGAACTTTTATTCGGCCGGCTCGTCAAGGGCGGCACGGTGCTGATCAAGCTCGGCAACAACGAGCTCGACTTCGAATACACGCCGATCGATCCGACCTCCGATAAGGCGATCAAGAAGAAGCGGGGCGGGGACGGCGAGGAGCCCGACAAGGTGCCGGCGCTTGCCGACTGAACGTCGACCGATTTTCATCCACCGGGTGCGGATCGATGACAACGAACGTAGCTTTGCAAGCAACGACCCTGGGAGTGTCGTTGTTCGTATGGCTGTTCGTTTTTTACCGCTTGGCGGGGCTTGGGCTTGGACTCGAGAAAAAGAGGGCGCTGGCGCGCTCTTAATCTTGGCCGGACCTTTTTCGCGAACTGCTTGATCGCGTTTTCGGTCGGCCGTTATCTTTGCGGTCGGGTCTACTCTTCGCTGTCGCGACCGGGCTCGGCGTCGTCGTAGATTGTGAAACTCGGCTCGTTGCCGGCGGCGATCTTGCAGAAAATGCAGTAGGGATCGCTGGTCATGTTCAAGTCTCGCTCTCAGGGGTTGTGTCCGACGCCTCGGAATGGTGTGCGTCGCGCGCGTGGGGGTCGTTGGCGGTTTTTCGGAAGGGAGTGTGGTCGGAGAGCGTAGCGATTTCGTTCTCGACCGCTCGGCGCTCGCGTTTCAAGAAGTGAGCGACCGCGTCGCGAAACGACGGGTTGGCGATCCAGTGGGCGCTATAGGTATGAACCGGGCGATAGCCCCGGGCTAGTTTGTGCTGGCCTTGCGCGCCGGCTTCGACCCGCGCCAGCTTGGCTTCGATGGCGTATTCGATCGCCTGGTAGTAGCAAACTTCGAAATGGAGAAACTTGTGGTGCTCTATTTCGCCCCAATAGCGGCCGTAAATCGCGTCGCTGCCGACGAAATTGAGTGCCCCGGCAATCGGCTGCCCTTCGCGTTTCGCCATGACGAGGACGATGCGATCCGCCAACGCCGCGCCGACGGCGCTAAAAAACGCGCGGTTGAGGTAAGGATTGCCCCATTTGCGGCTGCCGGTGTCCAGATAGAACGCGAAGAAAGCATCCCACTCGCGCTCACCGATCGCGGTGCCGGCGAGGCGCTCGACGGTGATGCCGTTGGCAAGCGCCTCGCGGCGCTCCTTGCGGATCGCCTTGCGCTTGGCGGAAGAAAGCGCGCCGAGAAAATCGTCAAACGTCGCGTACCCTTCATTGAACCAATGAAACTGCTCGCCGGTCCGCGCCAGAAATCCGAGATC
>SHVV01000012.1 GCA_009694095.1 Alphaproteobacteria bacterium | reverse complement strand
CGCGCCGGTAGCGCGTACCACAATGCCGCAGTCCCGATCACACAAAGCGCAGTGAAGCCGGCAAGCCACGGCTTGCGTCGGCCGCGCGCATCGGTGATGGCGCCAAGCAGCGGGCTCAAGACGGCGACGACGAAAGCGCTGGTTCCGGCGGCATAGCCCCACAGCGCCTGGCCCTCGACATCGTCCTTAACGATGCCTTTGCTGAAATAGGCGGCGAAGATGAACGTGATGATAAGCGTCGTGAACGGTGAGTTCGCCCAATCGTAGAATGCCCAGGCGATCCGCCCGCGACGATCGGTAAAGGCGGTGCCAGAGGGCGCGTTCATCGCTGTTAATTGGTCCCAACGATCATCGCCTGAACCTGACGATTGGCGATCGCGAGCCGGGCGATGTCCATCCCGCCCGACGTCTTGAACTCGTTGATGAGATCCTGGCTTCGAGTCACCACCGAGCGGTTAGCGTTCTCCCATACCTCTATCATCTTGGCGGGAGCGGCACCTTTCTTGAGTTCGATCACCCGGGAGGCTAGAGCACGCTGCTGCCCGTACAGATCGTCGATGATCGCAGCGAGCGCCTTTTGTTCCCACGAGCTGCGCGGGACTAAGTCCTCGGCTTGCGAGCGGAGCCAGTCGAGCCCAAGCCGAGCGCCGAGTTCGAAATAGACGCGCGCAACATCGTCGACCGAGCGCTTACGCGCTTTGGCGGCCTGAACGATATGCAAGCCAGCGCCGACGACCGAAAGCTCGGCGATTCGCCCCGCCAGCGCCCGCGGGACGGCGTCGGCTTCGATAGCGCGGGCGTTCTCGGCAAATTTAGCAGCATCGATTTTAGCGACCAGAGTTTCAACGCGGCCCGCAAGCGACTTGATGCCGGGCGCGAATGCGGCGACCGTCGCCTCGACGGCGAGCGGTGCGGGTACGTTGGTGAGAAACCAACGAGTTGCGGTGAAGATCAACCGCTGCACTTCGCTGATCATCGCGATTTGGCGCTTGGCGGTCGTTTTGTTGTCGAGCGCCTCGATCCCGTGCCAGAGCGAGCGCAGATCGAATACTTCGCGCACGATGGTGTAGGCCCGGGCAATGTCGGCTACACTTTTGCCATCCTCGAACATTTCGCTCACAAACGTATGCCCAGCGCGATTGACGATCGAGTTAGCAATGAATGTGGCGATGATCTCCCGGCGCAGCTGATGGTTCTCCATCGCCGTTCCGTATTTCTTACACAGAGCTTTCGGAAAATAGCATTGCAAGTCGCCGATCAAATAGCGTTCGTCCGGCAGGTTGCTGGCTAAAATTGCGTCGTAGAGCGTCATTTTGGCGTACGCAAGCAGAACGGCAATCTCGGGCCGAGTCAGTCCTTTACCGGCCGCCTGCCGCTCCGCGATCTCTTCGTCCGAAGGTAGGTATTCGACCGCACGGTCGAGCTGGCCGCGCCGTTCGAGTTCGCGAATAAAGCGCGCATCGGAGTCGATTCTCTCCACTGCATGTGCTTGTGCGAAAGAGATCGCCTGCGTTTGTAAATAATTGTCGGACAATACCAGCTCTCCGACTTCGTCCGTCATGCTCGCAAGCAGCTTGTCACGCGCCGAGCGCTTGAACTTGCCGCACTGCTCAAGCGCACCGAGCAAGATCTTGATGTTCACCTCGTGGTCCGAACAGTCAACCCCTGCCGAGTTGTCGATGGCGTCGGTGTTGAGCCTGACACCGCTCAGCGCCGCTTCGATACGTCCGCGTTGCGTGCAACCGAGGTTGCCGCCTTCGCCGATGATCTTGCAACGCAGTTCGCCGCCGTTGACCCGCAGCGCATCGTTGGCGCGGTCTCCAACTTCGGCGTTGGTTTCGCTCGACGACTTGACATACGTACCGATTCCGCCGTTCCACAACAGATCGACCGGCGCTTTGAGAATGGCGTTCACCAGTTGCGCCGGCGTCAAGGTGTCTGGTCCCTCGATCGCCAGAGCTCGGCGCGCCTCCACAGACAACTTGATCGATTTCGCTTTGCGATCGAACACGCCGCCGCCCTTGGAGATCAGCTTCGCGTTGTAGTCGGTCCAGGCCGAGCGTGGTAACGCAAACAACCGCTCGCGCTCCTTGAAGCTTGCCGCCGGATTCGGATCGGGATCGATGAAAATATGGAGGTGGTTAAAAGCGGCGATCAACTTTGTGTGGCACGATCGCAAGAGACCGTTGCCAAACACGTCTCCCGCCATGTCGCCGATGCCGGCGCACGTAAAGTCTGTCGTCTGGCAATCGACGCCCAATTCCCGGAAGTGGCGTTTGACCGATTCCCAGCCACCCTTGGCGGTGATACCCATCTTTTTGTGGTCGTAGCCGACCGAGCCGCCGGAAGCGAACGCGTCGCCCAGCCAAAAGCCATAGTCATGGGCGACGCCGTTAGCGATGTCCGAGAACGTCGCCGTACCTTTGTCGGCCGCGACCACGAGATAGGGGTCGTCGCCGTCATAGCGAACGACGCTCTTCGGTGCGACGGGTTTCCCGCCAAGTAGATTGTCAGTGACATCGAGCAGCCCCGAGAGAAACATCTTGTAGCTCTCGATGCCTTCGGCCTGGATCGCTTCGCGGCTGCTGCCAGCAGGGAGCCTCTTAGGCACGAACCCGCCCTTGGAACCGACCGGGACGATGACCGCGTTCTTGACCATCTGCGCCTTGAAGAGTCCGAGGACCTCGGTGCGAAAATCGTCGCGACGGTCCGACCACCGCAGGCCGCCACGCGCGACCCGGCCGCCGCGCAAGTGGATACCTTCGACGCGGGGCGCATAGACCCAGATTTCGACCAGCGGCTTGGGAAGCGGTAATCCATCGACGGCCTTCGAATCGAGCTTGAACGAAACGTACGGCTTTTGTCCGCCGTTCGCGGCCGGCTGGTAGTAATTGGTGCGGAGCGTCGCGACCATGAGGTTCAGGTAGCGCCGCAGGATCCGGTCTTCGTCGAGGTTCTCAACCGCCGCAAGCGCGCTCTCGATCACGGCCACCGCTTTGCTCGAATCGCGCGGCTTGAGCCCCGCGGCGACGTTAAAGCGAGCTTCGAATAGCTCGACCAATTTACGCGTGATCGGCGCATGCTTGATGAGAGTCTGCTCCATCAACTCCTGGCTGAACGGTACGTTGATTTGCCGAAAGTACTTGGCGTACGCGCGTACAATCACGACTTGGCGCCAGCTCAAGCCGGCGCGAATGACGAGCGCGTTGAAGCCATCATCTTCGGCATCGCCGCGCCACACCGCCTCAAATGCGTCCTCAAACCCAGACCGAATCGACTCGAGATCGAGCTTCTGGCCGAGCGGATGTTCGAGTTCGAAGTCGTGGATCCACCCGCCTGGTCGCGTCTGGGTATTGATTTGATAGGCTTGCTCCTCGTTCACTCGAACCCCGAGGTGCTCGAGCATCGGCATGCATTCGGAGAGAACGACCTGACGTTCGATCCGGTAGAGCTTGGCATGAACACGATCTTCTCGGCCGTCTGCGCGGCGATAAAGACGAACGTCGACCTCGGCCGCACTCTTGAGCGCGGCAATGCGCTCAAGGTCGACGACCGCGTCTTCGGGTTCGACCACTGCCTGGTAGGCGGCGCCAAATGCATTGGCGAAGGAAGTGTAGACGGTCGCGCCATCGTTTTCACCCCGGCTGGCAATGAGCGCTGCTTTCAGTCGCTCATCCCACGTTCGACCGGCGGCGACCAATTTCGCCTCGAGTTCGATCGGATCGGGCTCGAGCGTAGTCTCCGGCGTACGCCCAATGATGAAATGAAGCCGCGCCAGCGCATCGTCACCGATGTGCGTGTAGAACGCGGAGGCGCGGCCGTTGAACGCTTCGGCGAGAGTCTTGGCGTATTTCAACCGCAACTCGGTCGTATGTTTTTCCCTTGGCACGTAGACCAGACAAGCGGCAAACCGCTTGAAGCGATCGGAGCGGACAAAGAGGCGTGTCCGCGGATGATCTTCGAGGCGGAGAATGCCGGTCGCGGCCTCATACAGCTCGTCCGGCGTCATCTGAAAAAGTTCGTCGCGCGGATAAGTCTCGATGATGTCGAGGAGGGCCTTGACGGCGTGGCTCCCGGCCGGAAGCTTGCTCCGTTCCATCGCCTGCGCCACTTTTCGGCGCAGGTACGGAATCCGCGTTGGGCTTTCTCTATAGGCGGTCGATGTAAACAAGCCGACGAAACGATCCTCGCCGATGACCACGCCGCCGCCGTCGAAACGCTTAACGCCGATGTAATCGAGGTAGGCCGCGCGGTGTACGGTCGAACGTTTACCGGCTTTGGTGACGATCATCGCGATCGGTTGTTTGAGGAATTCGCGTATCTCGGAGGCGCAGCCGCTTTTTCCCACCACGTCCATCGTCTCGGACCGACGCAGGATACCAAGCCCCGTTCCCTTCACCGGCTTAAACGACTCTTTCTTGTTTTGTCGGACGTAGTCGAAACGGCAATACCCGAGCAGCGTGAAATGGTTGTCCGCGACCCAATCGAGAAACTCGCGCGTTTCCGCGATTTCCGATGCCTCGATCTGTTTGGGCGCTACCTTGAGCGTCACCGCGACCTGTCGTACCGCGACGATCATGCGTTTCCAGTCGGCGACCGCCGCCCGCACATCGGAAAAAGCCGCCTGCAAGAAACTAGCAATCGCGTCACGCCGCTTAGCGTCCGGCTGGCGCTCGATTTCAACGTGAATCCACGACTCACGCGTGCCGCTACCGTCGGCGACGACTCGAACCGCCGATTTATGGCGAACGACGCTGATAATTGGATGGATGACGAGGTGGACTTGAATATTGTGGCGTTCAAGGTTCGCCGTAACCGAATCAACCAGAAACGGCATGTCATCGTTGATGATCTCAATGACCGTATGAGGCGAGGGCCAACCGTGTTCCGCGCCAGTCGGATCGAAAACGCGGACCAAAGGTTTATTCGCCGGCCGTTGCTGGCCAAACCGCCACATCGAGTGCGCCGAGCCGGCAAGCGACTCGATTGGGATCGAAGTCAAGTCTTCTGGGGCCACCCACTCGTAGAAACGCTCGGCAAAAGCCACGAGCGACCCCTCTTCACCGAGCTTTGACAGGCGATGGAGTCTATTGGCAACCTCTTGGAGCTTTTGCTTCTTTTCTTGGGACGTGTTGAAAGACATCGACAATCTCACCGGTTTCAGGTGAAAAGGATGCGTGAGTCAAGGCGCACGCGGAAAGACTACCTATAACATACTTTGATTCATGAATATTTTCACGTGCCGGAGAGGAAAATCGAAATCGAGCTATCCTGGGCGGGCGCTAGATCAGGAAATCGAGGCTAGTCCAGCCGTTGTGACCAATCCGCCTGCGCGTCCATACAGGCTTCAGTTTGAAGCCCGAAAAGAGTACCTTCAGCCTCAATCTGCGGAACGGCAAGCTGCCAAAGCCTAGCAAAGGGGAAATACCTATGGCCACTGGCTACAAAGTGCCGACCCTCGACGAGTTCGTCCAGGGCGTAAAGGACCGTAATCCGGGCGAGACTGAATTTCATCAGGCCGTATACGAAGTCACCTCAAGCCTATGGGACTACATCAAGGACAAGGAAAGGTATCACCGCTGGGAGATCATGCGTCGCATCGCGGAGCCCGACCGCATCGTGAGTTTCCGCGTATGCTGGGAAGATGACCAAGGTCATATCCGCGTCAACCGCGGCTGGCGGGTCCAAAATAACAACGCGATCGGCCCGTATAAGGGCGGCATCCGGTTCCATCCGAGCGTCAACGAGTCGATCCTCAAGTTCCTGGCCTTCGAGCAGACGTTCAAAAATTCTCTCACCGGTCTACCGATGGGAGGCGGCAAGGGCGGCTCCAACTTCAATCCCAAGGGCAAGTCGGCCAACGAAGTCATGCGATTCTGCCAATCGTTCATGCTGGAACTGTTTCGCCACATCGGCGATGACATCGACGTCCCGGCCGGCGATATCGGCGTCGGCGGTCGCGAGATCGGCTACATGTTCGGCATGTGGAAGCGGCTCACCAGCCGCTTTACAGGCGTATTGACCGGCAAGGGTCTCGAATACGGCGGCAGCTTGATCCGCACCGAAGCCACCGGCTACGGCGCCGTCTATTTCCTTGAAAACATGCTGAAGGTCCGGAAAGAAGGCCTCGAAGGCAAAGTCTGCCTGGTTTCGGGCTCCGGCAACGTTGCCACCCACGCGGTCGAGAAATTGAATCAGCTCGGCGCTAAAGCGGTGACCCTCTCCGACTCGGATGGCTACATCTACGACAAGGCCGGCATCTCACAAGAGAAACTTGAGTGGATCAAGGAACTCAAAGAAGTGAAGCGGGGCCGGATCGAGGAGTACACGAAGAAGTTCAAAGGTAGCGAGTACTTCGCCGGCAAGCGGCCGTGGAGCATTCCGTGCGACTACGCCTTACCGTGCGCAACTCAGAACGAAATCTTGCTTGATGACGCGAAGACCTTGATCAAGAACGGCTGCAAAGGCGTGTCGGAAGGCGCCAACATGCCGACCGTGCAGGATGGGGTTCACGCTTTCGTCGCGGCCAAGATACCGTTTGGTCCGGCGAAAGCGGCAAACGCCGGTGGCGTCTCCGTCTCCGGTCTCGAAATGAGCCAAAACAGCGCCAAACTATCGTGGAAAGAAGAGGAACTGCAGCGAATGCTCAAAGAGATCATGCAGGGGATCCACGATCGCTGCCAGGAGTATGGCGGCAACCCGAAGGACAAGTACATCGACTACGTACGCGGTGCCAATGTCGCCGGTTTCATCAAAGTAGCCGACGCGATGCTCGCTTACGGCGTCGTTTGATCCCGGTGGCGGCTCGCAAGGCCCGCCACAGCTTGAACAGCCCGGGCTTCGGCCCGGGCTGTTTTTTAGTGTTCGCGCTGTCATTCGGCGCGTCCGTCCTGACGGCTCACGCCGAAGAACAGCAAAAGCCGCTGTTCGAGCTAGGCGTCGCCGGCGGTATCGCCAATTTGCCGGACTACCCAGCGGCCGGTCAAAACCACTGGCACGGCATCGCCCTACCCTACGTGGCGTACCGTGGCGATTTCCTGCGCAGCGACGACAAAGGACTCATCCGAGGCCGCTTCGTGCACACCGATGATGTCGAACTCGACGTCAGCCTCAACGGATCGTTCCCGACGCGATCGCGCGGCAATGACGCGAGGCGTGGCATGCCGGACCTCGACTATCTCGTCGAGATCGGGCCACGGCTTCAGGCAACGCTAGCGCGCGCCGCCCGCGACGCCAAGATCGACCTCGAGTTGCCGATCCGCGCCGTTTTCTCGACCGATTTTTCGAGCGTCGACCACCGTGGCTTTACGTTTGCGCCGCAACTTGCTTATCAGAATGACCGTTTTCTCGATGCCCCGATAAAGCTGAAGCTCGGCATTGGGCCGATCTTTGGATCGGCCGCCCTCATGGACTACTTCTACGAAGTTACGCCGACCTTCGCGACCGCGACGCGGCTGGCGTACGCGGTCGACGCCGGTTACATCGGAACCCGTCTTGAGTTCGGCATGACCAGTGCGATTTTTCCCCGCACGCGCGCCTTCCTCGCCAGCCGCATCGACGTGCATCGCGGCGCGGCCAACGAGGACAGCCCGTTGTTCCGCGACCGCATGACGTACTCCATTGGACTCGGATTGATCGTCTCCGTGTTTCAATCGGAGCACCGCGTACAGGAGTAGCCTGCGCCATTGCATCTGATAGCGAAAGGCCGGAAAATCCGCACGAGAATCGTAGGGATCAAACCTTGAGCGGCAAACAATCCAATACGGTAATCAACCACGCCGAAGAAGTGCTCGAACGAATGCCGGCGATCATTCGCGAAAGCCTTTCGCCCGATCAGAAAAAAGCGTTCTACGCCGCCCTCAAGGACACGCCATGGCGCGAGCACGCGGTCGACATGCGCTTGACGCTACCGGTGCCGTTTCGACCGTTTTACCTGACTCTGGTTGGCGACCCGGAAAAGCGTTCGCCCGAACGTCGAGGCAACGAGCGCTCAAGGCACCCGCTTTAGAAGTTGAGCAATATTCTGTTCATGGTCAGGGCGGCACTGGTTCTTTACGGCCTCGCAATCGCCGCCGTAGTTCTTTACAGCACGGTCGCTCGAGGCTGATAGGCTCGGCTATGGATTTCAGCGACCGGGACGTCGTGGTAACCGGCGGTACCGGGTTTCTAGGCACTGCCGTTGTCGGCCTCCTTCTTGGCGCCGGCGCCCGTTGCTTCGTCCCCAATTTTTGCCTCGAAGAGCTTGAGCGGTTTGCTCATCGCTCCCACCCGAAGCTCAACGTCATCGAGAACGTCGACCTCACCTATCAAGGTGCGGTCGATTTATTTTACGACGACCTGCCATCGCTGTGGGCCTCGGTTCACCTTGCCGGCGGGTTCGCCATGGCGCCGATCGAGAAAACCGGAACCGGCGACTTCCACGCCATGATGAGCATGAACGTGCTCACCTGCTACCTTTGTTGTCGCGCGTCGGTCGCTAAAATCCGTAAAAGCCCAGGCGTCGGCGGTCGCCTCGTCAACGTCGCGGCGCGGCCAGCGGTCGAGCCGCGCTCGGGGGGCGGTATGGTTCTCTACACCACCGCTAAAGCCGCGGTCGCAGCCCTCACCCAGGCGCTTGGCGAAGAGTTGGCGGCGGAGGACATCCTGGTCACCGCCGTCGCGCCCTCGATCCTCGATACCCCAGCTAATCGCAGCGCCATGCCGCAAGCCGACTACGCGCAGTGGCCCAAGGTCGACGACGTCGCGCGCACGATCGCCTTCCTTGCTTCGCCGGACAACCGTACGACGCGCAGCGCGGTCGTGCCGGTGTACGGCCGGGTATAAGAAAAGGGCCGCTGCGATGCGGCCCTTTTCGTTCGACGCACGGCCGACTTATTCGGTGAGCGCCTTGAGTTTGGCGCCGATTTCGCCGTTCTTTTCGAGATACTCTTTCCAACCGGCCTCATAGATCGTTTTGATGTACCGGTCGGCGTCCGCGCCGGCCCACTTGATCATCTGCACGCCGAGCCCCTTGAGGAGGGCGTCCTCCTTCTTGATGTAGTCGGCCATCCATTTTTCCGAACGCGCCTCGAGCTCGATACCGATCTTTTCGAGTTCCGCTTTGACCTCCGGCGCAAATCCGTCCCAAACCCGCTTGTTGAAGATGATCGCGGTATTCGCCGTATAGAACGGATGGTCGATCACGTACTTGGTCACCTCTTGCCAACCGAAATCGGCGATGCCGCCATAAGACCAGCCGTAGCCGTCGACGACCTTGCGTTCGAGGGCGGTGTAGACTTCGCCGGGCGCCATATTGATCGGGGTTCCGCCCATCGCCTTGACGAGCGCGACGTAGACCGGCGTCACGCGGAGTTTGAGCCCGGTGAAATCCGGCTTTTCCAGCTTGTTGTTGACGAACATACGGAACGCCGTGCCGGGCGAGCCGCCGGTGTTGGCGAGGTACACCACGCCTTTATCGAGGTGAATCTTTCGCATCAAGTCGTAAAAACCGCTCTGCCGGAGCTTGGTCGGCGGAATCGTCGCGAACTGCACCGCCATCGCTTCGGGAATCTGCCCGGTGTAGTAGCTCGCGGCGCCGAGGATCACGTCGATGGTTCCGTTCCGAACCGCCTCGAACTGCTCGAACAGAGGCACCACTTCGGCACCGCCGAGATAGGTCACCTCGACTTTGCCCTTGAGCTTGGTGTTCACCAGCTGTTGAAAAATCGCGAATGGCTCGCTCCAGTAGTAGCTCGTCACCCAAGGCGTCAGGCCTTTGAGCCGAACCGTTTGCTGCTGCGCGAGCGCGCTGCCGACAACTCCCATCACGACAACCGCCGCGGTAAACGCCAACAGTGTGCTGCGTGTCATAAATTCCTCCCCTGGCTCTTATGTCCTCGAAGGTACCGCAGCTCGATCGCTTTGGCCACATTAAGCTCCGTGGCGAACGGCGCGTGGACGCCTAACCGCGAGCTCCCGGCGCGGTCTCGTACTGCTTTACGAACGCGGCGATCAGCGCATTGAACCGATCGGGAAATTCGAGATGCGGAAAATGGCCGCAATCGTCGAACGTCTCGCGCCGCGCTTGCGGCATCCGGCGCACCGCGCGGTCTTCCCACGCCGGGTTTGTGCGCGGGTCTTGTTTTCCGGCGATCGCCAGCGTCGGGACGCGAATGGCCTCCAACCGGTGACTGACCCACCCGTCGGGCCCAGCGTCCAAGTGCTTCATCAAACCGAGCAATCGCCGTTCGTAAGCGGCGAACGACCACGGCAGCGCGTAGGCATTGATCTGCATCAGGAGAACGGAGTCCGGAATGCTGCCGATATCGACAACGATATTGGCGAGCCGACGGCGGCAGGTTTCCATCGAGTTGTCCGCGTACGCCTGGCTTCCGTTCCGGTGCGACGCTTCGAATATGCCGCGCAGCTCGCTCTGTTCGGCTGCCAGAAGCCCAGCCGACCCGACAACGGCCAACGATTCAATGCGATCGGGCATTGCCAAATATTGCAGCACCGCGATGAGGCCGCCCAAAGAGCTGCCGACGACCGCGAACTTGCGCCAGTTCAGGAACTCGATGAGGCGCGACAGATGGGCAACGATCGCAAGCTGCGGCGGTCCGTCGGTTAGCGGTCCGGCATCGGTAAATCCGCAGCCAAGCAAATCGGGCGCGCATACCGAAAATTGCTCGGAAAGCGGTCCGATGTTTTTCACCCACGAGTCAGCAGCCATCCCAACGCCGTGCAACAACAGGATCGGATAGCCATCTCCAGCGTGGAGGTATCTCGTTCCAACGCCGTCGAGGTCAACAAAACTAGCGCGCATGCATTGCTCTAGGAAATAGTGCCGGATTGCGTATCATAGGACTGTTGCGTCGCCAATGTATCGGACGGCGGCCTGACCACTGAAACGCACCGAACAAGTCAAGGACGAGCGATGATCAGTTCCGTCATAGAAAAAAAGGCCGCGACAACCGAGGCCCGGTACTTTCGACCGCGCCGAATCGGTCATGCCAATATTTATGTCAGCGACCTCGATCGCTCGATGGCGTTCTACAAAAACGTGGTCGGCTTGCGCGAAGCTTATCGTCGGCCGCCGATCAAGGCCGGGTTCCTCAACAACGGCAACACGCACCACGACATCGGCATGGTAGAGGTGAACGGTCCGGCGTCACGCGGCATGATCGTCGGTCTGTTTCACATCGGTTGGGAGCTGGAAAACCAAGTTGACCTTCTCCGCGGCTACCAACGCGCCACGGCCGATGGCTTTCGCTTCGATATGATGCACGACCACGACATATCGTACTCGGTCTACTTCCGCGATCCGGTCGGAACGCTCAACGAGATTTATGCCGATACGAAGAAACGCTGGTGGCGCGACCGCACCGGCGAGGTCAACGCGCCGAACATCGACTGGACGCCGAATACGGCTACGCCCGATCCCGAACCGAATTATGAACTCAATCCGAAAATCGTCCGCGTCGAGGGCGCGGTGTTCCACCCGGTCAAGATCACCGGTTGTTGTCTGGTGGTCGATCAGTTCGAAGCAACGGTCGCCTTCTACCGCGACAAAGTCGGTCTCGCGCTCGCCGGTCGCGGCGACAGCTCCGACGATGCGGTGTTGCGCGGAGCGGTCGGAACTGGCGACCTATCGCTCTTTCGCGCCAAAACCTCGCGTCCGGCTCAGTTTCATCACCTGAATTTCGTGTGCGCGGACGAGGCCGATCTCGAAGCCTCGATCGCGCGCGCAAAAAAAGAGCGCCTGACCATCGAGGCAGAAGTCGATGCCCCGTCGAGACGCGCGCTCGTCGTCCGCGATCCCGACGGCAACCGGATCAATTTTTACGTCGATCGCGCGCCGACGCCTCGCTCTCTGAGCGGGTTGAACGAAAAGACTGCGATTTATCTCGTCTGAGTAGAAATCATGACCAAGCAAAGAAGATTTTTGACCACTCCCTACGGCGGTTACCTGCAGGCGCAGATTCCGCCGCCCGATACGTTTCTAGCCGAGGTCGGTCCCGGCACGCCGGGCGGCGAATACCTGCGCCGTTTCTGGCACCCGGTCGCCCAAACGCCGATGCTCGGCGATCTTCCGGTTCCGATACGCATCCTCGGCGAAGACTTGGTGATCTTCCGCGATCGTTCGAAACGGATCGGCCTGCTCGATCGCCACTGCACGCATCGTGGCACATCGCTCGAGTTCGGAAAAATCGAGGACCGCGGTATTCGCTGCTGCTATCACGGTTGGCAGTTCGACGTCGACGGCACGATCCTCGACACACCGGCGGAACCGGCCAACAACCCCTATAAGGGCAAACTCTGCCAAGGCGCCTACCCAGTCATCGAGTATTGCGGCCTGATCTTCGCCTACATGGGTCCGCCCGAGACCAAGCCGCCGTTTCGGAAGTTCGCCACCTTCGAGGCGCCCGGCGTCCGTTTGGGGTTGGCCGAGCACCTCGGCGGCAACCACAAGCCGTGCAACTGGCTACAAATCATGGACAACATCGTCGACCCGGTCCACGAGGCCTATTTGCACGCACAGATTTCCGGGCCCCAGTTCCTCAACGATGACGGCGAGGGGCTGCTGGAACTCGGCATCGAGGGTGAAGACGACTATTGGGAAACGCCGACCGGCATCCTGTGCCACGAAGCACGGCGGGTCGGCGAACACGTCTGGGTACGATCGCTCGAGTATGTTTGTCCGAACGTGATTCAGCTCTCCCGCCTACCGCACTTCCCGCTCGCCGAGTCGAACCAAGACGAGTGGGAGGTGCTGCCGATGCTGACTCGTTGGCGCGTCCCAGTCGATGACTTCAACACTCGCGAATTTGCGTTTACCTATTCCTTTGACGGCGAGTCCAAGGACTATTTCGGCAAGGTTTGGCCGGCCGACCTCAGCAATTCGGGCGGCCGTCCCTACGAGGTGATGCAACGCGATCCCGGCGACTACGAGGCGCAGATCAGCCAAGGGGCGATGACCGTCCACGCCAACGAGCACCTAGCGACCTCGGATCGGGGCGTCGCCATGATGCGGCGCATGGTCCGTGAAGGCATCGAAGCGGTTCAGCGCGGGGAGGATCCACGAGGCGTGACCCGCAGCGTCGACCCGCTCCCGGTCTACGCCCGCGAGACAGTGAAAAAAATTGGGGCCGCGTTGACGCCGGATGCCGATGCCGACCTCTTGCGTCGCATTTCGAAGCAGGTGCGCGACCGCCCGATGTCGGCGGCCGGCTAGGTACCGGCGTTCGAGATCGGATATACTGCCGCATCTTTTTTCATGGAGGGCCCGAATGAGGGCAACGATCGAAGACCGCGTGATCGCCGAGAGCAACGACATCGTCGAATGTCACGGCTACCAATATTTTCCGAGCGTGGCGGTGCGCACCGACTGGCTCGAAAAGGCGGCGAAGACCGAATCCGACCATGCCTGCCCGCATGGTGTGCAGTTTTATGACGTCGTGGTCGAGGGCAAGCGCCACAAACGAGCGGCTTGGTCCTACGAGGCACCGCGGCCCGAGATGAAGCAGGTCGCCGAGCGGTTCGGCTTTTGGGAAGACGTCAAGGTCGGCTGAGGCGGTGTGGCGCTAGGCGCCTGCGACGACGGCGAGAAACGACGAGCCGTACTTCTTGAGCTTCGTTTCGCCGACCCCGTAAAGATCCTGCATCGCCGCAAGGCTTCGCGGTTTGCGCGCCACCATTTCCAGCAATGTGCGGTCGGGAAAGACCACGTAGGTTGGCTGCTTGAGCTGGCCCGCGATCTGTCGTCGTAATTCTTTGAGCCTCGCCAACAACGACTCGTCGGCCGGCGACAGCTTGAGCGCGTCGAGAGCGGTAGCGCGTTTCTTTCGGCGCGTGCCAGCGGGCTGAAGGACGTCCTTGCGCAGGCTGATCGTCTCGTCGCCGCGCAATACTCGCCGGCCGCTGTCGGTTATCGTCCAGCGACCGTATTCGGCGATATCGAGGAAGAGTAGCCCGGCCGCGTAGAGTTGGCGGAATAGTGATCGCCATTCATTGGTCGTCCGATCCTTGCCGACGCCGAAGGTAGGCAATGTGTCGTGCCGATACCGCATTACGGCGTCGGTTGCAGTACCCATCAACACGGCGATGAGATGTTCGGTACCGAAGCGCTCGCCGGTTCGCAAAATCGCCGACATAATTTTTTGCGCATCAACCGTGCCGTCGAATACTTCATGCTCTTCTTGGCAAAGATCACAGTTGCGGCACGGGCTGGCGCTCTCACCGAAATACGCTAACAGCGTCTGCCTGCGGCATCGTGGCGCTTCGCATAGCGCGATGAGCCCGTTGAGTTTTTGCCGTTCGACGCGCTTGCGTTCTTCGCTCGAGGCTCCGTCCTCGATCTGCGCTCGGCGCAGCCGCATGTCGTCAAGCCCGTAGAGCATCAAAGTGTCGGCCGGCAATCCGTCTCGACCGGCACGGCCGATCTCTTGGTAGTAAGCCTCGACGTTTTGCGGCATATCGGCGTGGCAAACAAATCGAACGTCGGGTTTATCGATTCCCATCCCGAACGCGATCGTGGCAACGATCACCACGCCATCGTCCTTCAGGAAAGCATCCTGGCTCGCGTTGCGCCGTTCGATATCGAGTCCAGCATGATAGGGCATGGCTCGATGCCCCGCGTCTCGGAGAGTTTCCGCCAGAGCTTCCGTGCGCTTGCGCGATGAACAATAGACTATTCCGCTTGAACCGCGATGGTCGGCTAGAAACTCGAGAACCTGCCGGCGGCCGCCGCTTTTCGGCCTCATCGCGAGCCGCAAATTAGGCCGGTCGAACGAACTGACGAATATCTTGGGCGGGTGCGAGAACAGCTTGTGCTCGATGTCGGCCCTGGTCGCCACATCGGCCGTCGCCGTCAGGGCGATGGTCTGCACCCCGCCGAGACTCTCGCGAACCGATCCGAGGTTCAGGTATTCCGGCCGGAAGTCGTGCCCCCACTGCGAGACGCAATGGGCTTCGTCAATCGCAAGCAGGCTCGTTCGCGCGCTCCGCAGCATCGCCAATGTCTCGTCGCGCACCAGCCGTTCGGGCGCGACATAAAGCAAGCGCAGACTGCCCTCGCGCAAGGCGCCAAAAATCGATCGGCTCTCATCTGCGTCGTTGGTCGAGTTGAGCGCGGCGGCGGCGATGCCATGGCCGCGCAGCTGTCCGACTTGCCCGCGCATCAACGCGATGAGCGGCGAAACAACAACCGTAAGCCCGGGCCTGAGCAAGGCGGGCAATTGATAGCAGAGCGACTTGCCGCTGCCCGTCGGCATGATCGCCAAAATATCCTCGTTGCGAAGAACGGCTTCGACGATTCTAGCCTGGCCCGGCCGGAAATCGCCGAAGCCGAAGACTTGCCGCAGCAACACCCGCGCCGGCCCGAGAACGTCGGTCATGCGCCGATGCGACGAAAGAGGACGAGAAAATTATTGGCTGGCATCTCGAACACCCGATCGAGGCGAAAGCCGGCCGACTCGGCCAGCGGTTCGACCTCGGTATCGAGGCAACGCACGCCCGAGGAGGCGTCGCGGGCCTTGAGCGACTGATCGAACGCGGCGTTCGAGGGCGCGGTATGGACGCCGCGACGCCGGAACGGTCCGTATAGCAGGAGCGGCGCACCTTGGCGCAGGATTCGCGCGCCGCCGACAAACAAACCCGCCGCTGCAGTCCACGGCGCGATATGGATCATGTTGCAGCAGAGGAGAGCGTCGGCGGAGTCGACGGGCCAAGACGGCCACCGGACGTCGAGAACAACGGCAGGGTTAATCCGCGCGCAACCGCTCTCGCGGGCATGGCCATCGATGTCGACAATCGCCTCCGGGGCGACATCGCTCGGTTGCCAGAGCAAATCGGACGACAGGCGGGGCGTCATGTAGGCGGCATGTTCACCCGTACCGCTCGATATTTCGAGGAGCAAACCGCGCGTCGGCAACACCTGTTGGAGCACAGCCAGGATCGGATCGCGATTGCGCTCGGTCGCCGCGGCATGGCGCGGAAGTCGGGCCGCCGCGCCCTTCGCTCGAGCGTCCGCTGCGGTGGCTTTGTCTGGTTGGCGAATGGAGGGACCTCGGGTGGACGGACTTCGCAGCGGCAGGATCGACAGTCTTTCACGAACGAGCACAAACCGGTGACTATGCGTCGACCCGGAGGAACCTCGGTATCAGCTTGATCGGATCAAAGTCTACGCGTTTAGCGCGCGTCACGGCACACGCCTTCCGGCGCTTGTGGAATATGTCTACGCTCGCTCCGGCAGCCCTCTTGTCATCGGCATCAACAAAGGATCAATCGCGATGTCACTCTCCATGTATCAGGCGTCCGTGCCGGCGTTCGTCCATTTCTTGTCGGCATTGTCGGCTGTGTTGGATAAAGCGGTAGCGCATGCCGCCGCTCGGAAGATCGACCCGGCCGTTCTCTTGAATACCCGTCTTTTTCCTGACATGTTCCCGTTGTCGATGCAGGTCTGGGAGGCGGCCGATTTCGCCATGAAAGCCGCGAGCGGACTGTCCGGTGCCGAAATGCAAAAGTTGGCGGCGGCGGACACGACGTTCGAGCAAGCGAAGGCGCGGATCGCCCGGACGATCGCCGCTCTCGAAAGCCTCAAGCCGGCCCAGGTCGATGGGTCCGAAACGAAGGACGTGACGCTGACGCTTGGCGGCAAGCCTCGTGTGTTCAAAGGCCAAGCGCTGCTGTTCGAGTATTTGCTGCCCAACTTCTTTTTCCACGTGACGACAGCCTATGCGATCTTGCGCCACTGCGGCGTCGACATCGGTAAGCGCGACTTCCTAGGTTTGCCGCCGGCAGCCTGAGGACTGGGACGTCAGCACCGCGTTCCGTTATACGAACGCGCCGATCCGGACGAGGCGCTCCCCACCATCGAACTGTGGCGCTGGCTACGCTAAGGTCGCCTCCGGCCGCGCGCGCACCGTCGATGAAAGTGACCGGGACAACAGCAAACGCAAAGGCACGAACGCGAGTTCGCCACACGCTTTTCGCCTCTGCCCTCCTTCTGCTTCTCGGCTGGGGCGTCGAGGCGGCCGAAACGGTCGATCTTGCGCTTGTTCTTGGCGCTGATGTTTCGCGCAGCGTCGATGCCGAAGAATTCCGCGTCCAGCGCGAAGGCTATGCCAAGGCATTGACCGACCCTCGCGTTCTAAGCGCCATTCGCTCGGGTGAGAATGGTGCGATAGCAATCTGCCTCTTCGAGTGGGCCGGCGTCGGCGAGCAGCAGCTCATTGTCGATTGGACGGTGATCCGCAACGCGAACGATGCGGCGGCGGTGGCGGAAAAAATCCTCGCGGCGCCGCGCTCGTTTTTCGGACGCACCGCCATCGGCGAAGCCATCGATTTCGCGCTGCATCGATTCGATCTCGTCAAAGGCGTGGCGGGGCGCCAGGTGATCGACATCTCCGGTGACGGCACCAATACCAACGGCCGGTTCCCAACCATTGCACGCGATGCGGCCGTCGCAGCCGGCGTGACAATCAATGCACTGGCGATCCTGAGCCCTGTTCCGCTTCCGATGTTTCCCGAGCACACCCATCCCCCGGGTGGCCTCGAAAACTATTTCAAAGAATACGTCATCGGCGGGCGTGGAGCCTTTTCGCTCCAAGTCGACGGATTCCATTCCTTCGCCCAAGCGATGGTTCAAAAGCTCATCGTCGAGATTTCCGACGCAAATCCTGAACCAGCGGTGTTGGCGGTGCTTCCTCCCGCCGACTAGAGCGTCTTCCTGGAGGCCGAAACAATGCCGGACGCCGACGTTCGCCTTCGGCGGCGCGACATCGTAGGCGGGGGGCCGATTTCGGGGCGGTTTATCGAGCACCACAGCGGCTAGCCCTCGACAGGCGGACCTGGCGTTGATACGGGTGCGCCTTCGCCACTCAACTGGACCCGCAATGGCATCGCCGCTGCTCGTGCTTCGCGACATCCATCTCACATTCGGCGGCCCGCCGTTGTTGTCGGGGGTTGAAATCGCGATCCATCCCGGCGATGCCATTGGGTTGGTCGGTCGCAATGGGTCAGGAAAATCGACGCTGTTGAAGATCGCGGCCGGATTGCTCGAGGTCGATCAGGGCGAGCGGGCCATTCAATCCGGAGCGACCATCCGATACCTGCCGCAAGAACCTGACCTTTCCGGGGTTGCCACGACACGAGCTTTTGTCGAGGCTGGGATGACGCACGGCAATGACCCGAACCGGGTACGGCGCTTGCTCGAACAGCTCGGATTTACCGGCGATGAAGAGCCGTCAACTCTTTCGGGCGGTGAGGCCCGACGCTGCGCGCTTGCCCAAGCGCTCGCGCCCAAACCCGACATCCTGCTGCTCGACGAACCGACCAATCATCTCGACCTGCCAGCCATCGAGTGGTTGGAAGTCGAACTGAAATCTCTTTCGGCCGCGCTTGTCATCGTGAGCCACGATCGACGCCTGCTCGAGCGACTGACCCGAACCACTATATGGCTCGATCGCGGTGCGACGCGGCGAGTCGAACTCGGATTCGCCGAGTTCGAGACCTGGCGCGAACAACAACTCGAGATCGAGGAAAACCAGAGCCACAAGATCGACCGCAAGATTGCCGCGGAGGAAAGTTGGTTGCGCTACGGCGTGAGCGCGCGCCGGAAACGGAACCAAAAACGTTTGGCCGACCTCTATGTGCTCCGCCGCGGCCGACGCGAGGCGAGGCGCGTTGCCGGCGTCGTCAAGCTCGCAACGACCGAGGATCAGTCCTCCGGCAAACTGGTGATCGAGACCAAGCGCGTTGCCAAGAGCTTCGGCGATCAGGCCATCGTTCGCGACCTTACGCTTCGGATAATGCGGACCGACCGCCTCGGCATCGTCGGTCCCAACGGCGCCGGCAAGACCACGCTTCTCAACCTGCTCACGGGTGCGTTGCAGCCCGATTCCGGCCGCGTCTCGTTGGGAGCCAACCTGCAGATCGTGACCCTGGATCAAAGCCGTGCATCGCTCGGCCCGGCCATGACGCTGCGCGAGGCGCTGACGCCAGGCGGCGGCGAGGTGGTGACGGCGGGCGGATCCACCAAGCACGTGGCCGCCTACATGAGCGATTTTCTGTTCACGCCCGAGCAGGCTCGAATGCCCGTGAGCGCTCTTTCGGGCGGCGAACGCGGCCGGGTCTTGCTGGCGCGCGCCCTGGCCCAGCCGTCAAATGTACTGGTGCTGGACGAGCCCACGAACGATCTCGACCTCGAAACACTCGATCTCCTGCAGGAAATGCTGAACGATTATCCGGGCACCGTGCTCCTGGTCAGCCATGACCGCGATTTTCTCGATCGTGTGGTTTCTTCGGTTCTAGCGTTCGAAGGCGACGGCCGTTGGATCGAATATGCCGGTGGCTACTCCGACATGGTGGCGCAGCGCGGCCACGGTGTCTTGGCTAAGGTCACCCCAAAGCCAGTCCCGGCCAAAGCACCTTCGGCCCCATCGACGCACCGAGCGAAGGAAGACTCGCTCCGAAAACGCCGGCTCGGCTTCAAGCAGCAGCACGCGCTGAAGACGCTGCCCTCGCGTATCGCCGACCTGCAAGCGAAGGCTGCCAAGATCCAAAAAACATTGAGCAACCCCGCTTTGTTCCAGCGCGACGCCGCGCAATTCAAACTGGCGGCGGCCGAACTAGCGGCGGCGCAAGCGGCGCTGAGCGCGGCCGAGGAAGAATGGCTGCAACTCGAATTACTACGCGAAGAGATCGAAGGTTGATGCCCGAATGCGCAAGCAGGCGCGCCCGCGATTTGCTAAAGGTCTGATAGCGCGCTAGCGCTGCTTTGTCATGGCTGAGTCGACTTGAAGACCGATCTAGAAAAATGCGCGTTGCAGGGCGTGGTCGCCCTGGCGAGCCTGGTTCCGATCATCGCTGGCGGTTACGGGATGTTCCTTGGCCCCGGCATGTTGGGGGGCCACCCCGCCGAACTGGCAAGTCTCGACAGTCACTTTCGGTATCTCTCCGGTTTGTTGTTTGCGATCGGCCTCGGTTACGCCTCGACGATTCCACGCATCGAGACCAAAAACAGACGTTTTGGTCTCCTTACCGGTATTGTTTTCGTCGGCGGCATCGGCCGTCTGCTCTCGGCAACGATGATTGGCCCGCCCTCGACAGCCGGCCTCGGAGCGTTGGCGATGGAGTTGGTGATTGCGCCAACGCTCGCAGGTTGGCAGATCCGCGTGGCGTGCCGCGCGAATCTGGCAGCATAGGCTGACCCCCTCGGCTTCCTCGTTCGACAGCGCGACGCGGCCTGACCTAGAGCCGATTGCGATCAATCGAAACGCGCATCCCGTATTTCGTGCTGTCCGCACCCGTCGCGGGCGGGGCGGTGGCTGTACGGGGAAAACTCTAGTCCCTGAAGTTGATGTACTGAAGCGGCTGCTCGAACCCCTGCCGTCTGATCAACGCGAGCGCCTCCTGCAAATCATCGCGTTTCTTGCCCGACACCCGCAATTCAGCTCCCTGGATGGCGACTTGCACCTTGAGTTTCCCCTCCTTGATCGTCTTGACAATCTTCTGGGCCAGTTCGCGCTCGATCCCCTGCTTGATCAGAACGTTCTGGCGCAACGTGTTGCCGGACGCAACCTCCGCTTTCTGAAAATCGAACGCCCCGACCGCGACCTTGCGCCGGGCCAAATAGCCGCGAAGCAACTCCTGCATCTGCCGCAACTTCATATCGTCGTCGGCGTGCAGGACGACGGTTTCCTCGCTCCGATCGATGGTGCAGTGACTACCCTTGAAGTCATAGCGGGTCTCGATTTCGCGTATCGCGCCCTGGATCGCGTTATCGACTTCGGTGAGTTCGGTGCGCGAGACGACATCGAAGGAAGGCATGCTGTAACCTTTGTTCGGGTTCCGCGGCGGCTAAAGCCGCAGCCGAGACGGCAGCGAGCCTGGGTTTGGCGTTGGATTTTGGCGGCCGGAGAAGCACCCGCACCGCCGTGACCACTGCCTTGCGCCGTACTCGCGCGGCTTCACGCATCTTATCGAGATCATCCCGCTTCGCACAATGCAGCGGCGCTTTCCTGGAAGCGCTTTTCAATCGTGAGCGCGCGTCCAACGCGCTGTGCCCATCCATCGTCTTGCCGGGCGGGCGAAAGGCCGTTGGCCTCCGTCGTGGGGCTTCACCTTTCGGCGACGGCCTACATCGACCAGACATCGAGTCTTTGTTCGCGCCCGCGTAAGCATAGTTCTTGGCTGCGCCTCAAGGTGAAAATGAGACCTTGTTCCCCGCCGCCAATGCCTGAAATCAGCGCGTCGCTTGCCAGCAACCGGCAATCGAGAACGCGCGTCTCGCTTTAAAGACGGCTCGCAACGTTGACAGTGTCACCAAGAGTCGCAAATTCGAGCCTACGCTCCGAACCGATGTCGCCCAAGATGGCCGCGCCAAAATGAATTCTAATCGAAATTTGAATCGTGGGCTCTCCCGCGGCGCGACGTTCCTCGTTCCAAGCATCAACTGCTCGAAGCATATCGCACCCGCACTGCAACGCGTTCGCAGCGTCGCGCGGTCCGGACGTCGGCGTTCTGAACGTGGCCATGACGCTGTCGCCCAAGAGCTTGTCGAGCGTTCCCTGGCTGGAGAATACAGCGTCCTCTAGAATCGCATGGTAGCGGCGCAAGCCTTCGACCACTTGCGTCGGCTCGCGGCTTTCGGCGAAACGAGTGAAACCAACGATGTCGGCGAAAGGAACGGTGATTTCCTGCGAACGCACATCGCCAAACGGTTTTACCTTGTGTGCCAGTTCGTCGACGAGAGTGGGCGGAAAATAGCGCGAGAGATTCGCGCGCTCGGCCGCGGTCTCAGCTTGATTGATGAGGAGTTGGTTGGAACGCCAGCCCTTGAGCGCGAGAATTCCGGACACGATCACGAACACAACGATCTCCTGGACCCGGAGATCAATCAAGACGCTATCCGGATTGAGAAATTCGAACAACCGCTCGTGGCCGGACAATGCCGCCGCGACCGCCTCGGATAACCCGGGAATCTTGTTGCCGAACCCGGTTACCGCACCGACACCGAACGACCAGACGACCGCGGCGAGAGCGCTGATCGACAAACCCGTCTGCCACAAGTAAGCCAGGGTTGCGGCCGCAAGAAGGATGAAAAAATAGAGAAAACCGCCCCAGCGAAACTGCGCCGCCACTGGCTACGGATGGTCAAGGAACGGATTGGGCTCTAGAAGCGTGACTACGAGCAAAATCAAATCGACGACAATGAGAAGAAGTTCGACGCGCAACCCACCAACGCGGGCGACACGAAACTTCCAAAATCCGAGCATGAGAAAACCGCTAACAGAGCTTCGTAATACAGGACTTCCTAGCGCGGATTTAGAAACAGAAGCATGATGGCGATGACCAAGAGCGCGACGGACCGGGACCAAATCGCGATGGTCATGCCGATCCGTTTTTCTTCAATCAGCGCCAATTGCAAATGCCGATTCTTACTCGCTCGCTCTTCATCGTCGAGGCGCGTTGAACGCAAGGAACGCAGCGTTGCAAACAAATTAGCGATCCGGCCGGTTGCGATTTCATTCTGACTCTCTTGTCATGAGACGGAAACGGAGCCTCTGAACGGGTATTAAGTAGTAAGAAGAACGCCGCCAAATCGGAACGATTGTACAATTATCAGATATGACGGGCTCTGAGGCGATGGCCGCGATGACGGTCGAGCGCGGTGATCAGTTCGGCTTTTCGGCTGGTCATGATGTAGCGATCCCCTACATGCAGAGAATCCGCGACTACTATGAGGCCCTCGGCTACGGAGCTCCCTACCAATGGGCTCATTTTGCGTATGTGCCGTTCGAAGCCTTACGAAAACCGCTCGCGCAAAGCCGGGTCGCAATCATTACCACGGCGGCGCCTTATCTGCCCGACAAGGGCGATCAGGGTCCTGGCGCGCCCTACAACGCGGCGGCAAAATTCTACGATGTCTATTCAGGCCATAGCGATAAAGACTACGACTTGCGTATCTCGCACGTTGCGATCGATCGCACGCACACGACCGTCGCGGACCCAGGCACCTATTTTCCGCTACCGGCGTTACGCCAGGCAGCTGCTCGCGGACGCATCGGAAGCGTTGCCCCGCGATTCCACGGCCTTCCGACCAATCGAAGCCATCGAGCCACGCTCGAGGTCGACTGTCCCGAGATTGTCGCCCGCTGCAAGGCCGATGACGCAGACGGCGCGATCTTGGTACCCAATTGCCCGGTTTGCCATCAGAGCGTGAGCCTCGCCGCGCGTGCGTTGGAGACGGCTGGTATTGCGACGGTCGTGATGGGTTGCGCCAAGGGTATCGTCGAGTACGTCGGCGTTCCGCGCTTCGTATTTTCCGACTTTCCGCTCGGAAACTCGGCAGGCCGCCCGAGCGACCAAGCGTCGCAAGCATTCACGTTGGAGCTTGCTCTCGCCCTCTTGGAGAAGGCGCCAGCCGCGCGCACCACCATTCAATCGAAGCTCCGATGGAGCGAAAATCCCGATTGGAAGCTCGACTATTCAAACGTTGCCCGCCTATCCCCCGAGGAGATCGCCCGCCTACGCGACGACTTTGACCAAAAGAAGGCCGTCGCCAGGGGCCTCCGAGAGAATTTTCATGCGACTGGAAAGCTGTCAGACAAATGGCCGAGTCCCCAGTAGAATCGGAGCTAAAATGCTGACGCTCATAGTGCCCGCCGGCGAACTATGGGACGATGTGGGTATCGCGCCCTGGTTGGCGCAATACGCGACGGCGATCGGAACCTAGACAGGAGACTGAAATTGTTTTCATCACTTGTTCGTTCATCTGGCGTCGTTCGTGTCGGCGCCGTGGCCGTCGTCGCGGCGCTGGCGATCGGCGCTACAACGGCGAACGCCGAAAAAGTAAAGATCATTTACCCGACTCCCCCGACGACGTTCGGCGTTCCGCATTACGTCGCCATGGACAAGGGTTGGTACGCGAAAGACGGGCTTGAAATCGAAGAGATCGGGCCGGTCAACGGCGATGGCAACGCCTTTCGCGCGCTGATTGCTGGAGAAGGCGACGTTTGCGTGGTCGGCCCACCGACGGTGATGATGGGAATTCTCAAGGGCGCCAAGGTCCGCGCGATAGGCTCGTGGCAGCCACGCGTCGACTATCAATTCATTACTAATAAGCGCAACTCCACCAAATTCGACAAGGGTCTCGAAGGGCTGGCGTTCGGCTCGGGCGGCGCGACGGGTATGCTCAATCACATGATCACCATGATGATGAAGAAGCATGGGCTCGACCCAAGCAGCGTGAAACACATCGCGATCGGTGGTCACTCCGACCGCTTGGCCGCCGTGATCGCCGGCAAGGTCAATATGACGTTGGTCAATACGCTGACCGCCAAGCGTGCGGTCGATCAGGTCAACATCGTTGCCCCGGTCGCCACCGAATTGGGCGGCATGGGCTACGTCTACATCGTTGCGACCGAGGCGACGCTGCAGGACCCAGCCAAGCACGCTGCGCTCGTCAAGTTGCTGAAGCATTCGACTTTGGGTGCGCGCTATACGATGGCGGACCCAGTTTTCGCGGCGCAAGCGTTGCACAAGCGCGCGCCCGAGACCCCGTTCGAAATCATCCGCGAAACGATCCTAGATCTGAATGCGACCGAGGTCTGGGGCACCGATGGCGGGATCCCCGATGAAATTACCGCGTTCACGGCCGGCGTCTATCATCAGTTCGGCGAGGTTACACGCGCGTTGACGCCGGACGAAGTGCTCGACCGTAGCGTGGTTAAAGCGGCAATCGCCCAGATCGGAAGCTTCAAGCCGAAGAGCTAACCTCTCGGCCGGGATCGGCGTACATCGAGGAACAAGCCATGACACTGACGAACGAACAGACCCTTAAGGAATTGGAAGCTGTCCACGCGCGCAAGCCCCTTTACTCGCATCCACTCTGGGTCGCTTTCGCCGAGGGGAAACTGACGTTACCGCAGGTCCGCGAGTGTATTAAGCAGCGCGGCATTATCCCGCTGCACAACCACAACTATCACGGCCGGCTCTATGTCGCCTGTCCCGATCCCAAGTGGCGGGCACGGATCGCCGAGGTTTGCTACGAAGAAGGCACCGGCCGCCTCTACGCCGACGGCGTGTCGCATCATGAACTCTACCTGCGACTCGCCAAAGCCCTCGGCATCTCGCGCCGAGAAATGTACGAGACCAACTATTGTGCCGGGGCGCTAGCCTTCAAAGCTTACTTCAGCGATGTCTGTGGCCGCGATTTTCTCGAGGGAGTTTCGGCGCACATGCTGGCCGCGGAGACTCCCGGTCCGCGTCACGGCAAGAAGCGCAACAATGCGCTTCGGGTCCACTACGGGCTGTCGAAAACCGACGTACTGTTCTCAACCGTGCACGAAGTCGCCGACATCGATCATTCCAACATCGGGTTCGAGCTGCTCGAGGAATTCGCGAAGACCGAGGCCGATCGTCGGCGCGTGATTCGAACGGTCGAAGAAACGCTCGACATGATGCTGTTCATGTACGACGACATCTACCGTGTCGTGCGCGCAGTCAAGAACTAGACTGGAGATTCCGCGGCCGGGCGCCGTGACGAAGATAGCGCGGCACGGAGTTCGACAACCTGCCATGCCGGTATCTGAAGACGAACGCCCAGGCCAATCTGCCCGTTCCCTGCCCCGATGAGGAGGTGCGTTTGCGCAAGGTAAACATTGCAACGGACGCAGGCCTTCAACCGCGTCCGGTACGCGGCCACCACCATGATCTCGGTGGTCGTGACGAAGGACCGATCGACCGTACCGAGCACGACTTAAGCCTCTACGAGCGGCGGACCGACGCTATGGTCATGCTGCTCGTCGGTCGGGGCTTTTACACGCTCGACGTAGCGCGTCGCGTCGCCGAATGGGATCTGACCGAGTCTCAATATCGGGATATTCGTTACTACGACCGATGGCTGGTGCAGGCGCGACACATCATGGTGGAGCGCGGGTACATCAGCGAAGCAGAGATCGAAGCTCGCCTTGCGATGGTGCGGACACGAATTGCCGTCGAACGCCAGAACGCGCTCGCGCCGCCCATCCCGGCGGTGCATGCCGACCATCACGGGCATGATCACGATCACACACTATCCGATGATGCGGCTCGTCCGCTCAACGAGTACGAGGTGATCGAGGAAACGTTGCGCGAGGTCTTTATCGAAAAAGGCTTCTTCACGGCCGCGGATCTGCAGCGCACAATCGCTGACGCCGAAGGCCGCCGACCTGCGCTCGGAGCCAAATTCATCGCCCGCGCTTGGACCGATCCGGCATTCTTGCGGTTCGCACTGGCCGACGCGCTCGGCGCCGCCGAGCAGATCGGCATCGATATGAAGAAAGCCGTTCCAATGTTGGCGATCGCCAACACCCCAGGGGTGCACCACCTCGTGGTTTGTTCGCTTTGCTCGTGCTACCCGCGACCGCTGCTCGGGCCGCCACCCTCCTGGTACAAGAGCCGCGCTTACCGCGCCAAGGCGGTGATGGATCCACGCGGCGTTCTGCGTGAATTTGGCACCGAGCTACCGTCCACGACCCGAGTGCGCGTGGTCGATTCTACCGCCGACCTGCGCTACCTCGTGATACCGCAGCGGCCGGCCGGCACCGAGAACTGGCCCGCTGAACGGCTTGAGCCGTTGGTCACGCGCGACAGTATGATCGGTGTAGCTCTGCCGCTCAAGCCAGTGTCACGCTAGCTCCCGGAGCGGCATTCTCCGCATTGAACGAACCTGCCTGCCGGCTGCGGCTCGCCCTCAAGCAAAACGACCGAAGCGTACGGGACCTCTAAAACCTAGCTTAAATTGGCGGCGAAGCGCCGGGGGTTGTCACGTATTCGGTTGGAGCGCGGCGCCGGCGGTGCGCGCCAGCGCGAGAAACACGAACACCGAAGAGCCCGCGATCGCCGCGACGACGAAGAACGCGAGGCTGAAATCGTCCGCCGCGAGGGCGGTTCGATCGTGCTCGGCCGCAACGAGTTGAACAATGAGCGCACCCAAACCGACGCCGACCGTGATCGAGAGCTGTTGCATCATGCCGGCGAAGCTCGTCGCCCGGCTCATCGCCTCGTTCGACAGGTCGGCGTAGGAGATAGTGTTGGTCGAGGTGAACTGCAGCGAGCGAACATAGCCCCCGACCATGAGCACCGCGAACATGAGCCCAATCGGCGTATCGGCGCGAAACAGCCCGCACACGGCAAGAAAGGCGGCGCTCAACAGTGCGTTGACGATGAGGACGGTGCGGAAGCGCAGGTGACGAAGGATCGTTGTCATCGTGAACTTCATGGCAATCGCACCCAGGGCGGTGGCGAGAGTAACCAATCCGGCCTCGAAAGCAGTCATGCCGAACCCCAACTGCAGCATAAGCGGAAGTAGGAACGGCATCGCGCCGGTGCCGACCCGGAACAGAAAACCGCCCAGGACTCCAGCGCGAAACGTCGCCACGGCGAGGAGACGGATATCAACCAGCGGGTGGGGCAGGTGCCACGCATGCACCACATACATCGCCAGCAAAGCGCTGCCGGCGACGATGAACGCGGCGACATGCATCGGCGACATCGTCGCGCGGCCAAGGTTTTCGAGCCCAAACATGAGCGTCGGCAGGCCGAGCCCGGCGAGAATGAAGCCGGAGGTATCGAACTTGGGTACGTCGCTGCGCCGACCAGCCTCGATATAAAGCGTCACCAGGACCAGACCTAGGATGCCGATCGGAACATTGATCCAGAAGATCCAGCGCCACGAAGCGTAGGTGGCGAAGAAACCGCCGAGCGGCGGACCGATGATCGGCGCGATCAGCGCTGGCACCGTGAGAAACGCCCAGGCGCTGACGAGATCGGCTTTGGCGACGTTGCGCAGCACGATGAGCCGCCCAATAGGCGCCATCATCGCGCCGCCGATGCCTTGCGCAATGCGCGCCGCCACGATCTCGGGCAATGACCCGGCGAGGCCGCAGCCGATCGAGGCGAGCGTAAAGACTACGATCGCGACGCGGATCACGTGGCGGGCGCCGTAACGATCGGCGATCCAACCGCTCACCGGGATGAAAACGGCGAGGCTCAACAGGTAAGAGGTGATGGCAAGATTGAGCCGAAGCGGCGGCTCGCCCAAATCGGCGGCGATCGCCGGGAGTGCGGTCGCCAGCACCGCCGAATCGAGGTTCTCCATGAAGAGCGCGCTCGCGACGATCATCGGCACGAGCACGTGGCGCGGCAGGACCGGGGATTGCATCGTTCAGACGCCAGCGGCGGGTAAAGCCAGGCGGCTGGCGGCGATCCTTCGGCGGCCACGAACGCGGGCGTGGCCGCCGGTCCGAGCGTCGAGGCGCGTTCGAGTACGGGCTTTATGGACAGGCATTGTCTCGTTTTTCACATTCCACCAGGTGCGTTGCGTAGCGGCACGGCGTTTGCGGTCAAAGCGGACGCCGACTGCGGCCAACGGACCGAAGCGCTCGCGGACCTGCTCACGACCGGTTCAGCCTCGGGCACTGGGGACGCAATTTGGTGGCTGCTAAAACTTGAAAATTGGAGCGGGCGAAGGGATTGGAACCCTCGACCCCAACCTTGGCAATCGAGAAATTGCGACTTCCTCGCAGTTCACGAGAGTACGCAGCAGAGCACGGTACGACGTGGCTCGCGACCTTCCGAGTATGTGCGCGGACTGTAGTGGCACGTAATACCGTGAGCTGCAGTGGACCACAATGAACGCGGGGAGGAGTAACCACGAAGGTAACCGAACTCTGCGCAATACTTTTGTCTCAAGGTTAATATTGCAGATCCAATATCCACACCACCGACTCCAACAAAGATGATCCATGGCCCGCCCGATTGAATCGACGATAGACATCCGCGAGACCGGCCCGCAAAAATTCGAACTTCTAGTAACGATCGATGGGCAAAGATTCGAGTGCGGCAACTACCTGAACCGTGCTGCAGCTCCTTTGGCCGGTAAATTATTTTGTGCGCGCAAGGAGGCGGAGAAAGCAGGCCGCAGTAAGAGGCCCCGAAGGAAATGACGCTCCAGGCGGAGTGGATGGTTTTGCTGTGACCGCTATTCCTGAACGTGACAACGCCGTCGCGGCTACTCCGCAGCGGTCGGGCTGCAGAGGCCAGTGTGGCCGCCCCGGGCGACGAAGCGGTCGATCAGCGCTTTGCCCGCGGCGCGCATCGCCGCCGCATCTTCTTCGGCGTTTGCCGCCTTGGGCAGCCTGAGCGCGCAATCGCCGGCGTGGGTCGGCATCGGCTTGCCGTTGCGCCACACGTTGACCGGATCGCGGCCCTGCTGGACCGCCTCGATTGCCTCGCGGATGCCGCGCCGCATCATCGCCACACCTCTATCCGAAGTTCCTAGATGCTCGCGCGCGTGGATGGCGATCGGGCCCTGACCAATCTGCGCCTCGTAGTCGCCAGGGGCGCGCTGCATCTCCTCGTAGGTGCGGCCGGAGGCGTTGAACTTCAAAGCCGGTGCCGCTTTCGCGGTGCGCGGGTTGGGCTTGTCCTTGGGCCTTAGGACAAGGCTCAGTTCGAACATGTTGGTGTCGTCGATCGGCACTGCCCACAGCACCAGGTAAGGCAGCGCGTGCGTCTCGTCCTCGCCCACGGAGAGCCGGGGTGGCCAGCTCGGCAGTTGACCGAGGGCGGCGACGTTGGGCCAGAGGTATTCGATGTTGCGCACCCATACGGTCTCGTCGTCGAGCCGGCGCATCTCGATGGTCGCGATGCCAGTCGGGGTTTCGATGTACTCGGCTTCGCCGAACATCGTCAGCGCCTCCACCACCTGGCCGGTGGGCGTCGTGAATTGCACCCCTGCGTGGCGGGCGTGCAGCCACTCTTCGTGCTGCGGATCGACGAAGTTGTCGACGATCTGTAGCCAGTTGCATTCCTTGACGTTGGGACCGCCCGCCACCTCGCCGCATTCGAGCAGGTAGCCGGGCAGGTTTAACAGGTCGAGCGACCACATGTCGGGCATCCGGTCGGGCGGGCCCATATAGGCCCACACCGCGCCGCCGAATTCCCGTGCCGGATAGGCTCCCTGGTAGAAGCGGTCCTTGAGCGTGCTGTGGGCAGGCTCGAGCGGCGTGTCGAGGATGCGGCCGTCGACGTCGAACAGCCACCCATGATAGCAGCACCGAATGCCGCGCTCCTCGATGCGACCAAACTCAAGCGACGTGCCGCGGTGGCAACAATGGAGCTGCAACAGGCCAAGCTCGCCGCGGCCGTCGCGGAACAGCACCAGGTCCTCGCCCATGATGCGCCGCCGCAGCGGCCGGTCGGTGAGCTCCTGGGCATAGGCGATGGGCTGCCAATAGCGGCGCAAGAACTCGCCGCACGGCGTCTTGGGGCCGACCTTGGTGAGGAAGGCGTCCGGTACCTCCATGTCACTCTGGTAGTACGCGCCGAACGGTCGTTTCACGAAAGTGGTTCCGGTCAGGCTCATGGTCTTCTCCGTCGCGATCTCCTAGA
>SHVV01000011.1 GCA_009694095.1 Alphaproteobacteria bacterium | reverse complement strand
ACGGCGCCGGAAGTGAGCCAGATGTTCGGCGAGATGATCGGTCTGTGGTGCGTCGATGCGTGGGAACGCCTGGGCCGGCCGGCGGCGTTCCGCTTGGTCGAAATTGGGCCGGGCCGCGGCACGCTGATGAAGGACGCGCTCCGCGCCGCACGCGTCGCGCCGGCGTTCATTGCCGCCGCCGCCGTCGATCTGGTCGAGGTGAGTCCAACGCTCCGGGCGCTACAGACCGCGGCGCTCGCCGATGCTCGGACGGGCGGCGGCATCTCCTGGCACGCCGAACTCGGAAGCGTTCCGGCGGGGCCGCTCATCTTAGCTGCCAACGAATTGCTCGACGCGCTCCCGATCCACCAGTATCAGCGTACACTCGCCGGTTGGCGCGAGCGGCTGGTCGATGTCGCCGCCGATGGCGCGTTCCGCTTCGTCCTCAGCGACCCATCGTCGAGCGATCCGATCACGCTGCCCGAAGCGTTTTCCGGCGCGCCGATCGGCGCCATCGTCGAGGTTTCGCCGGCGGCGCAGGCGTTGATCGAGGACATCGCGCGGCGCCTCACAGCTGCCCACGGCATCGCGCTTTTCATCGATATCGGACGCAGCGAAAGCGCTCCCGCCGAGACGCTGCAAGCCGTCCGCTCCCACGCCGGCCACCCGGTGCTGGACGCTCCAGGTACCGCCGACCTGTCGGCCTACGTCGATTTCGCGGTGTTGCGCCAAGTCGCTCGAGCTGCCGGCGCGCAGACGTTCGGCCCGGTCACCCAAGGCCAATTCCTGCAAGCGCTCGGCATCGAGCTTCGAGCCTCGCGGCTCAAAACCGGGAAAACGCCCGACGCGGCGGGAGCCATCGATGTCGCGCTGCGCCGCCTGGTCGATGCTGATCAAATGGGAGCGATGTTCAAAGTCATGGCGATCGCCGAGCCGAGCCTCGCCGCGCTCGCCGGCTTCGGCGAGGTATGGTGATCACCGCGCCGACTCTGGCCGCTTTCGCAGGCGTGCGCCATGGTTTCCTCACCCGAATTGGCGGGGTGTCGAACGGGATATACGCCTCGCTCAATTGCGGGTTCTCGTCGGGCGATGAACGCGCGAACGTGATCGAGAACCGCCGCCGGGCGCTGGTCGCGGTCGCCCCGAGCGCTGCCGCGCTCCTCACTGCGCGCCAAATCCACAGTCCGCGCGCCGCCGTCGTCAACGAGCCCTGGGTCGACGGCCAGGGGCCCGACGCCGACGCGTTAGTAACGCGGGTCGCCGATCTTGCGCTCGCCGTCACGAGCGCCGATTGCGCCCCAATCCTCCTCGCCGACGCCGACGCTGGCGTCGCCGCCGCGGCCCACGCTGGCTGGCGGGGCGCACTAGGCGGAATCGTCGGTAGCACCGTTGAAGCGATGGTCGCATGCGGCGCGCGGCGCGAACGAATCGCGGCAGCAATCGGACCCTGCATTGCCTTTGCATCCTACGAGGTCGGCCCCGAATTTCCCGCGCCGTTCCTCGCCCAATCGGGCGCCGCCCGTCAATTCTTCGCCGCGAGCGCGCGTCCGGGCTATTTCCGCTTCAACCTTCCGGGCTACGTCGACGCCGCGTTACGCGCGGCCGGGGTCGTCATGGTCGCCACCACCGGGCTCGATACCGTCGCCGACCCGGCACGGTTTTTCAGTCGCCGGCGCTCGACGCGCGCCGGCGAGCATAACTACGGCCTCGGCCTTTCGGTCATCGCGCTCGCGCCATAGCCATGCCTTACCTGGCTTTTTTTGTCGCCGCGCTCGGCCTCGGCATGCTCGCGACCTGCGTCATTATGTAGGAAATCTCTACGTTTCAAGGCGTTAGCCCGGTTTACAGCGAACGGTACCGTTTGATAGAGTGCGCCGCGCCGCGGGACGAGCATCCGCCTTAGCCCGCTTAATGAAAGCCCCCGCAATTGGGGTGGGACGCCGATGAAAATTGTCGCCGGCAATAGTAATTGTCCGCTTGCGGAAGCAATTGCGGCATACCTCAACTTGCCGTTGACCGCCGCGAGCATTCGACGCTTCGCCGATCTCGAAGTGTTCGTTGAGATCCACGAGAACGTGCGCGGCGAGGACGTCTTCATCATCCAATCGACGTCGTTTCCGACCAACGACAATCTGATGGAGCTGCTGGTAACGATCGATGCGCTCAAGCGCTCGTCGGCGCGCCGAATCACGGCGGTGATGCCGTACTTCGGCTACGCCCGCCAAGACCGGAAGCCCGGACCGCGCACGCCGATCTCCGCCAAGCTTGTCGCCAACCTGCTGACCACCGCAGGTGCCGACCGGGTGCTGACCCTCGATCTTCACGCCGGACAAATCCAGGGATTCTTCGATATTCCGACCGACAACCTGTACTCTGCGCCGGTCTTCTGCCGCGACATCAAGGAGCAGTTCGACGGCGCCGATCTGATGATCGTTTCGCCCGACGTCGGCGGCGTCATTCGAGCCCGCGCGGTCGCAAAAAGGCTTGACGCCGATCTCGCGATCGTCGACAAGCGGCGCGAGCACGCTGGCGTTTCCGAGGTGATGAACATCATCGGCGACGTCACGGGCCGGCACTGCATCCTTGTCGACGACATCGTCGATTCGGCAGGGACGCTTTGCAACGCCGGCGACGCTCTCAAGAAAGCCGGCGCGACGAGCGTGTGCGCCTATGTCACGCACGGCGTCCTTTCGGGCGGCGCGGTGGCACGGGTCGCGGGTTCGGCGCTTGCAACATTGGTGACGACGGACAGTATCGTCGCGACCGAGGCGGTGCGGGTCGCCAACAACATTCGACGGCTGTCGATTGCGCCGTTGATGGCGGAAGCGATCCAGCGGATTAGTGCGGAAAAATCGGTTTCGAGCCTGTTCGACTGAGCCGGCCGAAAAAAGGACGAATGAGGAGAAACGACGATGGCTGAAACAAGTGCATTCAACGGCGAACTTCGCGGCAACCTGGGGCGTGGCGCAAGCCGCGATCTGCGCCGCCAAGGTCACGTCCCGGCCAACGTTTACGGCGACGGCAAGGGTAACTTGGCGATCACGCTCGACGGCGCCCAGGTGGCCCGCGAAATCGTCAAACCGGGCTTCACCAACCGCCTGTGCGATCTCGTGGTCAATGGCGAGAAGATGCGCGTTCTACCTCGCGAAGTGCAGGTCGATCCGGTCTTCGACAAACCGATCCACGTCGATTTCATGCGGCTCTCGCCGACGACGCGGGTGCGCATCTACATCCCGATGACATTCGTCGATGAGGACCAGTCGCCTGGCGTGAAACGCGGCGGCATTCTCAACGTCGTGCGTCGGGACGTCGAGTTCTTCTGCCGCGCCGACGCGATCCCCGAATCGATCCGCGCTAGCGCAGCGGGCCTCGAAATCGGCGACTCGATCCATATCGACGACATCAAACTGCCGCCTGGCGTGGTGGCAACGATCAAGCGCAATTTCACGGTCGCGACCGTGACGGCGCCGACGATTCACGTCGAAGAGGAGAAGCCGACAGCCGCCGCCGAGGGCGCGTTGGCCGAGGGCGCGGAAGGGGCTGCTCCGGCCGAAGGTGCAGCACCGGCCGCGGGCGAAGACGACAAGAAGCCTGAAGGCGCCAGCAAAGGCGCGGCGGGCGCCAAAGGCGCAGCTCCTGCGGGTGGCAAGAGTGCCGCTCCAGCGGGTGGCAAGGGCGCCGCTCCAGCGGGTGGCAAGGGCGCCGCTCCAGCGGGTGGCAAGGGCGCCGCTCCGGCAGGTGGCAAGGGCGCCGCTCCGAAGACGGGCGGCAAAGACAAGAAGTAGCCGTATTAGATGCTCCTTCTGGTCGGCCTGGGGAACCCCGGGCCCGCGTATGGGCGCAATCGCCATAACGTCGGATTCATGGCGCTTGAAGCAATCGCTGGGCGTTACGGGTTCGCCAGCTTCCGGCGCAACTTCCACGGCCTGATCGCCGAAGGTTTGCTCGGCGGCGTACGCGCCTACGCGCTCAAGCCGCAGACGTTCATGAATCGGTCCGGAATCGCCGTACAGGCCGCAAGCCAGTTCTACAAGATTCCGCCGGGGGCGATCGTCGTGCTCCACGACGAGATCGATTTGGCCACCGGCAAGATTAAGGTCAAACGCGGTGGCGGCAATGCCGGGCACAACGGTCTACGCAACATCGATGCGCATATCGGCCTCGACTATCGGCGCGTGCGGATCGGCGTCGGCCGGCCCGATGAACCCGAGGCCATTGTCGGCCACGTACTCAACGATTTCGACGCGGCCGACCACGCTTGGCTCGACCCCTTGCTCGCCGCGATCGTCGAGAACGCGCCATTGCTTGCGCTCGGCGACGATCCAGGGTTTCTCAATCGAGTCGCGCTTGCGCTCAAACCGCGACCGGTCCCGTCGCGCACGTCCGCCGCATAGATATTCACCTCGTCCTTCAACTTTTTTAAAGCCATGGGTTTTCGCTGCGGCATCGTCGGGTTACCGAACGTCGGTAAATCGACGCTCTTCAATGCACTGACCGCGACCAACGCGGCGCTGGTTGCGAACTATCCGTTCGCGACCATCGAGCCCAATCTGGGACGGGTGCCGGTTCCCGATCCACGCCTTGTTACGCTCGCGAATCTCGCCAAGTCTGCCAAGATCACGCCGACCCAACTCGACTTCGTCGACATCGCTGGCCTCGTCAAGGGCGCGAGCCAGGGCGAAGGGCTCGGCAACAAATTTCTCGCCCACATCCGCGAGGTCGACGCCATCGCCCACGTCCTGCGCTGTTTCGAGGACGGCGGCATCATCCACGTCAGCGGCAAACCAGATCCAGACGCCGACGCCGACGTGGTCGATACCGAGTTGATGATCGCCGACCTCGATAGCTTGGAGCGGCGGATCGACGGCATGACCAAGCTCGCGCGCGGCGGCGATCGCGACGCCAAAGCGCGACTTGCGGTCGCCGAACGGATCCTCGTCGCGCTCCGCGCCGGTACGCCCGCGCGCGCGGTCGCGATCGCCGAGGCCGAGCACGGCTTCCTCAAAGAGCTTCAACTACTAACGACCCGCCCGGTGCTTTTTGTTCTTAACGTCGACGAGACGGGTTTGAAGGGCAACGATCTCGTCGCGCGCGCTGAAGAGCTCGCCCGCAAGCAGGGCGCGCAATCGGTACGCATCTGCGCCGCGTTCGAGATGGAACTGGCCGAAATTGCCGACGCCGAGGAGCGTCAAGCGTTCCTCTCCGAACTTGGTCTTGCGGAGCCGGGGCTCAATCGACTGATCCGCTCCGGCTACGCGCTGCTCGATCTCGTCACGTTCTTCACCGTTGGACCGACCGAAACGCGCGCCTGGACCATTAAACGCGGCGCGGCCGCCGTCGAAGCGGCGGGCTCCATCCACACCGATTTCGCTCGCGGTTTCATCCGCGCCGAGACGACTTCGTACGCCGACTATGTCGCATGCGGCGGCGAGCAGGGCGCCAAGGACGCCGGCAAATACCGGCTCGAAGGCCGCGACTACGTCGTCAAGGACGGCGACGTGATCTATTTCCGGTTCAATGTCTGAGCGACGGGACCGAGCGACACTTTATTTCGAAGATTTCGTCGTCGGCGAAACCCGCCGCCATGGCGGACGCCGGATGAGCGCGGAAGACATCGTTCGCTACGCGCGCGAGTTCGACCCGCAGCCCTATCACACCGACCCGGAGGCGGCGAAGGACTCGATCTTCGGCGGACTGGTGGCAAGCGGCACGCATACGTTCGCGATCGTAATCCGCATGGTGTTCGACGAATATTTGGCCGGCGGAACAGCGCTGGCTTCGCCAGGCGGCGATGAATTGCGTTGGCCAAACCCGGTGCGGGCCGGCGATACGCTGTGGGTCGCGACGGCGATCGCGGCCGCAATACCGTCGCTGAGCCGACCGGATCGCGGCTTGATCAAGTTCAAGCACGTAGTCGCGAACCAGAACGACGTCAAGGTCATGACGTTCATCAGCATGGCGTTTTTCAAGCGACGACTGAAGGCCGGTTAGCTCCGCACGACCGCTGTTTGCCCATTCTCGAAGTGTTATAGTCGCGTGATCCGACCGGCGCGGTCCCGCGCCGGACCTATCCCAAAAAAAGCGCAGGAGGACTCATGGGTAAAATGATCACGCTCACCGCGGGCGACGGCTTCAAACTTGCCGCCTACGAAGCACCGGCCGTTGGCCAAGCGAAAGGTAATCTCGTGCTCGTTCAAGAGATATTCGGCGTCAATCGCCACATCAAGGCGATCTCCGACAAGTGGGCGTCGCGTGGCTACCGCGTCGTCGCGCCGGCGCTGTTCGATCGTGTCGAGAAGAACGTCGATCTGGGCTACGGCCAGGACGACTTCACCAAAGGCCGCGAGACACGCGGCAAGCTCGCGCTCGACAACGTCGTCGCCGACGTCAGGGCCGCCGCCGACTATCTCGGCAAGCCGGGCACGGCCGCCATCTTGGGATATTGCTTCGGCGGTTTCGTGACGTTCGTGTCGTCCTGCCGGCTCTCGTTCGCCGCAGCCGCCGGCTACTACGGCGGTTCGATCGTCAATCACATGAACGAAAAGCCCAAGTGCCCGACCATCCTGCATTTTGGCGCGCTCGATAAGGCGATCCCGTTAACCGATGTCGACAAAATCAAAGCGGCCCGGACCGACGTAACGGTCTACGTCTACGACAAGGCTGACCACGGCTTTTGCTGCGACGAGCGGCCGACGTTCCACGCCGAGTCGTGCAAAACCGCGGATGAACGCTCGATGGCTTTGTTCGCGAAGAATCTCAAAGCCTAACACGCGGCGACGTTCCAGGGCTTCAAGTGCGGGGTTGCGACCCCGCACTTGAAGCTATTTGCGTGGACGGCAACGACTTTCCAGGCTCCTGAAACGTTACGCCCAACGGCAAAGAAGTCCCTGCACCTCGATACAGTCGACGTGCGAGACTTGGCTTAGCGGAGCGCGGCGGCGATGTTACCGCCGTCGACCGTGGTCACCGCCGCGGTCGTCTTGTTGGCGAGCGCAAGCGAGACGAAGGCGTCCGCCACGTCGCTCGCCTTGACCTCACGGCGAAGCAAGTTGCCATCGCGCATATATTCATCGACGGTGATGCCACGCTTGGCCGCGCGCTCCTTGGCGAAATCAGGCGTCAGCATCCCGGTCAACACGCGATCGGCGTTGACCGCGTTCGAGCGGATGCCCTCGGCGCCGTAGTCGAGCGCGTATTGGCGCGACAGGAAAAGCGTCGCCGCCTTCGGCAATCCGTACGGCCCGAAATCGGGTCCAGGGTTGACCGCCTGTTTCGAGACATTGAACAACAGGCAGCCCCCGGTCCCTTGGGCACGCATGATGCGGACCGCATTCTTCGCCACCGTCTGGTGCGAAAAGAAATTGAGTTCGAAGCTTTGCCGCAGGATTTCATCGGAAACCTCGCCGATCTTGCCCTGCCAAGCGGCGCCGGCATTCGAAACCAGGATGTCGACCCCGCCGAACGCCGCGCACACCTGGTCAAACGCCGAGCGAACGGATTTCGTGTCGTTGACGTCGCAGCCGACGCCGAGCCCGCCGATTTTCTTTGCCACCGCCTTAGCGGCGTCGGCGTTCTTGTCGAACACAGCGACCGCGGCGCCTTGTTTGGCGAACGCGGCCGCCGTCGCCGCGCCGATCCCGGAGCCGCCGCCGGTGACCACCGCGACGTGGCGGGCGAGCGCCGCATCGGCGCCCTTGCCAAGCTTCGCCTGTTCGAGCGACCAGTATTCGACGTCGAACATGTCCGCTTCCGACACGGCCTCATAGCGCCCGGTCGCCTCGGCATCGGCGATGACGGCGATGGTGTTCTCGGCGATGTCGGCCGCGATCTGCGCATCCTTTTTCGATTTTCCGGCGCCGAAAAGGCCAAGGCCGGGCACCAACACGACGCGCGGCAGCGGATCGAGTTCGGTTTTATTCGGCTCTGCGCGCTTGTTGTGGCGGATGAAATAATCGTGATAGCGCGCGACGAAGGCATCGACCGCCGCTTTGACGCCCGCTGCAAAACCGGTGAGATCGGCGGCGGGCGGCGGCACGACGAGCGGCCAGTTCTTGGTGCGAATCGTGTGATCGGGCGTGACGACGCCGATCTGGCTATAGCGCGTCACGTCGGCGCCGTTGACGTAGGCGAGCACTGCGGGCGTAGCTCGAAAATCGAGAATCTGTCGGCGCCAAATCCCATCGGCCTTGTCGGCGACCTCGGCGATGGCTCCGCGCACAATCGGCGCGACCTCGTGCACCGGCGCCAGCGCCGCTGGCAACGCGACGGCCGCCAAACGTTTGCGCGGCCCTTTTTCAAGCCGCGCCTCGGCTAGGCTCACGAGCGAGATCATGCGCTCGTAGGCTTCGCGCGCGTCCGCGCCGTAGGCGAAGATTCCATGCTTCAGCAGAATGAAACCCTCGGACTTAGGGTATTTTTCGAACACCGCGGATGCGATTTTCGCCATCGCGAAACCCGGCATCACGTAGGGCACGAGCGGAGCGCGGTCACCGTAGACCTCGGCGCAGATTTTCTTGCCGTCCGGCTGGTCGGTAATGCCGAGGAGCGCGGTCGCATGGGTGTGATCAACGAATTTGTGCGGCAAGAAGGCGTGCAGCAAGGTCTCGATCGAGGGATTGGGCGCATTCGGGTCGAGCAGTTGGCTGCGCTGAAAGCTCACCATGTCCTCGTCCGAGAGCTTGTCTCGTTTCTTGAGCTCGCGCAGCGGCTGCAAATGGAGCGCCGGCAGTCCCGGCGGCTCGATCGTCGCCAGATCCCAGCCGCTGCCCTTGACGCACAGCACTTCGCGGCTCGCGCCGAGGAAATCGGTCATCGTCGTCTTGACCGAAGTGTTGCCGCCGCCGTGCAGCACCAGCTTGGGATCGCCGCCGAGAAGCCGCGAGGTGTAGACGCGGAGCGCCACGTCCCGCGCGACCCCCTTGGCCACGTAGTGCGCGACCATCCGCTCCGCGTCATCGTCGCGCCACAAGCTTTGCATCTGCTGCGATCCTATTTTGGGCTTCAACCGGCGCGGCGAACGCCAGCGCGCCGCTCGGGATAAAGCGTGAGCAGGCCTTCGCGCGAAGCGGCGCAAACGCCACGCTCGGTGATGAGCGCCGTCACATAACGCGCCGGGGTCACGTCGAAGGCGTAGTTCGCCGCCGGGCTGCCCGGCGGGGTGATTGTCACCGTCGCCAGTTGTCCGGTGGCGGTGCGCCCGGTGATTTCGGTCACCTCGGTGGCGGTGCGCTGCTCGATCGGGATGTCGGCCAGCCCGTCCTCGATCGTCCAGTCGATCGTAGAGTGCGGCAGGGCGACGTAAAACGGTATCCCGTTGTCACGCGCCGCGAGCGCCTTCAGATAGGTGCCGATCTTGTTGCAGACATCGCCCCGCGCCGTCGTGCGGTCGGTGCCGACGATACAGAGGTCGACGAGACCGTGCTGCATCAAGTGGCCGCCGGCATTGTCAGCGATCACGGTGTGACGGACGCCGTGCTTGCCAAGTTCCCACGCGGTCAAGCTGGCGCCTTGGTTGCGCGGGCGCGTTTCATCGACCCAGACGTGGATCGGTAGTCCGGCGTCGTGCGCCAAGTAGATCGGCGCGAGCGCGGTACCCCAATCGACAGTCGCAAGCCAGCCGGCGTTGCAGTGCGTGAGTATATTGACCGGAGCGGCAATATCGGCGCGCTTGGCTGCCGCCGCGCGGACGAGATCGAGTCCGTGCTCGCCGATCGAGCGGCAGGTTTCGGCATCGTCGTCGGCGAGCGCGGCGGCTTTGGCGTAAGCGGTGGCGACCCGGGCCTGCACACCGACGGCAAGAAGCGCCGCCATCACCGAATCGAGCGCCCATTTGAGATTGACCGCAGTCGGACGGGTCGCGAACAGAGTACTGTAAGCTGTCTTAAGCGCTTCGTCGGACGCATCAGTCCGCGCCTGCAGGCACAACCCATAGGCGGCGACGGCGCCGATCAGCGGAGCGCCGCGAACCTGCATGGTAACGATCGCACGCGTCGCGTCGGCGACAGTCGTTAGCTTCAAGGTCGCGAACGAATGCGGAAGCTTGGTTTGATCGATGATGCCGATCGACCATCCGTCGTCCGCAACCCAAACGCTGCGATACCGAACCCCGTCGACTTTCATGGCGGCTTCACCGAACCGACTGCGATCGAGGCGATCGTCCGACGCCCTACGGCGCCTGCTCGACTTTGCGCACCGAAGCGATGTGATCGACCCAGGTTTGCGACGAGCGGGTCCAAATCTGCACCTTCGGCGTGAGCTGCGCACGCTGGCGAATGCTGCTGGTGCGAATACCGAAAACCGGCCCGCCCTGTTCCGACGTCGCATAAATCGGCGTACCGCATTCGGGGCAAAATGCCTGCTGACGCTTGGCGCCGCTCGAACCGGTCTTCAGGTATATCTTTGGTTTGCCGGTGAGCAGCTTGAAAGCGCCATCGAGCGTGAACGCGGTCGAGCGGAATGGCGAACCGGACAGCAGTTGGCAGTCGGTGCAGTGGCAGAGCGAGACCTTGTCTGGGTCGATCTCGGCTTCGTAGGTGATGGCGCCGCAGTGGCAACGACCGTCGACTTTCATGCTCTCACTCCTTGCCCATATCCGTTCACGAGACGATTTTCCCTACACGCTTGCCGGCGTCAATGACCTTCGAACGAGCAGAGCGCCTTTGTCGGGACTCCCGCCGCCTCGAGCTTCTTGCGCCCGCCGAGGTCCGGCAGGTCGATGACGAAGATGCAGCCAATGACTTCGCCGCCCGCAAGCCGAACCAGACGAACGGTCGCGTCGGCGGTACCGCCCGTTGCGATCAGATCGTCGACGATCAGAACCCTATCGCCTTTCTGCACCGCATCGGCGTGAATTTCGACCTGATCGAAGCCGTATTCGAGTTCGTATTTGGCGCTGATCGTCTCCCAGGGCAACTTACCTTTCTTTCGCACCGGCACAAACCCAACCGAAAGTTGATGCGCCACCGCGCCGCCGAGGATGAAACCGCGTGCTTCGATGCCGGCGACCTTGCTGATCGGCTGTCCGGCGTAGGGTTGTACCAATTCGTCAACGACCTTACGAAATCCGAACGGATCACCGAGAAGCGTCGTGATGTCGCGGAACATGATCCCAGGCTTGGGAAAGTTGGCGATCGTGCGGATCCGCCTTTTGATTTCATCCATGAGCTGCCTTAGCGGTTCGTGAGGACGCGGCCGGCGACGGCGTCCAGCTTGGCCAGCACCGTCCGATCGCGCGCTTCCGGCACCGTGATGAGCGCCAAGTCGAGCACTCGATCACACACCACGGTCGCGCATTCGGACTTGCGATCGGCGAGCCGCGGCGCCAGCGCCTTGACCAGGGCCCGTGCGCGCTCGGCGTTTCCGGCCAGCACCTTGATCACCTCGGCGACGTTGACGTGGTCGTGGTCGGGATGCCAGCAGTCGAAATCGGTCACCATCGCGACTGTCGCATAACGCAGCTCTGCCTCGCGTGCGAGCTTGGCCTCAGGCATGTTGGTCATACCGACGACGTCGCACTTCCACGAGCGATACAACTGCGACTCGGCGAACGAGGAGAATTGCGGCCCTTCCATCGCTAAGTAGGTGCCGCCGCGAACCAGGTCGATTCCTGCGTCGCGTGCAGCAACGGCGATCACCTCGCCGAAACAGGCGCACGTCGGATGCGCCATCGACACGTGGGCCACCATGCCGCGGCCAAAGAAGCTTTTCTCTCGGTCGAAGGTACGGTCGATAAACTGATCGACAAGAATGAAGGTCCCCGGCGGCAAGTCCTCGCGGAAAGATCCGCACGCCGAGACCGATAGCAAATCGGTGACCCCGGCGCGCTTCAACGCATCGATGTTAGCGCGGTAATTGATGTCGGTTGGCGACAGCTTGTGACCGCGCCCATGGCGCGGCAGGAACACGACCTTCTGGCTACCGATGCGCCCGAACAGGAGTTCGTCCGACGGCTCGCCCCACGGCGTTTCGACTTTGCGCCACTCTTTGTTGGCGAGGCCATCGACGTCATAGACGCCGCTACCGCCGAGAACGCCGAGCACCGGTCCGACCGGCCGTGCCATACTCTTCGCCATCGCTGTCGCCCCTCGTTGCCTTCCCCGCCGACGAGTGTCCCAACTCTCGCCAACTCGATCAACGCCGCTGTGGGTAAAAAAAAGGGCCGCCTCGCAGCGGCCTTTCCGAACCGAAACACTGTTCTGGCTAATGCAGGTCGCGCCAAACCTTCTGTTTTGCCGCGATGAACAGCGCCGTCAACACGAGCAGAAAAATCATCACCTTGAAGCCAAGGCGTTTGCGCGCTTCGAGCCCGGGCTCGGCGGCCCACGTCAGGAACGCAGTCACATCGGAAGCCATTTGCTTGACGGTTGCGGCCGTCGAGTCAGCGAACTGGACCTTTCCGTCTTCGAGCGGCGGCGCCATCGCGATTTGATGGCCGGGAAAATACGGATTGTAGTTCATTCCCTCGGCGACCTTCATCGAAGCAGGTGGCTTCTCGTAACCACTGACGAGCGAAAAAACGTAGTTCGATCCGTCGTGCCGCGCCTTTGTGATCAGAGATAGATTGGGCGGCGCGGCGCCGTTGTTGGCGGCGCGGGCCGCCTTTTCATTGGCGAACGGTGCCGGGATCCGGTCGGCCAGCCGGCCAGGGCGCTTGAACATTTCGCCCTCGTCGTTCGGCCCGTCGATCACTTCGTAGGACGCGGCGATAGCCTTGGACTGAGCTTCGGAAAAACCGACCTCGGTCAAATTGCGGAAGCTTACGTAACGGAGCTCGTGGCAGGCGGCGCACACTTCTTTGTAGACCTGGAAGCCGCGTTGCAACTGCGCTCGATCGAACTTGCCGAAGATGCCGTCCCACGACCACCCTTGGGCGGTCGGGTTTTTGACATCATCCCCAGCGGCAAAAGCCGCCGCGTTCGTGGTCACGACCAACGCGGCGATCGCCGCGGCGCGAATGAACCGCTTCATCGCTGGGCCTCCACCGCCGCCGCTCCTGCCGAGACAAGCACCGGTTTATGGATGCTATCGGGCACCGGCAAGGGTCGTTCGAACCAGCCGACGAACGGCATGATGATGATGAAATGGACGAAGTAGTAGAGGGTCGCCAAACGGCCGACCAGGATCCAGATGCCTTCCGGCGGTTTGGCCCCGACGATTCCCAGCACGATCACGTCGATCACCAGAAACCAGAAGAAATAGCGATACACCGGACGGAATTTGGTCGAACGCACGCGCGAGGTGTCAATCCACGGCAACAGGAAGAGAACGAAGATCGACGCCGCCATGGCGATGACGCCGCCAAGCTTGCTCGGGATCGCGCGTAAGATCGCGTAGAATGGCAGGAAATACCACTCCGGCACAATGTGCGCCGGCGTCTGCAACGGGTTGGCCGGGATGTAGTTGTCCGGGTGTCCCATGTAGTTCGGGCTATAGAACACGAACGCGGCGAGAACGAGCAAGAAGACGCCAAGGCCGGCCAGGTCCTTATAGGTGTAATAGGGGTGGAATGGGATCGTGTCCTGCGGGCCTTTGATGTCGATGCCGAGCGGATTGTTCGACTTGTGCTGATGCAACGCCCAGAGGTGTAAGAACACCACGCCGACGATCGCGAACGGCAATACATAGTGGAGGCTGAAAAAGCGGTTAAGCGTCGGATTGCCGACGGTGAACCCGCCCCATAACCATTCGGTGATGTTGACCCCGACCCAGGGCAGCGCCGTAAACAGGTTGGTGATCACGGTTGCCGCCCAATAGCTCATCTGGCCCCACGGCAGCACGTAGCCCATGAACGCGGTCGCCATCATCAGAACCATGATGACGATGCCGAGCCACCACAGAATTTCGCGCGGGTACTTATATGAACCGTAATAGAGGCCGCGAAACACGTGCACGTAAACGACGAGAAAGAACAGCGCCGCGCCGTTGGCGTGCAGGTAGCGCAGGAACCAGCCGTAATTCACTTCGCGCATGATGCGCTCGACCGAGTCAAAGGCGTAGTCGACGTGCGGCACATAGTGCATCGCCAAGACGATTCCGGTCACAATTTGCAGCACCAACGCGATGCCTGCCAGCGAGCCGAAATTCCACCAGTAGTTTAGATTCTTCGGCGCCGGATAATTACTGCCGAGCGAATCGTCGAGGAAGCTGAAGATCGGCAGACGGTATTCGATCCAGCGCAGGATCGGATTCTTGAGTTGCATATTGCTCATGATCTCGATTCCCCTAACCAATCCGGATCTTGGTGTCGTTGAGGAATGTGTAAGCTGGCACCTGGAGATTTTCCGGCGCCGGTCCTTTGCGGATACGACCGGAAGTATCGTAATGGGAGCCGTGGCACGGGCAGAACCAACCGCCGAAGTCGCCGCGCGGCTCCGCCGATCGTTGCCCGAGCGGGATGCAGCCGAGGTGAGTACAGACGCCGACCAGGACCAGCCATTTCGGATTTTGTGCCCGCTCTTCGTCACGCTTCGGATCGGGTAGGGTAGTCGCGTCGATATCGCGCGCCTGTTTGATCTCATCGGCCGTCCGGTAGCGAACAAACACCGGTTTGCCGCGCCATTGCACGGTGATCGACTGGCCTTCAGCGATCGGGGCCAAATCGACTTCCGTTGAAGCGAGCGCGAGGGTGTCGGATGCGGGGTTCATCGAATCAACCAGCGGCCAAACTGCCGCCGCCGCGCCGACCACTGCAACCGTACCGGTTGCTACCATTAGAAAGTCACGCCGCGGCATCTCGCCGCCGTGGCCATGCTCCGCCGATGTCATTGCGATTGACCTGGAATGTTCTTAAGTGGGCCCAAGGACTTTTAGTAGGTAACGCCGGGATCTGTCCAGAGGTGAGAGGAAAAATCTGTGTTGGGCGAAGGCCCTAGGCCCGTTAACGTGCGATAGAGTCGCAGTCATGCGCCTCGCGCTTTATCAACCCGATATCCCGCCGAATACCGGCACGCTGCTTCGGCTCGGTGCGTGTCTTGGGGTCCCGGTCGATGTCATTGAACCGTGCGGGTTTCCCTTCAGCGACCGAGACTTTCGGCGCGCCGGCCTCGACTACCTCGAACGGGTCGATTGCCGCCGACACGCTTCATGGGCGGCTTTTCTCGCCCAGCAACTCGAAACGCCGGGCGGGCGGCTGGTCTTGCTGACGACCAAAGCCGACCTTCCGTACACGGTGTTTCAGTTTCAGCCTTCGGATACAATCCTGGTCGGACGTGAAACAAGCGGCGCGCCGGACGAGGTCCACCGCGCCGCAGATCAACGCGTGGTCATTCCAATGGTTGCCGGTATTCGCTCGCTCAACGTCGCGCTGGCGGCCGCCATCGTTCTCGCCGAAGCATTGCGGCAGACCGGGGCACTGCCCAGCGTCACAGCGCCGATCGCGAAGGTCGGCCGATGAACCAGAACGCGCCACCGCGCCGCAACTATGACGGCAATGCCGCAGCGACCGAAGAGCGCAAGGCGGCGACGCGGCGCTGGTTTGAGGATCTACGCGATCGCACCTGCGCGGCGTTTGAAGCGATCGAGGACGAGTATACCGGTGTTGGGGCCGACGCCAACGCTCCGGGCCGTTTCGAGCGTAAAGCATGGCACCGCTCGGCCGAGATAGGCGAGACGCAGGGCCAGGGCGGCGGCGTCATGTCCATCATGCGCGGACGGGTGTTCGAGAAAGTCGGCGTCAACGTCTCGACCGTGTGGGGCGAGTTCTCGCCCGAATTTCGCGCCCGCATCCCCGGCGCCGAACAGGACCCCCGCTTTTGGGCAAGCGGCATCTCGTTGGTCGCGCACATGCGCTCGCCCCGCGTTCCCGCGGTCCACATGAACACCCGCCACTTGGTAACGACCCTGGCCTGGTTCGGCGGCGGCGCCGACTTAACGCCGATGGTAGCGAACCCAGAGGACACGGCAACCTTCCACGCCGCCCTCGAAAATGCCTGCGCACGCCACGACGCCAGCTACTATCCGCGGTTCAAGAAGTGGTGTGATGAGTATTTTTTTCTCGCTCATCGCAACGAGCCACGCGGCGTCGGCGGCATTTTCTACGACAACCTCAATAGTGGTGATTTCGCGGCCGATCTCGCCTTCACCCGCGACGTCGGCTCAGCGCTGCTCGAAGTCTATACGGCTCTCGTTCGCCTCTACATGAACGAACCGTGGACCGAGGCCGAGCGGATGCACCAGTTGGTTCGGCGCGGCCGCTACGTCGAGTTCAACCTGATTTATGACCGCGGCACTCTGTTTGGATTGAAAACCGGCGGCAACGTCCAAGCCATCCTGATGTCGCTGCCGCCCGAGGTCAGGTGGCCCTGACGCGCGCTGGGCGACGCCCACCGCAGCGGCTACAATGGAATTGGTCGTCGATTGGCGGGGGAGTGCGGGATGCTGGCTCGGGACAAGATCGGATTTTACGTCGCAGCAATTTTCGTCGCGTTTTTCGTCTGTGGCGGCGCGTCGGCGCAGACCAAGGACCTACCGGGCAACGCATTTTTCGGCGAATGGACCGGCAGTGGCGTTGCCCAGAGTGAAGAAAACATCACGTTCCAGTACTCTCAACGTGACCTCAACGTCACGATTACCCCGGTCGGCAGCGGTTTCAGCGTCGCGTGGACTACAGTCCAGCGTCAAAAAGGCGACCCAAAACAGCCCCTCGAAAATCGTAAGGCGACGACGATGACATTCGTTCCGGTCGGGCGACCGAACGTCTGGCGTGCGATGGGCGCGCTCGATCCGATCGGCGGCAATGCCTATTCGTGGGTGAAACTCAAGGGCCAGACCCTCACCATCAACGCGTTTCAGATCGAACCTGACGGTACCTACGAGATGTAAATCTACGAACGAACGCTGAGCGGCCTCGGCATGCAACTTCTGTTCTCTCGCATCGTCGATGGCGACGTCAAACGAACGGTTCGCGGTCAACTGACGAAGTTCGCGGACTGAGCGTTAGTCCACTAGCCCACCCGGAATAGAGAGGTACGCCATGGCCAAGCGATCGACGCGCGCTCGCGCGCGCCGGCCGAACGCGACGGATGCCGCCAACGCCGAGGCGCTCCGACGGTTGTTCGCCGCAACTCCGTTCTTCGTTGACGTAAAGCCGGCCGGGGAGGTGATCCCGCAGCTCGGCGATCGGGATCTGCTGCATGCCGGTCCGCCGCTCGCCGATTGGAGCGCCGTCAGACGGGTCGGCGCGCTGCACGGGTCGATTCTCGGTGCGCTCGTCCATCTCGGATTAGCGAAAGACAAAGTCGAGGCCGAGGAAATCGGCGCGAGCGGTGAGATCAACCTGAAGTCGGCAAACGACCACAATGCCGGCGGCACATACGCCGGCGTGATCGGGCGCAAAACGCCGGTCCTCGTCGTCGATAACCGCGCTCTTGGCACCCGCGCCGTGGCCGCGATCAACGAGGGTCGTGGTAAGGCGCTGCGTTATGGCGCAAACGACGCCACGACGCTCGCTCGTCTGAAATGGATCGAAGGCGAGTTCGCCGCGATCCTGGGCGCCGCCGTTCGTCTCTCGGGAGGGGTCGATCTTTACGACATATTGGTCCAAGCTCTTCATATGGGCGATGACGGCCACAGCCGGCAAAAAGCCGCTTCATCGATCGTCTTGAACGCGCTCGCGCCGTTCATCGCCGAGGCTGGGTTCGGCGCGCGCGAGACTGCGGCCGCGCTTCGCTTCATGGCCGGCAACGACATCTTCTTTCTCCCCCTCACGATGGCGGCAGGAAAGTCCGCGATGCTCGGCGCCGAAGGCATCAAGGGTTCGACCGTCGTCACCTGCATGGCCGCAAACGGCAACGACTTTGCAATCAAGGTGAGCGGAACCGGCGATCGGTGGTTCGCCGCGCCGGTACCGGGAGTCAAAGGCCGGTATTTCGAGGGGTACCGCGCCCGGGACGCCAATCCGGTGATCGGCGACTCGGAAATCTCCGAAACGACCGGCCTCGGCGCCTTCGCGATGGCCGGCGCTCCGGCGCTCGCCCGCTACGTCGGCGGTACGGTCAAGGAAGCGACGCGGCTCTCGGTCGAGATGTATCGGCTGACGCTCGCCGAGCACCCGCGCTTCAATCTGCCGGCGCTCGAGTTCCGCGGCACCCCGTCCGGTATCGATGTTCGTCGTGTCGTTGCCACCAAATTGACGCCGCTCTTCAACACCGGCATCGCCCGTCGAATGCCGGGCGTTGGACAGATCGGCGCCGGATTTGTGCGTACGCCACTCGCCTGTTTCAAGGCCGCGCTCGCGGCTCTCGCTGGCTGAGCGGTGCCAGCCGAGCGCTAGCGCTCGGCGTGACGGGTCGCGTCGAGTTGGCCGAGGATTGAGCCACGATCGGGGGCAAAGTCCTGCTCGATCCACCAATTTTCGAGGACGCGCAGCAAGCGGCTCACCTCGGGTCCGCGCGGAATGCCTCGAGCGATGAGATCGCCCCCCTTGACCGGAAAGCGCGGTGCCGTCCAGGCCACGGCGGCTACCATTTGAGCCCGCAATCGATTGCGGTCCGAGGACGAGTCCGCCGCGTGCGCGAGAAATAACCGATCGAGGGCGCACTCGAGACCAACCCCATAGACGAGCGCTCGAAGAGTCCGATCCGAGGCTGTCGTCAAAGCTTCGCCGGGCGCTAGGGCCGCGAGGACGCGCGTTTTTTCCGCGGTCGATAGGCGCAACCGCTGAGCGACAGATCTGGCGCCGGCGGGGTAGGCCAGCAGCGCCGCCAACCGCCGCAGCGGCTCCGCACAGTCGTGCAGCGCTTCGAGCATCGACAAGCGCTCGAGACGGGCGAAATCGCCGGCCTCGGGTAGCGCGTAGCCGAGGACTGCATGCATCTCCATCAGACGCAGGATGGGCACCGGTTCAGGCGCCGCGAGAAGGCGGAGGACCTCGCCGGCGATGCGCTCGCCAGCGAGCGCCGTGATCTTTGCCGCAAGCTCACCGCACGCTGCCAAGTCCTGCCGGTCCGGCGGCTCGCGGCCGTACCACGCCGTAAAGCGGAAAAACCGGAGTATGCGAAGATGGTCCTCGGCGATTCGCGTGGCAGCTTCGCCGATGAAGCGGACGCGGCCGGACGCTAGGTCGGCTAGCCCACCGGTCGGATCGAAGAGCGTCCCATCGGGCGCCAGATAAAGCGCATTCATCGTGAAGTCGCGCCGCGCTGCGTCGGCCTCCCAATCGTCGGTGAACGCGACCCTCGCCCGGCGGCCGAAGGTCTCGACATCGCGCCGCAACGTCGTGATTTCGAAATGCCGTTCCGGCATCACTGCGGTCACGGTTCCATGCTCGATCCCCGTCGGCACCGCTTTGATCCGCGCCGCCGCAAGCAAAGCCATGACGGCGTCGGGCGGATCCGGCGTCGCGATATCGATGTCCTTGATCGAATGCTTGAGCACGGTGTCGCGGACGCAGCCGCCGACAAACAATACGCGTTGGCCCGCGGCGGTGAGCGCCGCAACCACGGCGCGCGTCGCCGTCTCCGTCATCCAAGGTTGCGGATCGATCCGCTCAGCCAGCTGCACGCGGTTTTGGTCCGTTCATTTAATCTCGGCCGGGACGATCTTGCCATCGACAATCCGCGGTGGGACGTACTTGCCGCCCGGGTCCTCGCCGGTCGCTAGGCCATAGCCGATCAGAATCACGATAACGCAAACAAGCGAGGCACTGATCAGCAACGTCCACGGCGCATCGCTCCAGACGATGCCGGCCGCGGCCGCTTCCTTGGATTTCAAGTTCACCCACCAAATGTAAAGTCCATAGAAAAAGAGCGGCAAAACGACCGCAAAGATAATGAGGCTGATCCGCAGCATTACGTCCTGCCGTTCAACTTGCTCGCCAGGTTGACGAGCATGCCGGCGGTGGCGCCCCAAATATAACGATCGCCATACGAGAGCGCGTAGAACCAACGCTCGACATCACGAAATACTCGACTGGATCGTCCGTGGTTGTCGCGATCGAGCACGAAATCGAGCGGCACTTCGAACGCGTCCGCCACCTCGTGCTGGTCGAGCGTCAGATCGAAGCCCGGGTGCACCAACCCGACGATCGGCGTGATCGAGAAGCCGGTACCGGTCTCATAGGTATCGAGCCTACCGGCCACGGTGACGAAGCTGCGCGCCAAGCCTATTTCCTCCTCGGTCTCGCGCAACGCAGTCGCGACCGCGTCAGCATCGGCCGACTCGACGCGCCCGCCGGGGAAACTGATTTCACCGGCATGATCGGTCAGATGAGCCGTGCGCTGGGTGAGCAGCACGGTCGGGCCGCCGACGTGTTCGACGATCGGCACGAGAACGGCGGCCGGGCGCAACACCGGGAACCTAGCCCGAAGGCTATCGGCGGCATCGGGATTGAGATCGAGATCACTTCGCGTCGAGCCGCGATTGACCTCGGCCGCGCCCGTGAGCGGCACCAGACGTTCAGCGATGTCGTGCAGGGCTATCAAATCCGCGCCGTTCAACTTTCGTCGTCGAGTTCACCGAGCGTGAAAGGGATACCGTCGCTCCAAATCGCGAGCACGCGTTTGTTATCACCGAACGCTTCTACGCCGCGATCAACCAGTTCATAGTAGACCGATCGGGCGATAAGAGCCTCAAGTCGCGCACGGATATGGATATAGGGCGTCGGCTCGCCGGTTGCCGTATTCAGCGCGACTCGGATCGGGTGCGCCGGTCCGGCGACGACCTCGTCCTCGAGATTGGTTCGAAAGGTCAACACTTGATCCCTCCCCGCTCCTTCGACCGCGACCGCGACCGCGACGAAGGGGGCGTCCTCGACTTGAATCCGGCAGCGTTCGACCGGCGTGATGAGGTAGTAGTCGCCGTCGTCCTCGCGGCGCAACACCGACGCGAACAACTTGACCAGCGGTTGCCGGCCGATCGGCGAATTCAAATAATACCAAGTCCCATCGCGGGCGATCCTGATGTCCAGATCATCGCAAGACGCGAGCTCGACTTCGTTGGGTTTGCCGCTACGAGACCGTGTAGAGTCGACCGCGATGTTCGCTCCCGGCCGGTCACGGTTCAGCGATGCCATGACCCTGCGTTTCCATGTGAATACAACGGAGATGAGCTGTGACTATATCCGAAGTTTCAGTGACGAATCTCGCACAAAGCGATTCAGCCAACTTGATCGCCGACATCGATCGGCTTGGAACGCGGCTCGCGACCGTACGCGAACGGATCGGCCGGGTTATTTTCGGTCAGCGCGATGTGGTGGACCAGACCATAATCACGTTGTTAGCGGGCGGCCACGCGCTTCTTATCGGCGTTCCCGGCTTGGCCAAGACCCGGTTGGTTGAAACGCTCGGCGCTGTGCTCGGTCTCACGGCCAAACGCATTCAGTTCACGCCCGACCTCATGCCTGCCGACATCATCGGCTCGGAAGTGCTCGAAGAATCGGAAAGCGGTAAGCGCGCGTTCCGCTTCATCAAGGGTCCGGTGTTCTGCCAGCTGTTGATGGGCGATGAAATCAACCGCGCCAGCCCGCGCACCCAGTCGGCACTTCTCCAGGCCATGCAGGAAAAGCAGGTCTCGGTGGCCGGCGAACGCTACACCCTGCCGGCGCCGTTTCACGTACTGGCGACGCAGAACCCGCTCGAACAGGAAGGCACCTACCCGCTGCCCGAAGCACAGCTCGACCGATTCCTAACCCAGATCGACGTCGGATACCCAGATATCGAAGCCGAGCGCCAGATGCTGATCGCGACAACTGGCGTCGATGAAGAGCCGCTGGCCGAAGCGATGACGACCGCCGATCTCATGGCGGCGCAACGGCTGGTGCGCCGAATTCCGGTCGGAGAGTCGGTGGTCGAAGCGATCCTCAAACTCGTCCGCGCCGGTCGACCGGACACCAGTTCCTCCGACGACGTGCGCAAACACGTCGCGTGGGGACCGGGTCCGCGCGCGAGCCAAGCCCTGATGCTCGGAATCCGCGCCCGTGCCTTGCTCGACGGCAGACTCTCGCCCTCGATCGACGACGTGCTCGCCTTGGCTGCGCCGACCCTGCGCCACCGAATGGCGCTCACATTCGGCGCCCGCGCCGACGGCGTCATGATTAGCGACGTAATCGAGCGGCTATGCGAACCGCTGCGCTGAACGAAGAGAGGGCGGAGCACGCGCAGTGACGGAACCAGTGGTCGCATCCGCCGAGCAGAACAGCGCGTTTCGCCGCAACGCTGAGTTGCTGGCGGCGGCGTTTCCGCCACTGCTGGTCGCGGCCGAACGAGTCGCCTCGATCGTCGCTCAAGGCGTCCACGGGCGCCGCCGCGTCGGCAGCGGTTACACATTTTGGCAATTCCGTCAGTATCAGCCCGGCGACCAAACCAACCGCATCGATTGGCGCCAATCGGCGAAGTCGCAGCGCGTCTACGTCCGCGAAACCGAGTGGGAAGCAGCACAAAGCGTTTGGCTGTGGGCCGACTCCTCGGCCTCGATGGAGTGTCGCTCGAACAGCAATCTGGCGTCGAAAAACGAACGAGCGATCGTGCTGATGCTGGCACTCGCCTCGCTGCTCGTGCGGGGTGGCGAGCACATTGCGTTGCTCGGGCGCGACCGCGTGCCATACACCGGTCAGACCGCGTTGACCCGCATGGCGGAAACACTTTGGCGCCTCGGTCGCGCCGATCGCAGTCTGCCGCCCCAGGTCCACATTCCGCGCTATGCCCGAGTAGTGCTATTCGGCGATTTTCTCGCGCCGATCGAAGAAGTCGCTGGCTTGGTCCGCGCCTATGGTGCCGACGACGTCGAGGGCCACTTGGTTCAGGTCCTCGACCCGATCGAAGAAGAGTTCCCGTTCGCCGGACGGACTGAGTTCCGCGGCTTCGAAAACGAGAGCCACGTCATGCTCGATCGAGTGCAAACGGTGCGCCGCGATTATTTGCAGCGGCTGCTCGAGCACCGCCAGGCGTTGGCCGACATCGCGCGTTCGGCGGGCTGGACGTTCCTCCATCACCGCACCGACCATTCGCCGCAGTCGGTCCTGCTCTCGCTTTATCAGGGAATGGCCGATGATCGGCGCTGAGCCAAACCAGAGTAAGGAGATCCGAACGTCGTGTTGACGATCGGCCAACTTACCTTTTCGAGTCCGTGGGTTTTGGCGGCATTCGTTGCGATTCCGCTGATCTGGTGGCTGTTGAAAATCACGCCGCCGGCACCGCTGAGAGTTGCGTTTCCGGCGGTTAGGCTTCTGTTCGGATTGCGAACGCCCGAACAGACCCCAGCGCACATGCCGTGGTGGCTTATGTTGCTCCGCCTGGTGTTGGCGGCCTTGGCGATCCTGGCGCTAGCGCACCCGCTCCTCAATCCCGGCGCCCGATTGCTCGATAGCGGACCGCTGATCATCGCCGTCGACGATGACTGGTCGGCGGCGGCACGCTGGAAAGCGCGCGAGGACACGCTCACCGAGTTAGTCGCCGAAGCGGAGCGGCGCAACCGCGCGGTCATGCTCGTGACCACCGCTCAAGCCGACGACAGCGTGCGCCAAACAACGCCGAGCTTTCTCAACGTCGCCGATGCACGACGCCAAATCCAGGCGCTCAAGCCCAAACCCTGGCCGGCCGATCGGCGCAACGCGGCGGCGGTGCTCGATCGACTCAATCTTGGCGAACGCGCTGAGGTCGTCTGGCTCAGCAACGGGGTCGCCGGCGATGAAGAAGCGTTCGCACGCGCGCTCGCACGATACGGCCCGGTACGAGTGCTCGCCGACTCGGCGTTGGAGTTGCCGATCTATCTTGCCGCGCCGAAGACCGATGGGCCGTATCTCAACCTCAGGGTGGTGCGGGCCACCAAAGCCGGCGAGCGCCAGATGTGGGTCAGGGCGACCGGCGAAGACGGCCAACTCATCGCCCGCGAGCGGCTCCGGCTCGTGCGCGGCTCCGCCACCGCCGATGTCGAACTCAATGTTCCGAGCGAAGCGCGCAACAAGATCGTCCGCCTCGATGTCGAAGACGAGCGTTCGGCCGCAGCGACATTCCTGCTCGACGAGCGTTGGCGCCGCCGCCCGGTCGGGCTGGTCTCCGGTGACGCCGTCGAGAGCGCCCAGCCGCTGCTCTCCAGCCTCTTTTATCTCGAACGCGCGCTCGATCCGTTCGCCGAGATCAGGACCGGGTCCCTGCGCGAACTACTGGACCAGGATCTCGCGGTCCTGATGGTGAGCGACATCGGCCAGATCATCGGCCCCGAGCGCGACAAGCTTGTAAAGTGGCTCGATCGCGGTGGCGTGCTCGTTCGCTTCGCCGGCGCAAAGCTCGCTCTCAACGTGGATGATCTGGCACCGGTCCGGCTGCGGGGCGGCGGTCGGACGATCGGCGGCGCCATGGCCTGGGCACGCCCGGCGCAGTTGGCGCCGTTCGGCGAAACGAGCCCGTTTTACGGCCTTTCCACGCCAGAGGATGTACGCGTTCAACGTCAGGTACTGGCCGAGCCTTCGCTCGACCTCGCCGACAAAGTCTGGGCGCGGCTGGTCGACGGCACACCACTGGTAACAAGCGAAGTGCGCGGCCGCGGTCGGCTAGTGCTGTTCCACGTCACGGCCAATCCCGACTGGTCAAACCTGCCACTCTCAGGCTTGTTCGTCGAAATGTTGCGCCGGATCGTTTCGTTGTCACACGGCATCTCCACCCACGGCGGCAACGCCACCCTGCCCCCGCTAGCCGCGCTCGACGGTTTCGGAAAGCTTGGCGGGCCGCCCCCGACGGCGCAGTCGATCAAGCTCGCCGACATCGCGACCACGCGCGTTTCGCCAGCCCATCCGCCCGGTTTTTACGGACCGCCGGATGCGCGTCGGGCTGTCAATCTCGCGCCGAGCATCTCTGGTTTCGCCGCTATCGAGTCGCTGCCTTCCGGCGTCGAGCGCGCCACCTATGGGCGCACGCAGGAGGTCGATCTCAAGCCGTGGCTCCTCCTGAGCGCTCTCCTGCTTGCCCTGATCGACATCGTTGCAAGCCTTTGGTTGCGTGGATCGCTCGCGACGCGCCGCCTGGGCCGCGCGGTGATCGGCGCCATCCTGCTCCTCTCGCTCGCTCACCCGGCTGTGGCGCAGCAGGCCACGCCGCCGGCCCGAACCGCAGTCGGCCCCGACAAATTCGCGCTCGAATCCTCGCTCGAAACTCGCCTCGCCTTCATCAGCATCGGCGTTCCCGAGATCGACAACATGACACGCGCCGGGCTCGTCGGCCTGGGCGATATTCTCACGAAGCGTACCGCAGTCGAGCCGGCGGCGCCGGTCGCCATCGACATCGAGCGCGACGAAATCGCGTTCTTTCCGTTGGTCTATTGGGTCGTCGACGAGCGCCAGACGGCGCTCTCGAAGCAGGCAGCGGCCAAGATCGACCAATTCCTCAAGACCGGCGGCATTCTCGTCCTCGACACGCGCGACCAAGGCACGTCAACGCCGATCCTTGGCGGCAGCGGCGGCAGCCCGGCGATGAACCGGCTACGCCAATTGCTGCGTTTGCTCGACCTCCCACCGCTCGCCGTGGTGCCCGAAGATCACGTGCTCGCCCGTTCGTTCTACCTCATGAGCGAATTCCCCGGCCGGTGGGCCGGCGGCAAGGTGTGGGCCGAGCGGCACGGCGGCGGGGTCAATGATGGCGTGTCTTCGATCGTCATCGGCAGCAACGATTGGACCGCGGCGTGGGCGATTGGCGAGGACGGACGGCCGCTGGCGCCGACCGTGCCCGGGGGCGAGCGCCAACGCGAGATGGCTTACCGCTTCGGCGTCAACCTGGTGATGTACGCGCTGACGGGAAACTACAAAGCCGATCAAGTCCACATCCCATCGATCCTCGAACGGCTCGGGCAATGAACGTCTTCACCAACATCGTCCTTGCGCCGTATCTCGATACCTGGGTTCTGGCCGCGATCGCCGCCGTTTCCGCCGCCCTGCTCGCCTATGGCGTCTATCAGCGGGCGCCCGGTACGGGTTGGCGCGCGTTCGCGATCGCCGTAGTTCTCGTTGGGCTCGCCGATCCGACGTTCGTGCGCGAAGAGCGCGATCAGCTCTCGGACGTCGTCGCGATCGTGATCGATGAAAGCCCGAGCCAGGCTATCGGTGAGCGGCGCCAGCAGTCGGAACAGGCGCTCGCAGCGATCACCGCCAAGCTCGCCAAGCTGCGCGACCTCGATGTTCGCGTGGTGCGTGCCGGAAAATTCGATCCAACAACTGCTACTGGTCGCGACGGCCCCGGAACGCGGCTGTTCGGAGCGCTGGCGGACGCCGTATCCGATATTCCGCGCGACCGGATCGCCGGAACGATCGTCATCACCGACGGTCAAGTCCACGACATCCCGAGCGAGGGGTCATGGCTGTTCGGCGGCCCGCTCCACGTGTTGCTCTCGGGGAACGCTGGCGAGCAGGACCGCCGCCTCGTGGTCGAGCAAGTGCCCACCTATGGAATTGTCGGGCGCAAGCTAGAGCTTCGCGTCCGGGTTGAAGACGACTCGGTGCCCGCCGGCAGCCAAGCGACAGCTCGGGTCTTGCTCCGCAAGGACGGCGGCGACACCATCCCGTACGCTGTGCGGATTGGAACCTCTCGCGTCATACCGTTCGAGCTCGACCACGGCGGCCAGACGATCCTCGAAATCGAGGTCGACGCCGGAACGAAGGAACTGACGGTCGAAAACAATCGTGCCATCGCCTCGATCAACGGCGTGCGCGATCGGCTGCGGGTGCTGTTGGTCTCGGGCGAGCCGCATCCGGGCGAGCGGACGTGGCGCAACTTGCTCAAGGCCGACCCTTCCGTTGATCTCGTCCACTTCACGATTCTCCGCCCGCCCGAGAAGCAGGACGGCACCCCGGTGCGCGAGTTGTCGCTGATCGCTTTTCCGGTCCGCGAGCTGTTCGAGCTCAAGCTCAAGGAATTCGACCTCGTTATTTTCGACCGCTATCACCGGCGTGGCATCATCCCGCTCGCCTACTACAGCAACATCGTCGACTACGTGCGAGGCGGCGGCGCGTTGCTCGAAGCGGCGGGCCCGCAGTTCGCGAGCCAATTGTCGTTGTTCCGCACACCGGTCGCCCAAATCCTGCCGAGCGAGCCAACCGGTACAGTCTTCGAACAGGGCTTCAAGCCGCTATTGACGCCGGTGGGTCGCCGCCACCCGGTCTCCACTTCGCTCCCGGGCGGCGAAGCGGACGTGCCGGAGTGGGGCCGATGGTTCCGCATGCTCGAGGTGTCCTCGGAGCGCGGCAACACGATCCTCAACGGTATTCAAGGCAAGCCGCTGCTAATCCTCGACCGCGTCGGGAAGGGCCGCGTCGCTCAGCTTCTTTCCGATCATGCCTGGCTATGGACCCGCGGCTACGAAGGCGGCGGTCCGCAAGCTGAACTGCTACGGCGGCTCGCGCACTGGCTGATGAAGGAGCCCGATCTCGAAGAAGAAAGGCTCAAGGCGACGACGACCGGCGGCCGCATCGAGATCGAGCGCCGGAGCCTCACGCCCGATCGGCGCGAGGTCACCATCACCAAGCCGAGCGGCGCCACGGAGACGGTCACGCTACCCGATGCCAAGGACGGCGTCGCGCAGGCGGCCGTGTCGGCCGACGAACTCGGGCTCTATCGGCTCGACGACGGCAGCAAGACTGCGGTCGTCGCCGTCGGCTCGGTCAACGCGATCGAACTCTCCGACGTTCGTTCGACCGAGCGCTACCTTGCGCCGCTCGCCAAGGCGACCGGCGGCGCGATCAATCGGATCGCTAGCCGCGCGCTGCCCGATGTCCGTCGCGTCCGCCCCGGCCAAGACGCGGCCGGCAGGGGCTGGATCGGCTTGGTGCGAAGCGGCAGTTATGTCGTGACCGGCGTGAGCCAACTGCCGCTCATGCCGCCCTACCTTGCCCTCGCCTTGATCTTGGGCCCCCTGGCGCTCGGCTGGCGGCGTGAAGGTCGGTGAGTGGCACGCCTGGCGGCACCCAGGGGCAACGGCGGTAGTGGCAGTGATGTTCTGATCATCACGCGCTCCGGTTCGATCGGCATCGGAAGCGTCAGACCGAGCGGTGTACCCGGCGTGAAACCGAAGCGGGCATAAAAATTGGGCTCGCCTGAAACGACGACAGCTTGGTACCCGCCCGCGTCGACAAGTTCGAGACTCGACTGAACAAGCGCTGCGCCGAGCCCACGATGCCGCCACGCGGATGCGACCGAGAGCGGCCCAAGCAAGAGCACGCGTTGGTAGCCGGCGAGTGTTATCGGCCAAAAACGCAGCGATGCGACGACGGTCGAACCAGCGACTGCGACCTGAGAAACCGCCCGCTCTTGGCCGCCCCGCCCGCGCAAGCGATAGACGCCGCGCCGGTGCCGCTCGGTCCCGAAGCCGATATCAAACAGCCGTTCGACGGCCACACTGTCGGCCGCTCGTTCACGCCTAAAATAGTAGTCCGTCATCGTATGATCCCTTGCGCCCCAGCGCACAGTTTGTCCCGGCGCGGGCAGTTACCGGTGTTAGCGGAGACAGCAACGTGAAGGCGCAGCCGCCGGTGGCGGGCGCCGACGTTAAGCGCGTCGTCGTCGCGCTTGCGCGGGGACGAGGGATGGCGTCCAGGCGTTCATGACGCATCACATACCACGAAGCCGCCACGCACCCCATGAGGTTTTAGCGGCGGGAGACTGGACGCTTTGGTTGCGATACCTTAGCTTCGAATTTCGCTGGAATTTCAGCTAATCAGTCGAGGGCTTCATGTTTTACGAGATCGGCAAAAAGCACGGGTTACCGCACGACCCGTGGAAGAGTTGCGTCGTACCGAGGCCGATCGGCTGGATTTCGACCATCAACCGCGCCGGCATCGCCAATCTGGCGCCGTATAGTTTCTTCAACGGCTGCGGCGATTTCCCGCCGCACGTCATGTACGCGCCGCTCGGGCAGCACGTCGACGGCGGCGCCAAGGACAGCCTTGCCAATGTCGAGGAGACGAAGGAGTTCGTGTGCAACATGTGCACCTACGAACTCCGCGACGCGATGAACGAAAGTTCGCGCCACGTCGGTCGCGGCGTCAACGAGTTCGAGACGTCAGGATTGGCGATGGAGCCCTCGCAAATGGTGAAGCCGCCGCGCGTCAAGGCCTCTCCGATTCACCTTGAGTGCCGTTACGTCAAGACCGTCGAACTGCCGTCGTGGAGCGACGAGTACCGGAATTATGTCGTGTTCGGTCAGATCATCGGGGTTCATATTCGCGATGAAGTCATGACCAATGGCATGGTAGACATTCGCAAGTTCAAGCCGATCGCCCGACTCGGTTACCTCGACTACACGGTTGTCGAGAACTCTTTCGCGATGCCGTTTCCCGACAATGGCGCCAAGGCCGAGCGCGAAAAAGAGAGCCCCCGCCCGCACGTCAAGCAGCCGGCCGAATAGGGCGGCATGGGCTACTTCATCGACGGCGTTTGGCAGCGCGACGACAAACCGCCGACCAGCGATGGCCGGTTTACGCGCGCCGAAAGCCGGTTTCGCGATTGGATCAGCGCCGACGGCTCGACCGGATTTAAGGCCGAAGCGGGCCGCTACCATCTCTACGTTTCGCTCGGCTGCCCGTGGGCCCATCGCACGATCGTTTATCGCGTTCTCAAGAAGCTCGACGGCATCGTCTCGATGTCGGTCGTCGATCCGATTATCAGCCCGGACGGTTGGGTGTTCTCGACCTATCCCGGCTGTACGCCGGATGCCGTGAACGGCGCTCGAACGCTCGGTGATATCTATCTCCGCGCCAAGCCTAGCTATACCGGGCGCGCCACTGTGCCGGTGTTGTGGGACAAAAAAACACAGACGATCGTCAGCAACGAGTCGTCTGAAATTATCCGCATGTTCAACGCCGCCTTCGCGGCGGTCGCACCGGCCACGCCGGATCTCTATCCTCCCCACCTGAGAGCCGAAATCGACGCGCTCAATCAGGTAATTTACGACACCGTCAACAACGGGGTCTATCGTTGCGGTTTCGCCGCAACCCAGGCCGCCTATGAGGAAGCGTTCGATGCGCTGTTTGCGACGCTCGACGATCTCGAACGCCGCCTGAGCCGCGGCCGGCTTCTCGTCGCCGAGACACCGACCGAAGCCGATTGGCGACTGTTCACGACGCTGGTTCGCTTCGACACGGTTTACCACTTTCTTTTCAAATGCAACCTGCGACCGATCGCGGACTACCCTGCGCTCGGAGCTTATCTGCTCGACCTCTATCAGTGGCCGGCGGTCGCCGCGACGGTCGATTTCGATCATATCAAGCGCAACTACTTCGCCGGCATGAAGCGCTTGAACCCGAGCGGGATCATTCCCAAAGGGCCGGCGCTCGACTTGGCGGCGCCGCGCGGCCGTGCGCGCTTTGCCATCGCTCAACCGGCAGCCACAGACTGACATCATCGATCCGAGGAGCATCCGCCATGGCCGAACCAAAACGCCAGCCCAGCGAAAAAGTCATCAAGACCGAGGAAGAGTGGAAAAAACTGCTGACGCCCGAGCAGTTCCACGTGACGCGCAAGAAGGGCACCGAACGAGCGTTCACCGGGCAGTATGCCAAGACCAAAGCCAAAGGGAATTACGTCTGCATCTGTTGCGAGCAGCCGCTCTTTTCGTCCGACACAAAATTCGAGTCCGGAACTGGATGGCCCAGTTTCTACCGGCCGGTGTCGAGCGACGCGGTCGCGACCGAATCCGATCGCAGCCTCTTCATGACCCGGGTCGAAGCCTTGTGCAGCCGTTGCGACGCTCATTTGGGGCACGTGTTCGACGACGGTCCAGAGCCGACGGGGCTGCGTTACTGCATGAATTCAGCGTCGCTCAAGCTCGTGTCGTCGGACCAAAGCTGACGGCTGCGCGCAAGTCGACACCGCGTTTTCCGACGGCGCGACGCCATTTGTCGGCGTGGTCGCGACCGAAAACCAAGCCCTCGTCGGCGTCGATCACGATCCATGTGCCGGCTTTTAGCTCGTCCTCGATCTGACCGGGCGCCACCCGACGTAGCCGAACGCCACCAACGACCGGCTCGGGCCGGCGCCACGCGCGAGCAAACGGAT
>SHVV01000010.1 GCA_009694095.1 Alphaproteobacteria bacterium | reverse complement strand
CGCCATTCCCACGGCGGCACTGGCTTTTCATCCTGCCACAACCCACGCCTAGACGTTCTGGCATCCTCCTCAATTACCCTGATCTGCGGATCGGTCAGGTAACGCGTATAAGCCCATGCCAACCCTCGGCGCACCTGTTCGGCATTGGCATCCGTACCTGTTGTCTGCGCGGCTCAGATTGACCAGACCTGCGCGATTTGATTGACCAGGGCAAAGGGTCGACAACTACTTGGCTAGATTGGGCAATGCTCTGAAAATAGGTGGTCAACGCAATTTGCGCAGGGTGGTCAATTCTGATCGCGCACCAACACCGACAGAAACTTTTGGACCGACAAACCCCACCTCACCACCAACTTTCGTTCATCAAGGTACGGGGGCGTTTTTGCCGAAACCCAAAAACCCACGCCGCCGTACCAAGCCCGAAAAAGTCAGGAGGTTTTGAGATAAACGGGGTTTGAGACGGTTTTTGCGGGAAAATGCTGCGGCCGCAGTCAGGAGCTTTTGGCGCTACGCCCCACAGGAAGCGGGGCTTCAACGCCGCTTGAGCGGGTTGGAGGTCTAGGTGCTGGCGGAGAGGGAGGGATTCGAACCCTCGAAACGGTGTTACCCGTTTAACGGTTTAGCAAACCGCCGCCTTAGGCCACTCGGCCACCTCTCCGGTGCGAGACCACTAGCATATTTCCCGGGCCCTGCGGCAACGGGAACAGAAGTGAACGATCGATTGGCGAGCGACTTTTCGTGCGGGCATCGATCGTATCCGCATTCGATCGGTGAAGATCGGGCTGGGTCAAGATGGGATCTCGGGGCCGGCGTTTGCCCGAAGTGGGACATCGGTCGCGCGAGAACCGCTTTACAACTACAAGGTAGCCAAGTCCGAGCTTTTTGGTAGAAAGTCGGTGCGGCCGCGCTGCAAGGACGAAAGACCGAAACCGGTAGATCCGTTGTCATAGTCGCAATATCGATGGGAGTTGGATGAGTCGATGATGAACTTGGGCTTGACGTTCACGCAGGCGTCGCCGCTCGATCGCATGGCGGACCTGTGGAAGGCGATGGACAACAGTCGGATACACTCCGTCGGCGTTCCCGACTCTCCGGCGCTGCTGCGCGAGATGTATGTCGCGATGACCGTCGCGGCGCTCGCGACTTCGCGAATTCGGATCATTAATTGGGTCACCAACCCAGTGACTCGTCACCCGTCGGTGACGGCGGCGGCGCTGATGTCGCTTGCCGAACTAGCGCCCGGTCGGATCTCACTGGGAATCGCGACCGGCGACAGCGCGCTGTGGGCGACCGGGCAGAAAGCGGCGAAAGTCGACTACCTGCGCGACTACATTCGAGCAGTCCGGGCGATGTGCCGTGGCGAGGAAGTCCGATGGGCCGGAGCGGTGTTTCGGCCGAATTGGGCCAATTGGAAACCGGTCGATGTTCCGATCTATGTTGCTTGCTCTGGTCCAAAAGTATTGACGATGGCGGCGCAGGAAGCCGACGGCTTGATTGTTACGATGGGCTTCTCGCCGCCGATGATTGCGATGGTGCAGGACACGATCAAGACGGCTTGTGCCGCTGTTGGCCGCGATCCGGCGACGATCGACTTCTGGTCGAACGCGCACCTACACTTCGCCGAAAGTCGCGAGGTGGCGTCGCACTACATGCTCGGCTGGACGACCAACTGGCTGACCGAGATGACGACCGCAGGTAAAGGCATTCCCGATCGAGTCGTTCCCAAATTGCTGGAATTCAACCGCGACATCCACGATATGGATGCGGTCTACAAGACACCGGATCGTGGCCGGATGCTGGTCGAGCGGGCAAAGCGCCTTGGTATCTACGACTGGGTGATGGAGTGTTCGCCGCAACTCTTCGGCACGCCGGCCGATATCCGCGAACGGCTCAAGATGTACAGCGGCCTCGGCCTGAAAAACTGGTTTTTTCTCTATTCGAGCCGCGGCACCTTCGTCGGCGGTTCGGAGAAAGAGAAATATGATTTCATCGACAAACTATCGAACGAATTGATCCAGCAACTGGCATAAAGCGATGCCGTTCAGAAAAACGCGAACGCACGTACTTCGATGCTTTCGCGCGGCGGTGCGCCGGGCGGCGACGTTGGGTCGTCGAACGCGGTGTGGGCTGTGAATCGAGCGCTGCCATCGAGTACCGAATCGTAGGTCTTGAACACCAACGCTTCGTCGCGCTGCATCGACGGGAAGTAAAACCACCGATGCTGCGGGTTACTCGCGAGGTGATAAACCTCGCCGACTCGGTGTGGGTGGCGTCGTTCGGCGGCGATCATGTCGCCGGGTTCGACGCTCGACGCATCGCAGATCGCGATCGGATTTTTCTCCACCGTCGAGCGCATCGGGCGCCACACCTGAACGATCGCCATCCGCCGTTCGAGCAGCGGCTCCGCCGCCGCACCTAAGATATCGCGGAGGCGTTGCGGCCCGGACCAATCGGTATAGTCGTTGTGCACAATCTTGACCGGTTCGCGAATCCCGAGCGCGGCTTGCCGCGCTTCGTCGCTGGTTCGGAGCGTATGATCGAAAATCGTGACCCGTCTTGCGCCGCTGGTCGCCGCGATCAAACGCTCGATCTCCGGGTAGTACACCGAGCGCAACTCTTGATCGTCGTAGAAATCGGCAATGTCGGTGTCGTGATCGACGAAGAGAAATCCTTCGCGGTCGAGCGAAAAGCTGTCGCGAAGCGGCCGGCCATCACGGATCGGGACCGTCCGAAATTCGTAGGTACCTTCGCTGTGGGCAATGCGCCCGCCGGGAACAACGGACGCGGCGACCGGCTTCACGCCGGTCCTGATCGTGTAAGTGACGGCCGCCTCGACGACGTCGGCGGCTCGTTCGGTCGGTCTCGTCGGAGCCATCGCGGTCTTCGTTTAGGAAATGGCCGGCATGTCGATCTTGAACAACCGGCGTGAGTTTTCGACCGTGATTTGCTCGATCGTCGGCGTCGTGAGATGGCCGAAAATTTTGGCGACGGTTTGGTGCGACTTGCCGTAGGTATTGCGCACGTGCGGATAATCTGATCCCCACACGAGGCGGGCGGGGTCTATCGCGTCCGCGACGTGCCGCACGAACGGATCGTCGATAACGCCGACATGAATCTGGTTCAGGTACTCGCGAATCGGGCGCCTAGGTTTGACGACGCCGAGATTGGGTCCGAAATCGTTCGCCAGCTGTTCCATCCGAAACAACCAGTGCGGAAGCCACGAAGCCTCATACTCGACGAAGAACAGTTGCAGGCGAGGAAAGCGGTCGAGGATGCCGCCGAAAATAAATTCGTTGCCGAGGACTTCGCCCGCTTCGGCCATGAGGTCGAGGTAGCCGGTCGCCGCCTGACCGAGAAGCGACCCGTTGAAGAAAAAAATGTCTTTTTTCTTTCCGGTCGAAATGTGGATGCAGGCGGGAATTTGCATTTCCTCAAGCCGCGCCCAAAGCGGGTCGTAGCGGCGGTCGCGGTAGGGGGCCCACTCCGGCCGGACATCGCCGTTGATCATTGCCGCGCGGAATCCGCGCTTGGCGTTCCGTTCGAGTTCGGCGATCGCGAGCGGAACGTTTTCGGTGTTGATGAGCGCCGCTCCGAACAACCGTTCCGGCGCTCCGCGGCAATAGTCGTGGAGCCAATCATTATAGACCTTGAGGCAATCGCGCGAGAGATCGGCGTTTGGCAGCGGAAACACCATCATCGCCAGGGTCGGAAATAAGAGTTCACCCCAAACGCCGTCCTCGTTCATGCACAAGGCGCGAAACGCCGGATCGACGTTTGTCCGCCGCACTTTTTCAAGCACCGGATCGTTCAAGACGAGTTCGCCAATCGGTAGATAGTCCTCACCCGTAAAGTACTTGCGTCCGCCGGCGGTGACGCTGTTGGATCCTACGCCTTGCTCGGCTGGGATCACGCGGGGAACCGCGTCGCCCCATTTGGCTTCGAGCGGTTTTTCCCATAGATCGTGCGGTTCGTTGACGTGCGAATCTGCGGAGTTGAGCCAACGCGGCGTCATCATGACCTAGCGGCCCGGGTATTTCTTGCCGGTGCCGCCAGCCACCATCTGATCGGGTCTCGAGTATGTATAGCGCTCGAGAATTGGCATGAACCGCTTTTCATCCGGATGATCGAAGTCGATCGGCGGACGCGAGCCGCGCCGCCGCCGCTTGCCGACCGCACGCATCATGTGCTCGACACCCGCCGAAGGCACGCACAGGAAGAAAATCTTGAGCGGCTTGTTGCCGTCGTTGATGAAGCCGTGCTTGCGGTGCTTGCCCACATACACGAGCGATCCGGGCCGCAGCGGATGCGAGACACCGTCAACGAAAACACGACCACGTCCATCATAGACGAATAGGAACTCATCCTGCGCGCCGTGGCCGTGGTCCGGAAGGGTTCCGCCGGGAGCAATGATTTGCACCGCCGCCATGTATTTTTTGGACGGAAACGTATCGGGGGACATCTTGAGCGTCATGTGACCGCCGCATGGCTCCGGGAGCCAAAACGATTCGCCATCGTCCTCGCTCCAGATGCCGAAAGCTCCGGGCGACGGCAGATTTTTCTGCCGTCGCCGCCGTAACTCGATCTTGCGCGCTACGGCGTTTCCGGCCGGTGAAAATGTCGCGGGCTTACGGGTGGGCATGACAACCTCGTTCTAAGCGCTCCGGGCGCGCTTCGTGTTGCAATCGCATCACGCGTCTCAAGCGACCCATTTGCCGCGCTGCGATCTTCTTAACCAGCGCGGACCGCGGCTTCGTGAATCGCCTCGTAAAGGTTGAACGCTATGTTCATGTGCCGTCGGACAGTGCGCAAAACGAGTTCGCGTTGCTTCTCGGTCGGAGCGAACTGATTGAGGAGTTCGCGGCCGACATTCGAGTGATCGGCATCAGCCGTGTCGTGGACGACGAAGAACTCGACCGCGTCCTTCGAAAGTCCGTGTTTTTCTTGGAATGCTTCGGCAATGCGCGACATGGTGCCCGGCGCCATCGCTTCGCCGCCCAACATATGAGCCGAGACACCTTCGAGGAAGTTGCGGCCGCAGATGTCGCTATAATAGCTACGGAACGTCACCGCTTCGGGAATGTACTCGGGCCGCCAAACCTCCTCCTCGGTCAGACCTAGGCCCTTGCAAAACGCCATGTAGAGCTTCCAATGCGGCACGCCATTGGCGAAGAGCCGGCCGGTCCCTTCTTCGTAGCAAACTTCGGCGATCCGCGACCGCCAGCGCGGGTCCGGACACACGACGTACAGCCGGCCGTGGTAATTGTGGTTGTGCATCGGAATGATGCCGTACTGGCGCGCGAGCTCCTTCAATTGCTCACGGTTATAACGATTCTCGATCAACCAGGCCCAGAGCTTCTCCTTGTAAAGCGGACGTTCTTTGTGCCACTCGGCAATCTGCTTGAGCACGCGCTCTACCGACAGGCTCATGGCTACCTCACTAGGAGATGGGGCGATTTCTCTGCACCGGCGAAATAGTGCACAACCGCGGAACGTTCGGCAATCGCCATCGTCGGCGGGTACCTTGAATCTTGCCTCGGTCGTGGCGGTGACGTGATTGGCGCGTGTATACTCGAGCCGTCGTGGAGCAATATCGGAGGAATGATGGCTCTCGTCATCAAGAATGCGCACGTTGTCACCGGCGATCGCGACGACCGACGCTATGATCGAGCCGATATCGTCATCGAGGGCGATCGAATCAGAGCGCTTGGACCGAACGCGGCCGGCGGCGACACGATCATCGCCGGCGACGAGATCATCGACGGATCGTCGCTCGTCGCCATGCCCGGTTTCGTGAACGCCCATATCCACTCGCCGGAGGGATTTCAGCAAGCGGTCTACGGCAATGCTCCACTCGAGCCGTGGTTGCTCCAGGCCTATTCGCCGTTCGGGTACCCGCAGCTGACCGAACGCGATCAATACTTACGGACCATGCTGACCGCCATTCTCGCCATTCGCGGTGGCTCGACGACGGTGCAGGACGATTTCATTTATCCGCCAGCTACGCCCGACGGATTGAACGGTGCAATCAAGGCGTACGCCGACTCAGGCATTCGAGCGTGGGCCGCCGTCGACATGTGGGACAAGTCGTTTCGCGACAGTTTACCCTATGTGAGCAAGGTCTTCAGCGCGGCCGAACAGGCGTCCCTCGACGCTCTACCGCTTTCGAGCGCGAAGCAGCAGATCGACCTGTTCGATCAGCACTATAAAAACTGGCACGGCCACGATGGGCGCATTCGCGTCATCATCGCCCCCTGCGGACCGCAGCGCTGCACGCCCGATCTCTTGCGCGAGGTCGACCGAATCTCCAAGGAGCGCGGCATTCCGCTGCATAGCCATTGCCTCGAGACCAAACTTCAGGCGATTCAGGCCCGCGAAGAATACGGCATGTCGTTCGTCGAGTACTTCGATTCGCTCGGACTGCTCACCGATCGACTGACCCTCATTCACGCGATTTGGCTCTCCGAACGTGATATCGCGATGATGGCGGAAGCGGGCACAGCCATGGTTCACAACCCGCTCTCGAATCTCAAGACCGGCGCCGGTGTGGCGCCGATCCGTAAGCAACTCAACGCCGGGATCGCGATCGGTCTAGGAACTGACGGCGTTTGCACGGCGGACGGCGCTGACATGGTCGAATGCATACACGCCGGTTCGATCATGCATACGTTGGGCAGTATCGATTACGACGAATGGGTCAGCGCGGCTGAAGTGTTCAAGATGGCGACAATGGGTGGTGCGCGAACCGGCCTCATGGAGAAAGAGGTTGGAAGCCTCGAAGTCGGGAAAAAAGCCGACGTAATTCTTCTCGACCGCGATCATTGGGGTTTTATTCCGTTCTCCGATCCGGTCAGGCACGTCGCTTACGCCGTAACGTCGGAAGCGATTCGCCACTCGATTATCAACGGTCGAGTGGTGATGCGCGAGCGCAAGATAGTGACGATGGACGAAGCGTCGATCAAGGGCGAAATCCGCGAAGCAGCGGAGCGTTTCCTTCGCGACCACGTCCCGGCCATGAGCCGCGGTTCGAAACCGTATCTTGATGGCATGAGGAAGATGCATCTCAAGGCACACTCGGCGCGTCTCACGCTCGGGCATTTGCCGCGATTCGCCGAATCGTCGGCGCAAGTGACACAGCCCGGATGGGCGCCGCCAACGTTGACGATTGAGCCGGTGACGACAAAAATGAAAACGCCCAAACCGCGCGCCACGAAACCTGCGCGGCGCACCGCGAAACGGGTTGGGAAGAAAGTAAAACGCGCCTCGCGCTCCCGCTAGGAGCGCCGACAACGAGGGATACATTTGGCACACGACCTCAAAATCACCGGCGGGACGATCGTCGACGGTACCGGGAAGCCGGGCTATGCCGGCGATGTCGCGATCAAGGACGGTCGCATCGTCGCGCTCGGCGCGGTTTCTGGCGAGGCCGCGGCAACGATCCCCGCGGCTGGTCGGATCGTGAGCCCGGGCTTCATCGACATTCATACCCACTACGATGCCCAAATTGTCTGGGACCCGACGCTGTCGGTGTCGCCTTCGCACGGCGTCACTTCGGTCATCATGGGAAACTGCGGCTTCAGCATTGCGCCGACGCGGCCGGATCGTCGCGATCTGATCCTTCGAACGTTGGAGCGGGTCGAGGGCATGAGTCTCGAAGCGCTGCGTACGGGCGTTCGACCCGACTGGCCAATCGACTCGTTCCCAGCCTATCTCGACGCAATCGAGCGGCGTGGAGTGCTAGTCAATGTCGGCGCGCATGTCGGTCACACACCGGTCCGGCTCTTTGTGATGGGCGAGGATGCGGTGCGCCGTGCGGCGACCATGGATGAGATCAAGGCCATGGCTCGCCTCGTGCTCGAGGCGACCGAAGCCGGAGCGGTCGGCTTCACGACGTCGATGACCAAGACCCAATTCGCTTATGACGGCCACCCGATACCGAGCCGGGTCGCCGACTGGACCGAAGTCGAAATGCTGATTGCGGCAGCGGCCGAAGGTGGCGGCGGCACGATTCAGAACTCGCCGGGCAGCCTCGAGGCGGTCGAGGTCTTCAGCCTTCTTGCCGGCAAGTATGACCTTGCTTACACATGGACCGCTATTCTGGCGGGCCTCGATGGGCCAGGCTCGCACCGCCGGTTTCTCGATGAGGCCCACAAACGCCGCGGACGCGGGCTCCGCGTATATCCACAAACCTCGCCTCAGCCGCAGCAATTTGAGTTCAGTTTCGACGCTCCGATCGTATTCGACCGCAACGACTTGTTCGCCAGGACCCGAAAAACTGACCGCGCCGGCCGGCTCGATATCTACCGTGACGCCGCGTTCCGACGGGCGTTCAAGGGGGTCGTGTTCGAAGGTTTCGATGTGATGCTGAACGGTTGGGCTGAGCGTACAGTCATCACCCACGCGCCAACCGATCCGAGTTTGAACGAGCGAACGCTTGCCGCAGCGGCCGCCGAACGACGCGTCGATCCGATCGACCTTGCGCTCGATTTGAGCATCGAGAGCGACCTCAGAGCTCGTTTTCGGTTGGCGGTCGTCAACTTCGACGAGAAGGAGGTCGGCGAGATTCTGAACGATCCGGTCGGCGTCGTTGCGTTTTCGGATGCCGGCGCGCATACGAGTCAACTTTGCAACGCGAACTATACGACGCACATTCTCGAGCATTGGGTGCGCGAGACCGGCACGCTGAAACTCGAGCAAGCGATCTGGATGTTGACCGGGCGTCCGGCCGAGGTGATGGGGCTCAAGGATCGCGGTCAACTCGCGGTCGGAGCCCGCGCCGACATCGTCGTGTTCGACAAAGATCGGGTCGGGTCGGGTCCGCTGCGCCGGACGAGCGATCTACCGGCGGGCGCCGATCGAATCGTCGCCGACGCGATCGGGATCGATGCCGTCATCGTTAACGGCACCGTTATCCGACGCGCCGGCGCGCCGGCGCTGCAAGCGGGTGCTAGACTTCCCGGGCATCTCCTGCGCAGCTAGGTATTAGCCTAGAAAAATCAACCAATTGGCAGTTGCCGGCGAGAGTTTGTGGACCCTCTTGAAATCGCCGCTGGCCGTCTTAGATTCGGTTATAGCCGGATGCCCATGCGGGGTTCGGCACTTAACCGGCCTGACCTTCGGGTGGGCCCCTAACATGTCGCTCAAAGGAGGATATGTCCTATGTTGACGTTCGATTTCTCCCCACTGTTCCGCTCCACCGTCGGTTTCGACGGCCTCGCGCGCGTCGCCGAAGAAGCGCTCCGGTTCGGCGATACCGCGACCGCGTATCCGCCCTACAACATCGAACGAACGGGCAATGATGGCTACCAAATCACCATGGCGGTCGCCGGATTTAACGAAACGGAACTCGCCGTCGAAGCCAAGGAGAACGCGCTCGTCGTTGCCGGTCGCAAGGGGAAAAAGACCGAAGATGAGAGCCGCTACCTCTATCACGGCATCGCCGGCCGCGATTTTGTGCGTCGCTTCCACCTCGCCGACTACGTCAAGGTCGTAAGTGCATCGATCGAAAATGGGCTACTCCGCATCGAACTCTTGCGAGAATTGCCCGAAGCGATGAAGTCGCGTCGTATTGAGATTAAGAAGGCGAACGGCAGCACCTTGGTCGACCAGGCCAAGAAGCTAATCGACGCCGCTTAAGTCGAAACGCACGAGGCGCCGCTCTCGAAAGCGAGCGGGGGCCTGTAGCTCCCCCCTACAGGCCCTCGGCCGCAGACGGAGCGGCGCAGTGTGCTTTGGTGGTTTCGGCGGGCTCCAGATTGCGTTAGTCCGACCCGGCTCTTACTCTCTTGTTCTCGCTCCTCGAGACAAAAGGCAGCAATCGCCATGAACGTTTCGGCGCAGACTTCGACGGGCTACTTCCATCCGCGGCGGATCGGCCACGTCAATCTTTACATCACCGAGTATGAGCCTTCGCTTTGGTTTTACCGTGACATTGTCGGGCTTTGCGACGGCTGGACGCGCCCGGCGATCTCTGGCGGTTTCCTCAACAACGGCGCTAGTCACCACGACATCGGGTTCATCCCGTGGAACTCGTCGGTTATCCGCAACAAAGCTGAAGGGCCGGGCCTCAATCATTTAGCGTTCGAGCTTGAAAACGAGGTTGATCTCGTCGGCGGCTATGAGCGCGCGCTTGCCAAGGGGACAAAGTTTCAGACCACAGATCACCTCATCGCCTATTCGATCTACAGCCTCGACCCGCACGGGTTCGGTATCGAGATTTATGCCGACACCGGCCTGTCGTTCGCCGATGCGGACTTCAAGAAATTGAAGCGCGCGAGCGTTGGGTGGACGCCCAATGCAGCGCCGCCGTCGGCTGAGCACCGCTATGTCAGGGAGCACCGGCCGCGTCACGACGAAAAAACGCTCTTTCATGCGACCAAAGTGACCGGCGCGGTGATCGTAAGCGACGACTTCGACCGAGCGCGTGACTACTACACCAGCGTCGTCGGTTTGACCCCGGTCGTCGAAGGGGACGATTTCGTCGTACTCGGAGGCTCTTGCGGTGGGCGCGATGTATCGATTTTTCGCGCCAAAACCGGCCAGAAATCGTTGTTCCACCATATGCATTTCTCGGTTTCCGACGAGCGCGACCTCGAAGAGTCGATCGCCCGAGCCGGTGCGTTCGGCGTCGTCGTCGAGCGTGAGATCAATCATCGGCGTCGGCGCGGCGCTGTCATCAAGAGCCCCGACGGCGTTCGCGCTCTGATGTACGTCGACCGCGATCCGAACCACGCCGGTCTCGCGGTATTAAGCGCCGAAGAAGCGGTTTGGCTGGTCTAGGAGAAGGGCGATGGGCGCCACCGACGTTCACTGGCCGCGCGCCGACTACAGCCGAGTTCCATACGAAGTTTTTCTCGATCCGAGTTATCACGCACTCGAGCAGGAGCGTATTTTTCGCGGTTCGACGTGGCTTTACCTAGGCCTTGAAGCCGAATTGCCGCGTCCGGGCGACTACAAGGCGACGGTCGCGGGGGATACGCCCGTGGTGGTGGCGCGCGCCGACGATGGTTCGCTGCACGCGTTCGTTAACCGCTGTGCGCACCGGGGAACGCTCCTCGTGCGCGCCCAATTTGGCAATACGAAGGACTTCACGTGTGTTTACCACCACTGGTGCTACGACCAACGCGGTAACTTGATCGGCGTGCCCTTTCTACGCGGTCTCAAGGGCAAGGGAGGTATGCCGCGCGACTTCAAGATGGACGAGCACGGGCTCCGCACGCTGGTGGTCGAAAGCTTCGCCGGGGTGATCTTCGCGACGTTCGACCCATCGGTCGAGCCACTAGAATCCTATCTCGACGCGCCGATGTGCGACTATCTCAAGCGCATGTTCCGCAAGCCGATCACCATTCTCGGCTATTCGCGCCAGCGCATTCCGGCCAATTGGAAGCTTTACTACGAGAACGGCCAGGACGCGTATCACGCCGGGCTGTTGCACCAGATGTCGGCAACGTTCGGACTCTTTCGCTCGACCGAGGTCGGTGGGATCGCGATCGACAAACACGCGCGCCATAAGGTGATCCACAGCATCCATGGCAGCGATGACGCGAAGGAAAGCAAACGTGAATACAACAAGGTCGGTTATATGGAGGGGTCGCTCCGGCTGAACGATCCGTCCGTGTTCGACTATCGCGATGAAATTGGTGATCGCCGGGCGACCAATTTGATGCGGCTGTTTCCCAATTCGATCTTCCAGCAACTATCGAATTCGCTCGCCACGCGGCAGGTCCGACCTCGGAGTCACAAAGAGTTCGAGATTTTTTGGACCTATTTCGGTTATGCCGACGACGACGCGGACCTCCAACTGCGGCGTCTCAAGCAGGCCAACATCGTCGGTGCTGCGGGGTTTTCTTCGATGGAAGACAGCGAGGCTTGCCGCCTGGTTCAGGTCGGCATTCGGGGAAGTGAGCGAGCCCAGTCGGTCGTCGAGATGGGCGGCCTCGGGCCAATCGTCGAACAAAACACGACCGTGACGGAAGTGCTGGTGCGCGGATTCTGGCGCTACTACTGCAACATCATGGGTATCCCGGTGAGCGGTGCGCAGCTGCAAACCGAAGCCGCCGCCGAATAGGGCCGCAGCCGGCGTCGGTCAGAACCGATCGGGTGAAAACGCTTCTATCGGAACCGGTGCGGGCCTGCGGCTGATCAAATCGGCAACGATCGTGCCGGTAATCGGTCCGGTGGCGAACCCAATGTGGCCGTGGCCGAATGCGAACACGATCCGATCATGCCGGGGCGCAAACCCGATGACCGGGAGACCGTCCGGGGTCGATGGCCGGCAGCCAAGCCAAGTCGATTCAGGAACATCGTCGCCAAGCGGCAGGGTCCGGCGCGCTTCGGCAACGGCTGATTCGAGCTGACGAAAATCTGGCGGATCGTCGATGAGCGCCAATTCGACTCCGGTCGTGACGCGGACACCATCGCCCATCGGCGCAATCACGTAGGCGCCGCCGGCATCGTGGATCGGCCGCTGGAGACGGGTGTCGGCGCGCCAATCGATGTGACGGTGGTAGCCGCGCTCGACTGCTAGCGGCAGCCGGTAACCGAGTGGCTGGAGCAGGTGTTTGGCCCACGCCCCGGGCGCGAGGACGCCGAAGCGGCCATCGAAGCCTTCGCCGCCGACCTTAACGACGACTTGATCGTCTTCCTGGATGATTTGATCGGCGACTCCGATGCGGATGGTCCCACCCCCGGCCGCAAACGACTCGAATAGCCGTTCAAGCAAAGCGCCGGGTGAATCGACCGAGAGCGCATCGGTGATCCAGAGCGCATGAGTGAAGCGGGCATCGAGACTTGGTTCAAGATCGGTCAATTCAGCCGCCGATAGAGCCGCAGCCTTGATGCCATGGTCCGCGAGCAAAGCTCGTTCGCGTTTGCCCGCGTCGAACGCGGCTCGATCGCGGTAGAGCTTGAGCCAGCCACCGTACCGATAGTACTGGCGCAGTCCGAAACGATCGGCGAGAGCAATATGGGCGGACGGTCCCGCGGCCGTAAACGGCGCCAAAGCGGTGGCGGACCGGAGTTGGCTTCCTTCGTTCGAGGCGCGGAGGAATCCGATCGCCCACGGCATTGACGCGGCTAGGGCGGACCATCGCAGGCGAACGGCCGCCTCGTGCCCGCCAATGTAGCGACCGAAGTTTCGCCACACGCTTGGGCCGGCTAGGGGGAGGATCGAGCCAGGGCTAATCACGCCGGCGTTTCCGAACGATGCCTGTCCACGCGGCTCGCCGCGATCGATGAGGGTCACCGAGAGTCCGCGTTCCTGCAGGGCGAGCCCACAACAGAGACCGACAATCCCAGCACCGACGACGACCACGTCGTTCGGTCTAGCGACAATTCCCGCGTCCCGGATTGTCTTAACGCTTCGCATCCTCGAGGATCCTGACGATTTCGAGAAAACCTCGTTGTCGCGCCAGCATCAAAGGCGTCGCTCCCGAGCGATCAGCGATAGTGATGTTCGCTCCAGCGTCGACCAGGAGTTTCACGATGGCGGCATGCTTCGGCCCTCCATCGCCCAAGACAATCGCCTCGATGAGCGCGGTCCAACCGAGATTGTTGACGTGATCGAGCGGCGAACCGGCGGCGATGAGCTCGCGCACGACCTCGACGTGCCCATGGTGCGAAGCCGGAATGATCGGTATGCCGCCGTAGCGGTTGATGGACTTGAGCGACGGCCTCGATCGATCGCCAGCTTTGCGGTTGGAAGGTGACCGTTCACGGCGGCGACCGAGAGAAAATCGTTCTTGAGATCATCCTGATGGTGAATATGGGCGCCGCGATCAATCAAGGTTCGTACGCTATCGGTATGTCCGGCGTAGGTGGCAAGGAGGAGTGCGGTTCGGCCTTGCCCATTGGTCATCGACAGCGATGCTCCGACGTTCGACGCGTCGGTGATCGCGCCGATGTTGCCCCGCGCCGCCGCGGCCAGAAGAGATTCGCTTGCGGCCGCGCAGGCCGTTACGAAAAAAAACGCGGCGATCACACTGCCGAATTTTAGGGAACGCGACTTAGTAATTCGATATCTCCGGATTTCGCACGCATTCTTTGATCCCGACGATCCTCGCGAAGTAGCCTAGTTCGCGTCGACCCCGGCGGATTCGATTTCGGCCTGAAGCGCCAGCCACGCCTCCTCGGCGACCGCGAGCGTTTTAACGGTTTGCCCGAGTTGGAGTTGTAGCTCGGCAACATTCGCGATTCCTTCATAAATTTTTGGATCGGCGAGCGATGCGATGATTCTTAGTTTGTCCACGTTGAGCGCTTCGATGCGCCGTTCGGTTGCGGCGAGTTGTTTCTTCAGCGGCGCAATCGATTGACGCTTCCCGGCGGCCGCTCGCCGTTGTTCCCTGCGATCGTCGCTTTGTCGTGCCTGCTGGCCTCCCACTTGTTCGCGTGCGGAGCCGTTGTTTCCGCGCTCCAGCATCGACGCACGATATTGGTCCATGTCGCCGTCGTAGGGTGCGACCAAGCCGCCTTGGACCAGCCACAGGCGATCAGCAGTCAACCCGATCAAGTGCGGATCATGCGTGACGAGGACGACTGCGCCTTCGAACTCGTTGATAGCGCGAATCAACGCTTCGCGGGCGACGAGATCGAGATGATTGGTTGGCTCGTCCAATACCAAAAGCTGTGGCTGCTCGCAGGTTATGAGCGCGAACACCAGACGGGCTTTTTCGCCGCCCGAGAGCTTCGAAACCTTGGTTTCAGCGCGTTGTTGGACAAGTCCGAAGCGGGCGAGGTGAGCGCGAATCTTTTCAGCGGGGTCGCGCGGCCGGCGGCGAGAAAGCTCGACGATCGGCGTCGCTTCGCTGTCAAGCTCTTCGAGTTGGTGCTGCGCGAAATAGCCGATCTGGAGCTTGTCGGAGCGGGTGGCTTGGCCGCCGAGCAGCGTCAAACGGCCTGCCAGTAGCTTTGCGAACGTGGACTTGCCGTTGCCGTTGGCGCCGAGCAGTGCAATTCGGTCGTCCGGATCGATCCGCAGCGACAACCGGCTAAGAACAGCCTTGCCGTCATACCCGACGCTCGCATTGTCGAGGCTGAAAAGCGGGGGCGCGAGCTTGGGCGGGGCCGGAAACTCAAACTTCATGCCTGGAGAGTCGTTCGCCAGCTCCGGGGTTGGCACCATACGCTCCAGCATCTTGAGCCGCGATTGTGCCTGGCGCGCTTTGGACGCTTTGTAGCGAAAGCGGTCGACGAAGGTTTGCATGCGCACCCGCACGAGATCCTGTTTGCGCCGGTGCTTCTCGTCGAGTTCCATTTGTACGCGGCGGGTTTCCTCGAATTGGTTGTAGCCGCCGCGGTAGAACGCGAGCTTGCCGTGGTCGACGTGAAGAATGGCACCGACGGCGCGGTTGAGTAGATCGCGATCGTGGCTGACGATGACGATCGTGCCTCGGTAACGGCGAAGGTAATCCTCAAGCCAGAGGCTGGACTCGAGATCGAGATGGTTTGTCGGTTCGTCGAGAAGCAAGAGATCTGGTTCGGTGAAGAGAAGGGCCGCCAACGCGACCCGCATCCGCCAGCCGCCGGAAAACTCCTCCAGTGATCGAGCTTGAGCGTCGGCGTCGAAGCCGAGGCCGGCCAATATCCGTGCCGCCCGCGCTTGTGCGGAGTAGGCATTTTTATCGTGAAGCCGGGCGTGAATCGCGCCAATACGATCCGGGTCGAACGCCGTTTCGGCTTCCTCGGTGAGGGCCGTGAGTTCCTCGTCCGCCGCAAGCACCGTCTCGACGAGGTTGGCGGCGCCGCCGGGTGCCTCCTGCTGGGTCAATCCGACGCGCCATCGGGACGGCACTTCGATCACGCCGCCGTCCGGTTCGATTTCGCCCGCGATCAGACGGATAAGCGTTGTTTTGCCGGCGCCGTTGGGCCCAACCAGCCCCACCCTTTCGCCGGCGCTGACCGTCGCGCTCGCGTCCTCGAGCAGTGTTCGCCCACCAATTCGGTACGTTAGAGATTCGATTCGCAACATGGCGCGCGGTGTAGCACGGCTCTGCCGTGTACCGCCATTACCGAAGCGTGCGGTGAGCTTCTTAATTCAGCGGCGAAGCTATCTCGTGTATGGTGGCGGTGCGGTTAAACAGGGGGAGAGACGTGCCGGTTGTTTTCGTCGCGACGAGCAAGGGGCTATCGGAGTGGGCGGCCGAGGTCGGTCTGTCCAAAAACGTTTACAAACTCGGGATTGCCGGTGAAAAAGCCGAGGACGAACTCACCGAAATGAACGCCAATGCGTTCGCCGGTCAGAGCGACTGGAAAATCGTCAAGAAAGAAAAGGTCGACGCAATCGACGAGAAGACGGCGCTCGAAAAAGTTGGCCGAAAAGAACGAGCCGTCGACCCCAACTACTATCCGAAGATCAAACGAGCGACTGGCCTATTTCGGGTCAAGATCGAGAACGTCGAGAAATCGATCTACGTTCAACAGACGCTCGATGGCGGTGATCTCAATGATGTCAAAATTAAATCGGCGGAGATCGCCGCTTATCTCATTCGGAACGCGATCGGTTAGATCGTTCGAACCGCGCTGCGTTTTCGTCGAGCGGTCCCGATGTTTCGATAGCGATGCCGGAGAGTGAAGCTCAGTCCCCGTCTCACGTCATAGCCGAGGCCGATCGACCGAAAGGCCGAGCGGGTGCCGTTCTTCGTCGGGAACGACATGGGCGACTTCGCCACTGACCAGGAAGCGGCGAACGTTGTCTGCGCCTAATCGGGTCGCAGTTTCGATGCCGCCGTGCACGACCGAGGAATTGTGCGGCGACCCGATCACGTTCGGCAAAGCGAAGAAGGGATGCTTGGTGCTGAACGTCCCATGGCGATAAGGCTCGACCCACCAAACATCAATGCACACCTGGAACGACGGACAACGCAGGAGACGATCATAAAGAGCATCTTCCTCGACAATGTCGGCGCGAGCGACATTGACGAGAATGGCGTCGTCCTTCATCCAGGCAAGCTCTCGGGCGCCGATCAATCCTTTGGTGGCCACTGTGAGCGGCAGGGCGATCGCAACAACGTCGGCTTGGCGGATTAGGCGCTCGCAATCGTCGAGAGTGCCGACCTCCTCGGCCGGTCCAGCACCCAGCCCCGATCGGTTGACGCCCAAGACGCGTAAACCGAGATTGTGCATCAGTTCGCCGATCGCGCGACCGATGCTGCCGTAGCCGACGATGGTGCACGTGCCACCCCGAAGAGTTCGGCTTGGCGACGTCATATCGAATTCGCCGACGGCGAGTTTCGCGTGCTTGGGCAGGAGCTGTTTCGCGGCTGCCAGGGCCATTGCTGCAACGTGTTCGGCCATCGCTTCGGCAAACGCGCCGGTGTTTTTTGCTACCACCGCGTTGGTCGGAAGTAGAGAGAAGGCGACGTGATCGACGCCAATCGACAGCAGTTGGATCAGTCGGGTTCGGGTTAGTCGGCGAAATTCTTCGCTCCGGAGGTCTCGCCCCGGGGCCCAGGTGAAAAGGACCTCTGCTCGCTCGAGCATCGAGCCACGATTGATCGGCGCCGCATCCGCGAGAAACGCGAGATCGGCGACATCGCCAAGAGCAACCTTGAGAATGGCGCGGGACGTCGCATCGGCATTGTAGGTGACGAGAACGAGTGGACGCGGCACGCGCTGCTCCTGGGCCTTGACGAATACCGTGCGCACCCTACCGGCTGTAGTCCAACCGGCAAGACGCGTTTGGTCGGTCTAGGTCGTTGCGGACGGATCCCAGGCAGGTGCGTTCAATCTCCGCTTCCCGTCGGGCGATTTCTGGATGCCAGCCTCGTCGAGACCCTTACGGTCCCAGAGCTTGCATGTGACGACTTCGTGATTTTGGTCGAGCGCTTCGCAATAGTTGGTGTATTCGCAAATGCGGACATCGGCGCCGCGCCCCAGGCGCACCTTGAGGAACCAGTCCGGATCGGCAAGCGTTTGCCGTGCCAGGCCGATGATGTCGCCCTTGTCGCTCGCCAGAATATCCTCGGCTTGGCGAAAGCCATGGATGCCTCCTGTCACCACGACCGGCGTGGCAAACCCTGCCGCCCGTACGGCGGCGCGGATCCGGGCCGCGGCATCGACGTTCCGGCCAAATGGCCCACGTTCGTCCGAGATGAATTGGGGCATGCATTCGTAGCCGGAGGGACCGGTATAGGGATAGGCGGCATCGCCGACCCGCGGCTGCTTGGCATCCTCGAACTTGCCGCCGCGCGATAGCGAGAGAAAGTCCATGCCGGCACGCGCGAATGCGACGCCGAAGTAGGCGGCGTCTTCGACCGTATTGCCGCCAGACAGGCAATCCTCGCTGAGATAGCGGCAACCGACGACAAAGTCGCCGCCGACTGCGGCCCGGACTCGAGCGAAAACCTCTAACGGTAAACGAGCACGGTCCGCGCGGGTGCCGCCGTAACCGTCGTCCCGATCGTTCGACGCCGATAGGAACGACGCCATCGTATAGGCGTGAGCGTAGTGAAGCTCGACGCCGTCGAACCCTGCTGCCTCGGCGCGGCGAGCGGCAGCCGCAAATAGGTCCGGCAAAGCTCGGGGTAAATCGCGGATGTGCGCGAGGTGCGTATCGGTTATTCGTTCACGGTAACCCATCCGCAGCGCTTCAACCTCGCGCGGGCTCAAGATCGCGAAAAGCTCGTCATCAGTTTTCTTTGCCAATTCCGCGCGCACCGCCAAGTCGGGCAGTCCATCAGCCGCAAGAGCTTTTCGATGCGCCGGCGTGATGGAGAGGAAATCGCGTAAGTATCGATCGCGGGCGGGACGTCGGCGGATCGAGAGAAAATCGATGAGCTGGATGAACAGGCGCGTCTCGCCGCCGCTCGCTTGCCGAACCGTATCGACGAGCGACTTGAGCCTGGGGATGAATCGATCGTCGCCAATACGCAGCAACGGGCCCGACGGGATGTCCCGGATGCCGGTGGCCTCGACGACCATCGCTCCCGATCGTCCGCGCGCGAAGCGCTCATACCAGGCGAGGACCTGCGGGCTTACGAACCCTTCATCCGTTGCACGCCACGGCACCATGGCGGGGACCCACGTCCGCGTCGCAAGAGTTGCAGGGCCGACTTTGACCGGACTAAAGAGCCGAGCCGCTGCGGCTTGATCTCGCGTTGGCCAAGCGCCGGGTTCCGGCTTCCATCGAATGCGCTGGGGGGGACGCCACATCGGCTGTGCTGTCCTCGTTTGAACAAGGCAATCATTTTAGGCTTAAAACAATTCCGCGTCGAGCGATCCTACCGTCAATGCGGCGCGTTTCGCCGTCGTACCGATCGATAAATGAAAATACCGGCGGTCGTCGTGGCTAGACCGACCACAACCAAGAAGACGGTCGCCAGCGCATTGATCTGCGGGCTGACGCCAAGTCGCACACTAGAAAAGATCGCGATCGGAAGCGTGGTTGAACCCGGCCCCGACACAAAGCTCGCGATCACGAGATCGTCGAGCGACAGCGTGAATCCCAGGAGCCAAGCAGCGCCGATTGCCGGCGCGAGGAGCGGAAGTGTGATGGAGCGAAATACCGCGAAGGGTCGGCCTCCGAGATCAGCGGCCGCAGAGCGAAGGTCCGGATCCAACTGTACAAGTCGGGCGCGGATCACCACCGTGGCGTAAGCGAGCGTAAGAGTGGTGTGGGCGATCGCGATCGTCGTCGCGCCGCGGCCATCGGGCCAGCCAAGCCAGCTTTCCAACCAAACAAACAACAGCAGCAATGAGAGGCCGGTGATCACTTCCGGCATCACCAATGGTGCTAGGAGCAAAGCAGAAAAGAGCGATCGCCCGGGAAAACGTCGGTAGCGTTCGATGGTACAGGCGGCGAGCGTTCCAAGAACCACCGCCGCCGTCGCCGATATTGCGGCGATCTGCAGCGAAAGCCAGGCAGCTCCGAGCAATGGCGTGTTTTCGGCGAGCGCAGCGTACCATTTGAAGGAGAACCCACCCCACACCGCGATCGAACGCGTCTCGTTGAAGGAGAAAATCACGAGCACGCCGATAGGAACGTAGAGAAAGCTATAGCCGAACGCGAGAACGGTTAACGGAAATGAGAAACCGCGGCGAATCATGTGCGGACGATCTGGCGCCGCGCGATCGAGCGTTCAATCAAGGCCAACGGGGCGACGACGAAAGCAACGACGAGAATCGCAATGGCCGCTGCGATCGGCCAGTCGCGGTTCGCAAACACTTCGGTCCACAGCAACCGTCCGATCATCACGAAGTCGGACCCGCCTAGAAGTTCGGGGATCACGAATTCCCCAACCGCCGGCACGAAAACGAGGATCGAACCTGCGAGAACACCCGGGAGAGAAAGAGGGAGCGTCACCCTCACGAACGCGTTCCAGGGATGAGCGCCAAGGTCGGCGGCAGCTTCGAGGAGAGCTGGGTCTTGCCTCTCGAGCACCGCGAAAATCGGCAGCACCATGAACGGCAAATAAGCGTAGACGAGGCCGATATACACGGCGAACTCGGAATAGAGAAGCGGAATCGGTTCGTCGACTATGCCCCAGGCCAGAAAAATTGTGTTGAGGTAGCCGTTGGTGTTGAGGATGCCGATCCAGGCGTAGACTCGAATTAAGAACGACGTCCAAAACGGCAACATGACCAGAAAGAGCAGAACGAGCTTCGTCGCCGCCTTGGTGCGTGCGATCGCATAGGTCATCGGGAAGCCGAGTGTCAGGCAAAGGAGGGTCACGATCGCGGCGATTTGGATCGAGTCGAGGTATCCGCGCGCGTAATAGGAATCGCTAAGAACGCTCGCGTAGTTTTCTAAGTCACCCATCCAAGCCAACGTCCCGGCGACATCGCGTCGAACGATCGGCGTGTACGGCGGAACGCCGGATGCTGGATCGGCGAGACTGATAGCGAACATGATCGCGAGCGGCACGGCAAAAAACACGAGCAGCCATGCCAACGGCGGCACTACTACCAGCGTTCGACGAACGCGATCGTTCATCGGTTGAGCAGGACGCCGGCGTTCGGACGCCACGTCAGCCAAACTTCAGTCGCGACGCTCCAACGATCGAGCGTGCGCACGGCGAACGACTGGCCACTGGCGAGCCGCACTTCGATCAGCGAGGAATCGCCGAGAAAAGCGACGTTGGCGATCGTTCCGTGAATTGCGTTCTCGTCGGCGGCGGGCCGGATCGGCGCCAGCGTAATCCGTTCAGGACGGACCATGATCCGAACCGTGCCACCCGTTGCGATCGGATCCGTGCAGGCGACGACAATGTTTCCGTTTCCATCGCTCGACTTCACCGCGACGGTTCCATCGCGCGCCGCGACGACGGTGCCCTCGATCCAGTTGGCATTACCGACAAAGTCGGCCACGAATACGCTCGACGGGCGGTAGTAGATATCACGAGGGCTTCCGAGTTGGACGATCCGACCGGCATCCATCACCGCGATCCGCGACGAAAGACTCAGCGCTTCATCCTGGTCGTGCGTCACCATGACGAACGTGGTACCGACATTGCGCTGGATCGTCTTCAACTCGAAACGGGTCTTCTCGCGGAGCTTTCGATCGAGCGCAGCCAGCGGTTCATCGAGCAATAGGATTTTAGGTCGTTTGACGAGCGCGCGCGCGAGCGCGACTCGCTGCTTTTGCCCGCCAGAGAGCTCGTGCGGTTTGCGCTGGGAAAAGTCCTCGAGGTGGACCAAGTGTAAAATTTCGTCGACTCGGCGATCGATCTCGCGACGTTCGACTCGCTCTTGGTGAAGTCCGAACGCGACGTTCCGCGCCACCGTCATGTGCGGAAAAAGTGCATAGCTCTGGAACACGGTATTGACGGGGCGCTCATACGCCGGGGCATCGGTCATGTCGATGCCGTCGATAACGATTCGCCCGCTGTCGGCCTTTTCGAGACCCGCAATCAGCCGAAGCAAAGTCGTTTTGCCGCATCCCGAACCGCCGAGCAGGGAAAAGAACTCACCTGGCTCGACCTGGAGCGAAACACCGTCGACCGCATGGACCCCGCCGTAGCTCTTGGCGAGCGTTTCAAGTCTGATCATGAGCGGGGCCGCTGGAACGTTGCGCTATTTGCGCTTGGCCTTGACCTTGGACCATTCGCGGTTGCGCGCGCGCTCGAACTCCTGCGGCACGACCTCGATCGAGTATAAATTGAGGGTCTTCGGCGGATAAACGACCGGGTCATCGAGCAGCGCTTTGTCCATGTGCGCCGCGGCGTCCGGCACTGCGTTGGCATAGCCGACTTGGGTCGAGATCGGGCCGATAACATCGGGCCTCAGCAAGAAATCGATGAAAAGGTGCGCGTTCTCCGGATGCGGTGCATCCGCAGGGATCGCCATGACGTCGATGTTAAAGGCGGCTCCCTCCTTGGGCAGAAATATCCCGATGTTGACCCCGCTTTTGGCATCGCGCGCGCGGTTGCGTGCTTGGACCAGGTCGCCGGCGTAGCCCATCGCGACACAGATCGCGCCGTTGGCGAGGTCATTGATATAAGCGGAGGAGTGAATGTAGCGGTAGTTGAGTCGGGCTTTGCCAACCACCTCGGCGGCGGCGTTGAGATCCGCGGTCGATGTTGATGTTGGATTCTTGCCGCTGTGAGCCAAAGCGGCAGCAAACACTTCTTCCGCCGAATCGAGAAGAGTCACTCCGCAGCCCTTGATTTTGAAAAGCGCTTTTGGATCGAATAGCAGCGCAAGGCTGCCGATCGGGGCGTCGGGCAGAACCTTCTTCAAGGCGTCGATGTTATAGCCGACGCCTGTACCCGCCATCATATAGGGAACCGCATGGTCGTTTCCGGGGTCGGCGATCTTAAGCCGCGCCAGCACCGCTGGATCGATCTTCGCGAAATTTCCGAGCAGCGCTCGATCGAGTTTGCGGACGAGCCCTACCTTGATGTACCGCTGCAGATATGGCGTCGCCGATGGAAACACGACGTCGTAGCCCGATTTTCCAGCCGTCAGTTTGGCTTCGAGGATTTCGTTCGAGTCATAAACGTCATAATTGACTTTAATCCCGGTCTTGGCCGAAAAGCGTTTGAGCGCGTCCTCGGTGATGTAGTCGGACCAGTTGTAGACGTTGAGGACTTTTTCTTCGGCCGCTCGGGTGGCGGTGGCGAACGCGATGGTGACGACTAGGATCGCGACGCGGACGAAACGAAGAACCATGGCTTCCTCCTAAAGTCGAAAAACCCGCAAACGAGGCTCGGTTTAATAGGACAGGGACTCTTTGCGCCCACCGTCGCCGAACAGTCGTACCGCGTTCTTGTAGGCGATTGCTTCGGAGATCGCGCGCGGAAGTTTATAGAGATAGGCGCGGTGCTCCTCGACAAGGCGTTTGTAGTCGCTCCAGCGCCCCGTCACGCATGTGTTGGTCCCGATCATGATGCGGTCAGAAAACGTGACGAGCACCGATCTCCACAGCGGATCGATCTCGCCCCGTCCAATGTCGCCGGCGCGGGACGAGAGTTCGGTGATCAAGGTCGGATAACGGCTCAGCATTTCGCGACGATATTGGCCGGCTCACTCATGCCCGCATGAGCCCACAATATCTTGACGTTCGGGTTCGTAGCGTAGATCCCCCGCACCGGGCCGGCGTGGGAGTGAATATGGAGAAACAGACCGTGCGTGACGGCCCGGTCGATGACCGCGCGCATGATCGCCGTTACGACCTGATCAGCGCCGTGGAGATGGAATTCGCCGATGCCTTCGTAGAGCCCGGTCCGCAATCGCGAATCGAGATACTCGATCGTCCCCGCGGCTTGGGTCCAGTTCGAGAGCCCGACGCCTTCGCGATACGGACGGAGTTCCGGTGCAAATCGACTTTTGTCGAGTTGATACAAAGTGAGCGACCCGTCGTCGGGGGTGGACGAAACAAGGGCACGCGGCACGCCGGCTTCGTCCATCGCTTTGACGATGGAGGTCGGCGGAAACAGTTCTCAGGCGGGTTGACTGTAGTGCATATGGGTGTCAAAGATCGGAAGAGGCTGGGCGCCAGCCGCCGGTGTCGGAGCGGCGAGCACAAAGCCTGCGAACGTGGCTACAATCGACTTCAGCAGTCCGATCATGGGTTCTCCAAGCAGGAGGCGATTCCTCGCATACACCCTGCGTTCGGGCAATTGGTTGCTAGAAACCGATCTATCTTTGGCAAGCAGCTCTAGAGGATGCTACGATTATTTCGTGGGGCATCGAAGTCTAAGGGATTTTAGATATAGGTCGCCCAGCGCTGGTTCTTAGGCTCAAATGTTAAGGAGAGAACGCGATGGATCGTCGTAAATTCTTGAAATCGGCCGGCATCGGTGCAGCCGCGGCGACTGCGGTTGCAGCGCCGGCGATTGCGCAAACCGCGCCCGAGGTGAAGTGGCGTCTGGCGTCGAGTTTTCCGAAGGCGCTCGACACCATATTTGGCGCGGCCGAAGTCATGGCCAAGCGTGTCGCCTCTTTGACCGACAACAAGTTCCAGATCCGCGTCTTTGCCGGCGGCGAAATCGTACCGGCGTTCCAAGTGCTTGACGCCGTACAGAATGCCACCATCGAGATGGGGCACACGGCCAGCTACTATTACATCGGCAAGGACCCGACCTTCGCCTTCGACACCGCGGTACCATTCGGCCTCAACTGCAGGCAGATGAACGCCTGGATGCTCAACGGCGGCGGGCTTCAACTGCTGCGCGAGTTTTTCAAGGAATACAACGTTTACAACATCCCCTGCGGCAATACCGGCGTGCAGATGGGCGGCTGGTTCCGGAAGGAGATCAAGACCGTCGAGGATCTAAAGGGTCTCAAGTTCCGCGTCGGCGGCTTCGCCGGTCAGGTGCTGGCGAAACTCGGTGTCGTGGCGCAGCAGATTCCGGGCGGTGATATTTATCCGGCGCTGGAGAAAGGGACTATCGACGCAGCCGAGTGGGTCGGTCCGTACGATGACGAGAAGCTCGGTTTCCACAAGGTCGCCAAATACTACTATTACCCGGGTTGGTGGGAGGCCGGTCCCATGCTTTCAGCTTACGTCAACACTAAGGCTTGGGAATCACTGCCTCCGGCCTACCAGAGCGCACTAGAAGCGGCCTGCGCTGAGGCGAACACCTGGATGATGGCGAAATACGATGCGGGCAACCCGGCCGCTCTCAAGCGCTTGATCGCTGGCGGTGCTCAGCTCCGACCGTTTCCGCGCGAGGTCATGCAGGCTTCCTTCAATGCCGCGAACGAACTCTACGCCGAGACCAACGCCAAGAATCCGAAGTTTAAGAAAATTTTCGACTCGTACATGGCGTTTCGCGACGAGCAGATCAGTTGGTCGCGCGTCGCCGAAGCGTCATTCGACAGTTTCATGAGCGGTGCGACCCGCCCGGCGGCCAAGGCGGCTGCGAAGAAGGGCTAGAGTCCTTCGCGGTCCAACGAACGACGAACCCGCCCGTCGCACGACGGGCGGATTTCGTCGTCGACCGAGCTTGAGTTTTTCTGAACTCGCCTAATCGTCGGCGCTTTTTTCCGCGTCTGTCGTTCAGCCGTCTTCATCGGTCGGCACCGGCGTTTCATCGGTCGGCTCTGTCGTCAGGGCGTCGGTCTCGGCTCCGGTTTCTTCGTTCGGCGGCACCACGATCTCGATGGTGCTCGAGTCGATCGCTACTTTCTTGGTGTCGATCACCATCTGCGGGAAAGCGATGACAAGCGCGACCATGACAATCTGAATGACGACGAACGGAACGGCCCCCCAGTAAATCTGGCTGGTCGTCACTGGCGCCGTCCGCAGCCCCGTCACCTTGTCGGTGTATTCTTCTTTGGCGGCGACGCTCCGGAGATAAAACAGCGCAAACCCGAACGGCGGGTGCATGAACGACGTCTGCATGTTGACGCCCAAGAGCACGCCGAACCAGATGAGGTCGATGCCGAGCTTCTCGGCGACCGGCGCCAGCAGCGGCACGACGATGAAGGCAAGCTCGAAAAAATCGAGAAAGAACGCCAGTACGAAGACCAAGATGTTGACGACGATCAGGAAACCAAGCTGGCCGCCTGGGAGGCCGATCAAAAGGTTCTCGACCCAGAGGTCACCGTTCACGGCGCGGAAGACGAGTGAGAAAACCGTCGATCCGATCAAGATAAAAACCACAAAAGCAGACAGGCGAGCGGTCGAGTCCATCGCCTGTTTCAGCAGCGACCAGTCGAGACGCCGGTTCATGAGCGCCAAGATCAGGGCGCCGGTCGCACCCATGGCGCCGCCTTCGGTTGGGGTCGCCCAGCCGAGGGAGATCGTGCCGAGCACGAGGAAAATCAGAACGAGCGGAGGCACCAAGGAAATGACGACTCGTTGCGCCAGTTGGAACCCGCGCAAAGTGCGTGCTTCGGGCGGCAGTGCCGGCGCAGCTCCAGGCCGCGCCACCGTGACTAAAAACACATAAAAGGCGTAAAGAGCGGCGAGAACGAGACCCGGGATGATCGCCCCTTCGTACATATCGCCGACCGAGCGGCCGAGTTGATCGGCCATCACGATCAAGACGAGGCTCGGGGGAATGATTTGGGCCAATGTGCCCGAGGCGGCGATGACCCCGGCGGCCAGTCGGCGGTCGTAACCGTAGCGCAGCATGATCGGGAGCGAGATGAGACCCATCGCGATTACCGACGCGGCGACGACTCCGGTTGTTGCCGCCAGCAATGCGCCGACGAAGACCACCGCATAAGCCAAACCGCCGCGGACGGCGCCGAACAATTGCCCGATCGTGTCGAGCAAATCTTCGGCCATGCCGCTTCGCTCGAGGATGAGGCCCATGAAGGTAAAAAATGGGATCGCGAGCAACGTGTCGTTGCGCATGATCCCGAACACGCGGTCGCCGAGCGCTTGGAGTAGCTCGGGCTTGAGCAAGCCGAGTTCGATGCCAAGGAAGCCGAAGGCGAGCCCGTTTGCGGCCAGCGCGAACGCGACCGGGTAACCGAGTAGCAGGAAGCCGATCAGCGCCGCGAACATGAGTGGCGCCATTTCGGCGATCAGGAACTCGATCACTATGAGCCTCTACGAGCCGGCTATTCGAGTGGAGGCGACGGAGTGATCGGTTCGGATAGGTAGCCGGCGAGGAAGGCGATCCGTTTGATCAACTCCGAGAAGCCTTGGATCGTAAGAAGAAAGAACCCGACCGGGATCAAGAGCTTGACCGGCCAGCGCACCAAACCGCCGGCATCGCTCGAAATCTCGTGTCGCTGGAAGGAGTCGAGCGCCGCCGGCCACGACAGCCAGAGGATGATGATCGCCATCGGCAGCAGGAACACAATCGTGCCGAAGATGTCGATCCAGGTTTGCGTGCGCTTCGAGAAGTGCCCCGAGATCACGTCGATGCGCACGTGGTCGTTGCGCAGCAAGGCGTAGCCGGAGCACAGCAGAAATACCGCCGAAAAGAGGTACCACTGCGCTTCAAGCCATGCGTTGGACCCGATGTTGAAGAGATAACGCGTCGTCGCATTGCCGGCGCTAATGAGTACGGCGGCGAGGATGAGCCAATAGACCATTCGACCGGTGGTCGCATTGAGGCGATCGATGGCTCGGCTAACGGCGAGAAGGAGATTCACAGCTGCCCATGACGTAGAGACCTCCCTACATACCTCAGTTTGAGCGATGGAGGGACGGCTTCGCTGCCGTCGGCGCTTAGGGTCTTCAGCCGATCGGGCGCTGGTGTTAAGTTCGGCCGCATGGCGAAGCCCGTCCTAATCGTCACTCGACGCCTCCCGCCGACCGTCGAGCGCCGGATTGAGAAGAACTACCGGGCGTTGCTGAATCCAGACGATGTCCAATTCGGCTCCGAGTCGCTGCTAAGGGTCGCCTCCAGCGCCGACGGTATCTTGTGCACGACGACCGAGCGGATCGACCGGACCCTCATCGATCGGCTGCCCAACCGCCTGCGTATCATCGCCACGTTTTCGGTCGGCTACGATCACATCGAGGTTGCGGCGGCCCAGCGGCGTGGGATCACGGTGACCAATACTCCCGATGTTCTGACCGAGGCGACCGCGGATGTTGCGTTACTTTGCCTCCTGGGAGCGTCGCGGCGCGCGTACGAGGGCAACCGTCTCGTGCGGGAGCGAACGTGGGGCCGCTGGTCGGCGGTCGATTTTCTTGGCGTTGGTCTGCAGGGGAAGACACTTGGAATCCTCGGGCTCGGGCGCATTGGCCGGGCCACGGCACGCCGCGCGGTCGCTTGCGGGCTTTCGGTGATCTACCACAATCGGACACCGGTGGCCGAAGCATCTACCATCCCAGCCGAATATGTTGCGCGCTTGGATGCGTTCCTGGCGCGAGCGCAGTTTCTCTCGCTCCACGTTCCGGCCACGCCCGCCACCCGGCATTTTTTGAATGCAGCCAATTTGGCGAAGCTTCCCAAAGGCGCGATTGTCGTCAATACAGCCCGCGGCGCGCTGGTCAACGACGAGGCCTTGATCGCGGCGCTCAAGAGCGGGCAGGTCGCCGCCGTAGGGCTCGATGTTTACGAGGGCGAGCCGGCGGTCAATCCGGGATACCTTGAACTAGCCAACACCTTCTTGTTACCGCACTTGGGGTCGGCGACGATCGAGACCCGCGACGCCATGGGCCACCGAGCGGTCGACAATATCGACGCTTTCTTCGCCGGCCGAACTCCCGGTGACATTGTGGCCGCTTAGCGTGTTAATCTTCGCGCTCGAGACGATCGACGTGTAGTATATTTCGGTCGTGGCGGATTCGAACTAAACTCCGATGGCCGACGTTCGCGTGATGGCGAAGGCCTATCTCGAAGAACTGAAACGGCAAGTGGCGCGCTTGGAAAGCCAAGTTGATAGGCTGCAGGGCGACCTGCGCATTGAACGCGATCGATTTTCCGAGGATCTGAGACGCAAGGACATATTGTTGCAGGGAGCTCAAGGACAGGTAACGCAGCTCTCCGATCGAATGCGCCTTTTGGCAGCGCCGGGATCCACGGCCTCGACGTCCGCCTCATCGCAGGGCGGAACGACGCTGGCGCCGCGCGCGATGTCGCGCCAACACTCCGGCGCGAGGAAGGTCGCCGATGGTCGCTCGGTCGGTGTGCGCGAGAACCTCGTACGGGTTCACGGTTGGCCAACGTTATCGGTCGTCTCGGGCGCTCGCCGTGTTAACGGAGGTGCGAAGACTTGATAAAGTTCGGCTTGAGGCATTTGCCGGTGCGGGTTAGAGAGCGGTCGCCCCGTTTAACTTGTATTCAGAAGTCGTGATGTTCGAAAAGATATTGATCGCCAATCGCGGCGAAATCGCTTGCCGCATCATTCGGACGTGCAAGAAACTCGGCATTAAGACCGTCGCGGTTTTCTCCGATGCGGATCAAGCCGCGCTGCATGTGCGGATCGCCGATGAGGCGGTGCATATCGGCGGCGCCAAGGCGACCGAAAGTTACCTCATGGCGGAGCGAATCGTTGCCGCCTGCGCGGTGACCGGTGCCGATGCGGTTCATCCGGGCTACGGGTTCCTTTCAGAGGACGCCGAGTTCGCGCTTGCGCTGGCGCAAGCGGGCGTCACATTCATCGGGCCGCGCATCGAAGCGATACAGTCGATGGGCGACAAGATCCTGTCGAAAAAGAAGGCCACCAAAGCCGGGGTTAGCGTCGCGCCAGGATTTCTCGGCGTATTGCCGTCGAGCGATGCGGCGATCGAAGCGACCAGGACCATTGGCTATCCGGTGATGCTCAAGGCCTCCGCCGGCGGCGGCGGCCGTGGCATGCGCGTGTGCCGCAACGATGATGAACTCGCCGCCGCATTCGTTCAGGCGAGCCGTGAGGCCGAGTCGGCGTTCGGCGATGAGCGCATGTTCATCGAACGCTACATCGAGCAACCGCGACACATCGAGATACAGGTGTTGGGTGACCGGTACGGCAACGTGATTCACTTGGGCGAACGTGAGTGCTCGATCCAACGCCGTCACCAAAAGGTGATCGAGGAAGCGCCGAGCCCCTTCATCGACGAAGAAACCCGGGCTGCGATGGGAGCCCAAGCGGTTGCGTTGGCAAAGGCGGTCGACTATTCGTCGGCCGGAACTGTCGAGTTCATCGTCGACCAGAAGCGCAATTTCTATTTCCTCGAAATGAACACGCGGATCCAGGTCGAGCATCCGGTGACCGAACTCGTGACCGGCCTCGACATCGTCGAAGAGATGATTCGCCACGCCGCAGGCGAGCGGCTGCGCTACCAGCAGAGCGACATTAAGCTCAAGGGTTGGGCGATCGAGGCCCGTGTCTATGCCGAAGATCCGGCACGCGATTTCTTTCCGTCGCCTGGACTCATCACCGAGTGGACGCCGCCGGCCGAAGGGCCGGCCACGCGCGTCGACACCGGAATATTCACCGGGTCGGAGATCAGCCTATTCTACGATCCAATGATCGCCAAGGTCATCGGCTTCGGCGCCGATCGAGCGGCGGCAATAGAGGCGCTCTCGAGCGCACTGGCCGGCACCACGGTGAGCGGCGTTAAGTCCAATGTGGCTTTTCTCGCGGCCGTGTTGCGCGAGTCCCGATTCGTCGCCGGTGACCTTTCGACCGACTTTATCAAAGACATATGGCCTAAGGGTTTCGGCGCTAAACCCTGAGCGCGCGCCGGCCGGTCGTGCCGAACCTGCCTGTGAGCCATGATCTTTTCGCGTTTCACCTCCATCGCTCGTCCGCTTCAAAGCCGTAATTTTGCTTGGTACTCGCTCGGCACCGCGTTCGCGCTCACCGGTTTCTGGATGCAGCGAATCGCGGTCGGTTGGCTGACCTGGCAGCTCTCCGAATCGCCGTTTTGGCTCGGGGTCGTTGCTGGCGCTGAACTTTTCCCGAGCGTCGCGATCGGCCTTTTCGCGGGCGCCGCGGTCGATCGCTGGGACATGGTTCGAGTCATGCGCTGGTCGGTAACGGCCCGGATTATCGCCTCGGCCGCACTATTTTTTCTGACGGCGGCGGACCTCGCCGACGTGTTCGCCCTGGTGGCATTCAATCTCGCATTCGGCGTCATCGCATCGTTCAACCAACCGGCGCGCCTGGCGTTGATCCCCAACATCGTGCCGCGCCAGGAGGCCGCTGCCGCGCTGGCGTTCGATGCAGTTCTTTTCAACGGCGCACTGTTCGCCGGTCCAGTGGCTGCCGGAGCGCTGATCGCGGCGAGCGGAGTCGCGCCAACCTTCGCCATCACGTCGGTTGCCTTCGCGGTGCAGTTCGTTTCGCTGGTCATGCTGCGGGACATACCGCCCCGTCCGACAATCGACGGGCCGCGAAAAAGTCTTGTCGCCGAAACGCTCGCCGGGCTCCGCTACACCGCGACTCACCCGGGGATAGGACCGTTAATGTTGATCCATCTCGCGAGTTGCGTATTCGGGCGCGCCTACTTTGAAATGCTCGCGGCCTTCGCCGACCGCGTGTTCGATGCTGGCGCGCATGGTTTCGCGGTGCTGACCTCAAGCGTCGGCGTCGGTGCGATCGTCGGCGGCTTATGGATCGCGCAGTTTGGCGTTCGTGGCGGCTTAACGCGGGTCGTGTTCGGCAGCGCAGCCGTACAAGCGTTGGCTCTTTTTGCATTTGCGCCGGTCGATGCGCTCTGGGTTGCAGCGCCGCTCGTTGGCATTGTCGGCGGCTGCGTGATCGCCGGTTCGATCGCGACCCTCACCCTGCTTCAGCTCGCAGTCGAGCCAAGCCTTCGCGGTCGGGCGGTTGCCGCTTACGGCATCGTTTACCGCGGCGGACCAGCGGTTGGTGCGGTCCTTGTTGGCGGGGCTTCGGAGTATGTCGGGCTCCACTGGCCGATCGCGGCGACGGCGGCGATCTTGCTCGCGGCGGCGTTCCTTTGCTGGCGCTGGCGAGCGCGGATGACGGAAATGCTCGAGGCTAACCTGCAATAGTAGGTCGGGCAGGTCGCGCCGCGCGGCGCTTCCGTGGCAACCTAGAATTTTCTACCCATCGCCTGCGCCAAGGAATCGGGGTGCCCGAAGACTTGAATGTACAATGCTGCTGTCCTTCACTACGATTATTCCAAATCACGAAGACGATCGAGAGGAGACCCCAATGGCGATTACGCTTTCCCCG
>SHVV01000009.1 GCA_009694095.1 Alphaproteobacteria bacterium | reverse complement strand
CAGAATGACGGAGGCGCGCAGACCGTTGCTGGTGGCGGCGGTGTAGAGATCGATCATCGGTGTCCTCGCGAGGTTGCTCGACTGGGCGGGCGCTGGCGCCCGGGGTTAGACTTTGCTCGAGGTTTGGTAGCACACCCGCAAGGAGGCGGCGACTCAGTGCAAGGCAATCGACCACCATGGGGGTCGTCCCGCCCGCCGCGTTGGCGAATGGCCATGCCTTGGTTAATCACCGCCGTGGCGTTGATCGCGACTGTGTTGATTCTGGATCACCTGTTTCCAAACGCGATCGAGACCGAAGCCGCCCAAATGGACCTCATCTATAATTTGATCGTTCTCGTCGCGCTCGGGGGCAGTCTGCTCGCCCACTGGCGCAGCGTCGGGCGGGCCACGATTCGCGCGGCGGCACTGTGGCTTGCGGTGGCTTTAGGTCTGGTCGCGCTCTACGCCTTCAAGAGCGAACTTGGCGGCATCGCCGGGCGTATCAGCGTCGCGCTGCTGCCGACTTCTCCTCGCGTTGGTCCGGGCGGCGGCGTCGAAGTCCGCGCCGCGAACGCCGGGCACTACTACATCGATACCAAGGTTAACGGCCGGCCGATCCGTTTTCTGATCGATACCGGATCCAGCAGTGTCGTGCTGACACGGGCCGATGCAAAGCGCCTCGGCTTCGATCCGGACCAACTCCGATTCAACCTTCGCGTCAGCACTGCGGGCGGCGATCGGTGGTCGGCGCCGCTGCCGCCGATCGTCATCGATATCGGTCCGATTCAACTGCGCGGCATTCGCGCGAACGTGAGCGACGGTGGATTGTCGGGCTCGCTCCTTGGCATGAGCGCGCTCGACCAGTTGCGCGGTTATGAAGTTCGGGACGGTGTGTTGACTCTTCGGCCCTGAACTCCGGCCGATCGACCGGATTCGGTTGCGGCCGGTGCCGTCGCGGACGGTGCGAACAAGCGGGCCAGGAATCCGGGCAGCAGGCCTCGGCGCTCGACGGTTTCGCTCCCGGCAAAAGCATCGAGCGAAGCCACCGCGCCGCAGGTGGCGCAGATCGAGCGATAGGTGTCTTGGGGCGCATCGCAAGATCCGCACGTAAATCCGATCCGGGCCGCCGCCGCGTGCAGGCGCGTCCGCCAGGCCGCTGCCGCCGCCGGTGCGCCGGCCGCTTCCTCAAGCGAAGTCATCATGGTGCAGACGCGCGCGTCGATCGCGCTGGCGGACGGGTCCTCGGCCAGTGGTGCCAGCGCCCGACGAGCCCGATCGGCGGCGCCAGCGGCGGCGGCGGCCTCTGCGACCGCGATGCGGCTCTCAAGGTGATCGACGTTGAACTCGACCAGCTTGTCCACCCGGCGGAGAAAAGCATCCGGCGGTTCGGAAGGAGCGACGGCGCGTAACGCCGGCACGAGCGAGGGGTGCGGGTTGCGCCGCCAGGTAACACGAATCGCCGCGCGTGCCGCTCGCTCGCGGCCGAGCGCAGCCACCACTCGCGCGTAAGCGACGGCGCCCGGAATGAACGAAGGGCTCAGCGTGTGAGCTTCGCGCGCGAGCGCCAACGCGGCCTCGGAAAGCCCTTTGTCTTCGGCCTCGATCGCGCGCTCATACTTGGCGACCGTCGCCAGCTTGCGCGCTTCCTCCGGCTCGTAGGCCGATGAAACGGCACGCGCGCGCAGCAGCGAGTCGACGTTCGCCCAATGGCCGGTCTTGGCCTCGAGCGCGACCAAGGTCGTCACTGCGAACGGTGAATTCGGCGCGGTCTTGAACGCGCGCCGGGCTAGTGCGAGAGCTCGCTCGGAGTCGCCGGCGCGCTCGGCTTGGGCGAGAAGTCCGCGGACGCCGAGAAACTCGGTTTCCGGCCGCTCGAGCATGGCCTGAAACTGCCGTTGCGCCGCAACGTCATCGTTTGCCAGCTGCGCCGCTTGCGCCGACAGCAGCAGCGTCAGCGCCGGCTCGTCGAGCAGGGCTTCAGCGCGACGTGCCATCTTCTTTGCGATCGCAGCATTGCCGGCCCCGACGGCGGTAAAGCCCTGGGTCAACGCCCGCAGACCGCGCCGATGGCGCTCAGCGGCGCGGGCCGCGAGGAACCGCCGCGGTCCGGTTCGAAACCAACCATACAGCCGAGCCAGGGAGCCGCTGACAGCGGCTACGATCGCAAGTGCTGCGAATGCGGCGAGGAGCGATGACTCCATTCGATAGTCGCCAATGTCGATCGAAACGGTCCCCGAGATGCCGGCCAGCCACGCGATGAAGCCAGCGATGGCGGCGACGATCAAGAATCCGAAGGCAAAACGGATCACGCTTAAGTTTCCCCGGCGGCATAGCGCACGAGACGAGCGTAAAGGCCGGCGCTTGCCCGTTCCGCCATTACGCGCGCCGCTGCTTCGTCGAGCCAGGGTTGGGCGATCGCCCGCGCTGCGGGGGCTAACCCGGCGAGCTCGGCATGCGCGCCGGAAACATCGCCGGCGTCAAGCCGGCGTTCGGCGAGGGCGACTCGCACCTCGCTGTCCTTGACCGCGGCGTCGCCGGTGCGCCGGACGGTGACGATCGTGGCGGCGCGCTGCCACGCACGATCGATCCAAGAGCCTTCCGCGTTACGCGCGGTGGCGATCGCTCCAGCGAGTTGGCCAAATCGGGCGCGAAGCTGCGCCGGTGTCGCGAGGCCGAGTTCGCGACGTTGGGCAAGTGTTGCCAGCGCTTCGCGGACGTTCGCATCGTCGCGCAGCACGCTCCTTTCGACCAGCGTCGCCACGGCCGCAAGCTCGGTTGCGTAAAGACCGGCTTTGACGGCGACGCGTAAATCGCTCGCTGCGAGCAAAAGCGCGATCCGGCCTGGTTCGCTCCGCGCTAGGTCGCGGACGAGAATCAACACCTGCTGCTCTAGCGCGCTCAAACGATCATCGGTGCGGCGAATTTCATCACCGAGCGCCGCCAATTTCTCGGCCGAACCCAGACGCTTGGCCGCCGCCAGGCGGGTATCGAGCTGGTCGAGTCGGGCGCGAAGCTCTTCCGACATGGCCGCCTCGTTGCCGTCGGTGAGTGCGACCGAATTGACGATAGGTTTGGTCGCTGCGGGCGCGGCCGGTTGTTCGCGGGGCGTGGGCGCAACGCCGGGAGCCGCCGGCTCGGATTTTTCGGACTTCGAATCGAGAGCAGTCGTGCGCGCGTCGTCGCCGCCGACCGATCGGTTCGATCTCGAGCGGTAGGTCTCGGCGACAAAAAATCCGGCGACGAAAACAACGGCTAAGATGACGAGGAGGAACGCCCACGCGATGCGCCGAGTTGAGCGCGGCTCGCCTTTTTTCCGGCTCGGCTCGGGTGTTTCGTCCACGATGGACGCGTCAATGACGGAATCGTTGTCCGGCAACCGATCTCACCTTCGTTCTTGAAACACGTCGAGCGCCGTCAAAAGCGCCGCCTGATCAGGTCTTACGGCAACTGCGATCAAGCGCCACGGGACTGCTTGCAGCGCGCCTGCGACCGCCGCGCTCAGGCAAACGGCGACGATCAAGCGGCACGATGACACCAACCCCGCCTCGGTCGTGAGCTTAGCAAACGTTCGCGCCGTACGCGGAGAGAAAAAGAGCGCCGCGTCGATCTCGTTGTTCCTTAGCGCCGTCTTGACCTCGCCCGCCAGCGTTGTCGCGGGCTTGGCGGTGTAGAGAGTGACTCGCTCGACGGTAAAGCCTTGGCGTCCCAAGTCGGCTTGTAGCTCGCCCGCGATTTCGCTCGCGGCGACATGGATAAGCCGCCCGGCAGTCGGATCGAGGTCGTCCGTTACGCGCCGGGCGAGAGCATTGACGTCGCCGGCCGCGCTCACGACGCGGGTGAAACCAACGGCTCGCGCCGCACGCGCCGTTGCATCACCGACGGCGTAAAGCGCGATTTCGCGCGCCGAGGTCGCGGCGGCGATCGCCCGCACCCCATTCGCACTGGTTGCCAGCACCGCTTGAGCGTCGGAAAAGTCAATTGTCACGCCAGTACGTGGCTCGATCTCCATCAGCGGCTGCAGCAACGTTTCGTGGCCACGCCGGGCAAGCTCGGCCGCCAGCTCGACAGCGTCGGCGCGCGGTCGGGTGAGGAGAATGCGCATCATCCGCCGGCGAGCACGCCGGGCACCGCCCGCCCGCGAAGCTCATCGCCGAGCGCGCGGCCGATATCGATCGAAGCGTTCGCCGGTCCTTCGCGTCGCGCGCGAACGAGCCCAGTGCCGTCGGCGCGGGCGATAAGGCCGGTGAGGATGAGCTGTTCGCCGACAAGCGACGCATAGCCGGCAATCGGCGTCCGGCATGAACCGTCGAGCGCCGCCAGCATCGCGCGCTCGGCTGCGATAGCGGCGCTCGTCGCCCGGTCATCGATGAGCTGCAGTAGTCTCAGCACGTCGTCGTCATCGCTGCGGCACTCGATTCCGACCGCGCCTTGGCCAACGGCCGGCAGCATTTCCTCGTGCGTCAAGGGAGTAGCGCTTGGCTCGAGCCGGCCAAGGCGACGCAATCCAGCTAACGCCAGCAACGTCGCTGAAGCAGCGCCATCGACGATCTTACGCAGCCGCGTCTCGACGTTGCCACGCAGCATGACGATGCGCAGGTCCGGTCGGAGCGCCAAAAGCTGCGCCTGGCGGCGAAGCGAGGAGGTTCCAATGGTTGCATGCAGGGCGAGCGCGGCGATCGAGTCGACACCCGGCGCGATCAGGACATCGCGCGCGTCCTCGCGCGGCAGCGTCGCCGCGAGCACAAGACCCGCCGGGAGCTTGGTCTCCATGTCCTTGACCGAGTGGACCGCGAAATCGAGCGATTCGGCCGCGAGCCCTTCTTCGATTTCCTTAGCGAACAGACCTTTGCCGCCAACTTCGGCAAGCGGCCGATCCTGAATGAGATCGCCGCTAGTCTTGACGATGACGATTTCGAGCCGATCGGCGAGGTCGGGCCGTTGCGCCAACAGCGCTTTCTTCACGAGCTCGGTCTGAATCAACGCAAGCGGACTGCCGCGCGTTCCGATGCGAAACCGTCGAACCATTGCGAACCCGCGCGGGTTTGTTGTCAGACGCCGGGGCCGATGCTAGAGCCTCGGGCGTCCGCCGTCGACCGAAAGCATGCCACCCGAATGATCGTCTTGGGAATTGAAACGAGTTGCGATGAAACCGCCGCGGCGCTCGTCACCGACGACCGCCGCGTTCTCGCCGAGGCCGTGTTGTCGCAGATCGACGATCACCGCCCCTTCGGCGGTGTCGTCCCCGAGCTTGCCGCGCGCAGCCATATCGATCACCTCGACCACCTCATCGAGCGCGTTATGCAAGAAGCGAGCATCGGCTTCGCCGATCTCGGCGGGGTCGCCGCAACCGCCGGGCCGGGCTTGATCGGCGGCGTGATTGTCGGGCTGATGACCGCCAAGGCGATTGCCGCGGTTCACGCCTGCCGGTTCGCCGCCGTCAACCATCTCGAAGCGCATGCACTTTCGCCGCGCTTACTCGGCGAGGTTGCGTTCCCCTATCTTGTGCTCCTCATTTCGGGTGGTCATTGCCAACTCCTGGTGGTCGAAGGGGTCGGACGTTACCGTCGCCTCGGAACGACGATCGACGACGCCGTCGGTGAGGCGTTCGACAAGGTGGCAAAAATGTTGGGCCTGGGTTACCCGGGGGGACCGGCGCTGGAAGCAGCAGCCGTTGGCGGCGATGCGAGACGATTCTCGTTGCCGCGCCCGTTGATCGGGCGCGCCGGCTGTGATTTTTCGTTCGCCGGCCTTAAGACGGCGGTGATGCATCTGGTCCGTGCCAAGGGGCGATTGGTGCCTGATGAGATCCGCGACCTTGCCGCCTCGTTCCAAAAGGCGGTCGGCGATGTTCTTTGCGATCGAACCCGCCAGGCGCTCGCTCTTTACCGCGATTGGGGACCCGCGACGCCGACGTTGGTGGTTGCTGGCGGCGTCGCCGCCAATCAATACCTGCGGACGCGGATCGAACGGCTCGCTGCGGAAGCCGGCGTCCGGCTCGCGATCCCGCCACCCAGGCTTTGCACCGACAATGCGACGATGGTTGCATGGGCTGGCATCGAACGGATCAAGGACAATCGGCTCGATACCTTGGCGGCGCCGGCGCGCGCGCGCTGGCCGCTCGATCCGGCGGCGGCTCCCGGCGCTAAAGCCTGATAGCATCGGTCGTCGCGGGGTGGGTCATGATGGTCGTTATATTTGAAGTCGAGATGAAACCTGGAAAGTCGGACGATTACTTCGCGCTGGCGGGCGCGTTGAAAAGCGAGCTCGATCACATTCCGGGTTTTATCAGCGTCGAACGCTTTCAAAGCCTCGCGACCCCAAACAAATACCTATCGATTTCGACCTGGCGGGACGAAGCCGCCGTCAAGGCATGGCGCGATCAGACCGCGCACCGGGCCGCGCAGTCGCGCGGCAAGTCCGAGATTTTCGCCGACTTCCGCATCCGGGTCACTGAAGTGGTCCGCGATTACTCCTTGGCCGACCGGACCAAATGACGAGTCTTCGCAGGCGCTTCGCGAAGTGTCGTCCGACGGGGGCGCTCGCGTGACCGCGGTCGGCGTGATCGGTGGCGGCGCCTGGGGTACCGCGATCGCCCAATTGGTCGCCATGAACGGCCACGACGTTTTTCTGTGGGCGCGCGAAGCCGACGTCGTCGACGCCATCAACCGGACCCACCAGAATCCGGATTTTCTCCCCGGCGTGGCGTTGGCGCCGTCCCTTGCGGCAACCGACCGGATCGCCGACGTCGCGACGAATACCACTATTTTTCTCACGACACCGGCCCAGTATTTGCGCGCCACTGTCGGCGCTCTCGCCGGTCGCTTGGCGCCCGGAACGCGGATCGCGATTTGCGCCAAAGGGGTCGAGGCGTCTACCGGTGCGCTAATGTCGGAGATCGTCGCCGCGTGTTTGCCGGACGCCGTTCCGGCGGTCTTGTCCGGGCCCACATTTGCCACCGAAGTCGCGGCCGGAAAACCGACCGCAGCGACGCTCGCCTGTGCCGACGAGGCGGCCGGCGCGGTGCTGATCGAGCTATTGAGCACGCGAACTTTCCGACCCTACCTCGGCCGCGACCTCATCGGTACCCAAGTCGGCGGTGCCGTCAAGAACGTGCTGGCGATCGCCTGCGGCATCGTCGCCGGGCGCGAGCTCGGCGACAATGCGCGCGCGGCGCTCATCACGCGTGGATTGGCTGAGATGCTGCGTTTTGGCCGCGCTCTCGGCGCCGAAGAAGCAACGCTCATGGGGCTCTCCGGTTTGGGAGATCTCGTGCTGACCTGCACTGGCCCAATGTCGCGCAACTATTCGCTCGGCGTCGCCCTCGGGCGTGGCCAGAGCGCAGCGGATTTCACGCGCGGCAAAAAATCAGTGGCCGAGGGTGTCGCCACCGCGCGCGCCGTCATCCAACGAGCCGCCGTGCTCGGCGTCGATATGCCGATCGTCGAGGCTGTTCATGCGGTGGTCGACCGCGATGCCTCGATCGATGAGGCAATCGCCGCCCTGCTCGCGCGGCCGCTGAAGCACGAAGGGACCGATCGGCTCGTCGAGCGCTTGTGCTGAACGCTTGGAATCGGCCGAGGCCGTAGTTTACAGTGCGCCCGGCGAAACACCGGAGTGGGTTCGATCGTGTACTGGCTGATGAAAACCGAGCCGTCGACCTACTCTTGGGACGATCAAGTCAAAAAGGGCGTCGAACCTTGGAATGGCGTGCGCAATTTCCAGGCGGCCGCCAACATGAAGAAGATGGCGATCGGCGATCGGTGTTTTTTCTACCACTCGGGTGAAGACCGAAAAATCGTCGGCATCGTCAGTGTTGCACGAGCCTATTATCCGGACCCGAGCGATGCGAGCGGCCGCTTCGGCATGGTCGACGTCAAGACGCTCAAGCTGATGAAAAAGCCGGTGTCGCTCGCCTCGATCAAGGCCGAGGCGAAACTGAATCACCTGGCGCTCGTGCGGCAGTCGCGACTATCGGTGATGCCGATCGATGACGCGGCGTGGGAGCTGATCTGCAAAATGGGCGGAGACTGATATGAGCGACGAGGAACCGGTGGCGCTCAATCCTCTGCAGGCGCGCGAAGTCAACCGACCGCAGCCCGGCCACATATTGTGTCGCATCGACGATATCGCCGACGGCGGGACTAAAACATTCCACTTCGGCAAGGGTTTCGAGCAGTACCGCATGTTTATATTGCGGCGCGGCGCGGAGTTGTTTTCTTACGCCAACGACTGCCCCCACGTTCACGGCCCGCTCGACTGGAAGCCGGGTGAATTCCTGACCGAAGACGACCAATTCATCATCTGTGCTATGCACGGCGCGATCTTTCGCATCGACGATGGTCGCTGCGTCGCCGGACCCTGCCACGGGCATTATTTGTCCGCAGTGCCGGTCAAGGTCGTCGACGGCACTGTTGTCGTCACCGATAAATAGCGGCGGCTAGTCGTGTTTCCGCCAGTCGCGCCGCGAGCCGGCGAGAAGCTCTGCGCGCTCGCCGACATACCCGATGGCGGCACCTGGTCGCACCTTTACGGTGCGGCGCGCGCCATCTTCCCGGTGGTCGTCGCCCGCAAGGGCGCCGAGTTGATCGCTTACGTCAATGTCTGCCCGCATCAGTTTCTGCCGCTCGATGGTTACATGGGAGAGTTCCTGACCGATGACGGCGAGTACCTGTATTGCATGCAGCACGGCGCCGTATTCCGCTTGAACGACGGCGTCTGCGTCGCCGGCCCTTGCGGCGGCCGGCGCCTGCTTGGGTTCAATGTCGAAGTTCGCGGTGAAGACGTCGTCATGGGTCGCTGGCCCGACGCGCCTGCGCGTCCACCCGCCGATCCGCGCGATCACTCACCACCCAATCGGGCGCGATGACGATCACGAACCAGGCTAAGAATCGCGGGCTGGTCCTCACGCTCGGCGCTCTTTCGGCGTTCGGGCCGATGTCGATCGACATGTATCTGCCTAGTCTGCCGACCATCACGCGCGAATTTGCGACCGATGAAGCGAGCGTGCAGCTGACTTTGTCGGCACTTCTCGTCGGCTTTGCCTTGGCGCAATTGTTCTACGGCCCGATCTCGGACCGCTTTGGCCGGCGCTTGCCGCTCATCGTCGGGATCGCCCTCTATGTGATCGCTAGTTTGGGATGCGCGCTCGCAACCAACGTCGAGACGATGATCGCGATGCGTTTCATCCAAGGATTTGGCGGCGCGGTCGGCCCGGTGCTGGCGCGCGCCGTCGTTCGCGACCTATTCGAGAAAAATGAGGCAGCGCGAATGCTCTCGATCCTGTTCCTGATCATGGCGGCGGCGCCATTGTTGGCGCCAGCGCTCGGCGGCCAAGTCCTCACCTTCATGGGTTGGCGCGGCGTGTTTTGGATTCTGATGGGATTCGGCGTCATCTGCATCGCCATGGTCATTTTTTTACTGCCGGAAACGCTGTCGGGTGAGCGACGCACCCGCCACAATGCCGCGGCCATGGTGAAGTCATACGGTGAGCTCCTGATTCACCGGCGTTACCTCGGCTATGCCTTCTCGAGCGGATTCATCCTCGCCGGTATGTTTGTTTACATTTCGTGGTCGCCGTTCGTATTCATCGACACCTTCGGCATCCCGCCGCAATACTTCTTTCTGATCTTCTCCACCAACGTCGCCGGAATGATGGTATGTGCCAGCCTGAACAGCCGGTTCGTGACGCGGTTCGGCGTCGATCGCATGTTGGTTCTCTCGACCGCTTGGGCGGCTTTTGCCGCAAGCGTGATGGCGGTATTCGCCCTCGTTGGCTTGGGCGGCCTACTGGCGATCGTCATTCCGCTTTTCTGCTACCTGATGACGATTGCAGTGACTGCTTCGAACGGCACGGCCGGTGCACTCGCAGATTTCCCTCATATGGCTGGTACGGCATCGGCCCTGATGGGGACGATGCACTATGCGTTGGGCGCGATCCTGGGTGCCCTGGTCGGCACGGTATTCGATGGCCGCGCACTGCCGATGGCCGGGGCGATCGCCTTCGCGGGCCTCGTCGGGCTCGCGTCGCAGATTTTTCTCGTCGGTTCACCGAAGCGAGTCGAAGGTCGGTGATTCGCGCCCTTGTGGCTTCCGGCTATTCTTCGCCATACTCCGAGCAGCGAAACCAAGCTAACGCGCCGCATCGAGCGGCGCCGTGAGGAGCCAGCCGATGTGCGCTGACGTAATTCATCGCGTCCCCGATCAGTGGAAAAAGCGGACATGGTGCACGCACGAACAGTACCTCGCGCTCTACAAACGGTCGGTCGAGGACCCGGACGCGTTTTGGGCCGAACAGGCGAAGCACATCGACTGGATCAAGCCGCCGACCAAAATCAAGGACGTGACCTTTTCGGGCGATGTCGGGATTCGCTGGTACTACGACGGCGTCCTCAATATTTCCGCGAACTGCGTCGATCGCCACCTCGCCAAGCGGGCGGATCAGACCGCGATCATCTGGGAGGGCGACGACCCCAACGTCTCGAAGCACATCACCTATCGCGAGCTTCACGCCGAGGTTAGCCGGTTCGCGAATGTCCTCAAGGCTCGTGGAGTCAAGAAGGGCGAACGGGTTACGATTTATCTGCCGATGATCCCCGAACTCGCCTACGCGATGCTGGCGTGCGCCCGAATCGGGGCTGTCCATTCAATCATCTTCGGCGGATTTTCTCCTGAATCGATCGCCGGTCGAGTCCTCGACGCCGACTGTCGGATCATCGTGACCTCCGACGAAGGTCTGCGCGGCAGTCGTCCGATTCCGCTCAAGGCCAACACCGATGAAGCACTCAAGAAGTGCCCGAAGGTCGACACCGTGATCGTCGTCAAACGCACCGGGGGAAAAGTGAACTGGGTCGCCGGACGCGACCACTGGTATCACGACCTCGCTGCCAAAGCCTCGACCGACTGTGCGCCCGAGCCTATGAATGCCGAGGATCCGCTGTTCATCCTTTACACCTCGGGTTCGACCGGAAAGCCCAAAGGCGTGCTGCACACGACCGGCGGCTACGCGGTCTACGCCTCGATAACCCACCGATATGTCTTCGACTACCACGACGGCGACATCTACTGGTGCACCGCCGATATCGGTTGGGTGACCGGCCACAGCTACATTATTTACGGGCCGCTCTCGAACGGCGCCACCACCGTCATGTTCGAGGGCGTGCCGAATTATCCCGATCCGGGCCGTTTTTGGCAGGTCGTCGACAAGCACAAGGTCAACATCTTCTACACGGCGCCGACGGCGATACGCGCGCTAATGCGCGAAGGCGATGCCTGGGTCATCAAGGCGTCACGCGCGTCACTTCGTCTGCTCGGCTCGGTCGGCGAGCCAATCAATCCCGAAGCGTGGGAGTGGTATCACCGCGTGATCGGCGATCGGCGTTGCCCGATTGTCGATACGTGGTGGCAAACCGAAACCGGCGGCATTCTGATCACGCCGCTTCCCGGCGCTACCGATCTAAAACCAGGCTCAGCGACGCGGCCGTTTTTCGGCATCAAGCCGGTGATCGTCGATGGCGAGGGCAAGGAACTCGCTGGCGCGACGACCGGGAACTTGTGCATTGCCGATTCGTGGCCAGGCCAAATGCGTACCTTGTATGGCGATCACCAGCGCTTTATCGACACCTACTTCAAGACGTTCCCTGGCCGCTATTTCACTGGCGATGGGTGCCGGCGCGACGCGGACGGATACTACTGGATCACCGGACGAGTTGATGACGTCATCAACGTGGCGGGGCACCGACTCGGCACCGCCGAGATCGAAAGCGCCCTCGTCGGCCATTCCAAGGTCGCCGAAGCTGCCGTGGTCGGCTATCCGCATGACATCAAGGGTCAGGGCATCTACGCCTACGTCACGCTCAAACGCGGCGTCACGGCCGACGAAGACTTGAGAAAAGAGCTCGTCCAGTGGGTGCGCAAAGAAATCGGGCCGATCGCAACCCCCGACCTTATCCAATGGGCGCCCGGTCTGCCGAAGACGCGCTCGGGTAAGATCATGCGCCGGATTCTGCGCAAGATCGCCGCCAACGAGCACAAGGACTTGGGCGATATCACCACACTGGCCGATCCCGCTGTGGTCGAGGACCTCGTCAAAAACCGTGCCAACATTGGATAGAGGAGGCACCGCCGAAACCGCGATTCAAGCTCCCGCACGGACATCGTCGGAAGACCGGGAAGGAACGTCGATTGTCGAACGCATTCATTGATGTCGGCTGCGAGCGCGCGCGACCGGATCGTTTGCTTCCATGATTCCGGACGGTCTTCTCGCCGTTGACCTCGCGCTCGCAACTGGCATCGCGGTTCTCGCCGGGTTGACGCGCGGGTTCGCCGGGATGGGCTCCGGCTTCATCATGCTGCCGCTTTTCAGCGTGTTGTTCGGGCCGCCTGAAGCCGTCGTTATCACATGCCTGCTCGACGCGTTCGGATCGGTGCAAATGTTTCCGTGGGCCTTGCCGCGGACCGAGTGGCGCAAGGTGAGTTATCTCGTCATCGGCAGCGCCGTGCTAATCCCTGTCGGTACGGCGCTTCTCATCAACCTCGATCAGGACTTCATGCGCCGCTTCATCGGCGCGTTGGTCATCGCGTTCACGGCGTTCCTGATGACTGGCTGGCGCTATCGAGGTCCCATCAACATGCCGATATCCCTCGCGGTCGGCGGACTAGCGGGTATCCTGGCTGGCGGCACCGGCATGGGCGGCCCGCCGGTCATCGCGTATTTTCTCGCGACATCGAAATCGGCCGAGAGCTTTCGCGCCAATATCACCAGCTATTTTCTGGTGCTGGTGAGTTTCATCGTCATTGCCTTTGCCTGGAATGGCGCTGTGACGGTGATGGGGCTGTGGCGGACCGCGTTCGTCTTGCCGCTTTTCCTGGGATCGTTGTGGCTCGGATCGAGGCTCTACCCGTTGGCAAGCGAGGGCACGTTCCGCCGCATCGCCTACGCGTTGATGATGCTCTCCGGCGCCACCGCAATCATGCGCTAACAGCGCTCATGCCGGATATTCTCAACTCTGACCTTGTGCTCGCTGCGTTGGTGGCTGTGGTCGCCGGTCTTACCAAGGGTTTTGCCGGCTTCGGCGGCGGCATGATAATGACGCCGCCACTAGCGCTCATCTACAGCCCGATCGAGGCGATCGCGATCACGACGCTGCTCGAGGCGCTCGCCTCGTACCAACTTCTGCCGCGAGCGCTACCGCGGACCGACTGGACTCTGATTGGTCCGCTCAGCTTGCTGTGCGGGCTTTTTACACCCATCGGCGTTTGGGCCTTGGTCGCGGCGGACCCTAACCTCATGCGTCGCGTCATCGGGGTACTGGTTCTTTCGTTCGCGCTTATCACCTTGAGCGGCTGGCGCTACCGTGGTCCGAAGCGGCCGGCCATTACCTTCGGGGTCGGCGCGCTCGCCGGACTGATGATGGGTGGAACCGGACTCGGCGGCCCGCCGGTTCTGCTGTACGTACTTTCGCGCACCGAGAATGCCGACCGCACCAGGGCCGGAATCATCATGTTTTTCGCCATCACCGTGACGGTCCTTCTGCTCGTATTGCTGTGGCAAGACGCGATCAGCGCGGCGATGGTGTGGCGAGCCGCGATTCTAGCGCCGGTTTACTGGGTCGTGACTTGGACCGGCGGGCGGCTCTACGGCGCCGCAAGCGACGTGTTGTACCACCGTGTAGCACTGTCGCTTCTAGTGCTCGCGGGCGCTGCAGCCCTCATCGGATAGCCAAATGTTTCCCATATTTCGACCTCGTTCGAATTCACGGTGCGGCCGGCAATGACAGTCGGGTGTTAGCCGTGGACACGGTGTTCGTGCCCGAACTCGCTCTGGCCGCGGCGATCGCGGTCGCCGGCGGTATCATCAAAGGGTTCGCCGGTTTCGGCGGCGGCATCTTCATGATGCCGTTGCTCACTGTGCTGTTTGGGCCGATCGAGGCGGTCGTGATGGTGCTGCTGCTCGAAGTGCCGACGACATTCCAGTTGCTGCCGCGAGCGCTCCGCGAGACCAACTGGTCGATGTCGCTGCCGATTTTGGCCGGCCTCCTGCTGACCATTCCGCTTGGCGCTGCGGTTTTGGTCGCCGCCGATCCGAAGATCATTCAACGCGGGATAGGAATCACCGTCGTTGTTTTTACGGTCTTAATGTACGTCGGCTGGCGCTACCCGGGACCATTCAACAAGTTGGCGTCTTTTATAACCGGTTTGCTCGCCGGATTTGCCGCCGGAAGCGCGGCCATGGGCGGAACCATCACCGGCCTCTATATGTTGTCTTCGCCGGCCCCCGTGACTCGAATCCGCGGCAGTAACTTGGTGTTTGCCGCCGTCATCATCGTGTATCTGCTTGCGGTGCTCGCCTTTCACGACGCGCTTATGATGTCGGCACTGTGGCGTTCGGTCCTGTTGACGCCGATCGTTCTCGTTGGCGCTTGGGTCGGCACTCGTTTTTTTGATCGCTCGAGCGACCGGCTGTTCCGTGGCGTCGCTTTCGCGGTGATTGCCGCTTCTGGACTCGTCGCGCTGATCAAATGATCGACGCTCTGTTCGCCGAACTCGGCACATTGACCTTTGCCGTGGCGGCTCTAGCGATCGGCGTATCCGGCATTGTCAAAGGCTTCGCCGGATTTGGCGTTGCCATGGTCGGCGCGCCCGTTCTGGCCGTCCTCTATTCGCCGGTCGAGGGCATCGCGACCATCCTTGTGCTTGAACTCATCACCGCGGCGCAACTGGTGCCACGCGCCGTCAAGCGCACCGAGTGGCGCGTGGTCACCCCGCTTGCCCTCTCGAGCTGGCTCACAGTTCCGCTCGGCTCTTTTCTCCTGGTGTCGTCCGATGCATTGCTGGTCCGCCGCTCGATCGCCGCGACCGCGCTCATCTTCGCTCTGATTATGCTGCTTGGCGCCCGTTACCGCGGCCGGCAGACGCTGCCGGCGAGCATCGGCATTGGCATCAGCAGCGGCGTGATCACCGGCGCGACGGGAATGGGCAACCCGCTCCTCATTCTCTACGTCTTAGCAAGCCGTTCGGCGGCAGAGCACCTGCGCGCCAACATCGTCATGTTGTCATTTTTCATGGTGTCGGCGGCAACCATCGCGCTTGTCGCGAACGGAGAGATGTCGAGCGCGCCGATTCTACGTGGTTTCGCCCTCGCGCCGATCGTAATCCTTGCAACGGTGCTCGGCGCTAAGCTGTTTGGGCGCGTTAGCGATGTCGTTTTTCGGCGCTATGCGCTGGCCGCGATCGTCGCGACCGCATTCGCCGCTTTCATCGTCTGAGCCTGGTGCCGATCGAAGTTCTTTCACTCGGGTTTGCCTATCTCATGCTGGTCGCGACGATCGGCGGAGTCATTCGCGGCTACACCGGCTTCGGTTCGGCGATGGCCGTGTTGCCGCTATGGGCGCTCGCGATTGAACCGGCCCAAGCGATCGCCACGCTCATGGTTCTCGAAGTCGCGGTTTCGTTTCAGTTGCTGCCGCGCGCGGCGCGGAGCACCGATTGGCCGATGATCGGGCGATTGACCGGAGCAGCGGCGGTCGCGGCACCGCTCGGGGTCTGGGCGCTGCTCACGGTCGATGCCGACCTAATCCGCCGTTTCATCGGACTTGTCGTTCTGCTCTGGGCTGTCTTCATGCTCGCCGGCGTTCGTTATGGGGGACGAATATCGAGCGCGGCAACGATCGGCATAGGCGCTGCGTCGGGCGCGCTGATGGGCGCAACCGGTCTCGGCGGTCCACCGGTCGTTATTTACTTGCTTTCGACACCAGCGCGGTCCGAGAGCAACCGAGCCAACCTGATCACCTTTTTCGCCATCGTGAGCGTCTACATGATCGGCGCCTATGCCGTCAGCGGTATCTATACCGCTGAAACGTGGTGGCGGGCGGCAATCATCGGGCCGATCTTTCTCGTTGCGGCTTGGATCGGGGCCAATTTGTTCGACAAATCGAGCGAGGCTACCTATCGCCGGGTCGTTCTCGTGTTTTTGCTGTTGGTCGGAGTCGGAACGCTGCTCGCTTGAGGCGGCCGGGCCGCGATGAGGCGAACCGCCAAGTTCAGAAATCGACGGCGATGCCTTTTCGCTCCCAATCGCCGTAACGGGTTGGCTCGGGCCCGGTGGGGCCGCCAATTTCAGTGGCGGGATCGGGGTATTCTGCCGGCGCCGCTGCGGTCGGCACCGTCGAATCGCCGCTCTTAGCGCCGTCGATCGGTACCGCCGGAGCTAGATATGCGGCAGTAGACTTTGAATCCATGGGCGCTCTCGGGTCGGTCACGGCATCCTCATTCTGAGACTGGAAACGGCGTTTTTTTCCACTACATTCCCTGGCGCATTCTAAGCTCAGCACTAGGATCTTCGCGACTCGTTTCGCTTCAACCATGACCGGTTATACTCGCACCGCCCTTTTTCTCGCCGCGCTGACCGCGCTCTTCCTCTGCGCCGGATTCATGATCGGCGGGGAGGGCGGGACGTTGATCGCATTTGCTCTCGCGCTGGCGCTCAACCTATTCGCGTACTGGAACTCGGACAAGATGGTCCTCTCCATGTACGGCGCACGCGAAGTCGATCATCGGACCGAGCCGGCATTCTATGGCATCGTCGAACAGCTCGCGAGCCGCGCCGGGCTGCCAATGCCACGTCTTTACGTCGTCGATAGCGATCAGCCGAACGCGTTCGCTACTGGGCGCAATCCCGACCACGCCGCCGTCGCCGCGACGACGGGGCTTCTGCGCAGTCTCACCGCTGAGGAGATCGCCGGCGTCATGGCGCACGAACTGGCGCACGTTCGGAACCGCGACACGCTCATCATGACGATCGCAGCGACGATCGCCGGGGCGCTCGGCATGCTGGCGAACTTTACGATGTTTTTCGGCGCGGCCCGCGGCAACGACGAGCGGAGCGGCAGTCCGCTCGGCATTGTCGGTATGATTCTTGTCGCGATCCTCGCCCCGCTTGCCGCGATGCTGGTGCAGATGGCGATCAGCCGCAGCCGTGAATACGAGGCCGATCGCGTCGGTGCCGCCATCTCGGGCAAGCCGCTCTGGCTCGCGTCCGCGCTCCGGAAGCTTCACGCCGCTTCAGGGCAGATCGAGAACCACACCGCCGAAGCCAACCCAGCGACGGCCCACCTCTTCATCGTTAATCCGCTTCATGCCCATGCCGTTGATGGTTTATTTTCAACACACCCGTCCGCGGAAAATCGTATTCGTCGGTTGCGCGAACTGGCTGGAAGCGCTGGCCCGTGGGGTTGAACAAGCCCGACCGCCGTCGGGTGCCCAACGCGGCTAGAAACGCCAAGCGCGACGGCGCGGGACCATCCCCCGACACGCGCCGACTGGCGCTGGCGCTGTTGACCGAGATCGTCGAGGCGGGTAGTGCTCTTGACGAAGTTTTCGACCACGCGCTGTCGCCGCAAGGATCGCTTGTGCCGCTCGACGGGCGCGACCGTGGGTTTATTCGCCACCTCGTCACGACGACCGTCCGCCGATTGGGACAAATTGACGCCGTGCTGGGCCGCCTTGCCGATCGCGGCATCCGGTCGCACGTTACTCGCAACATCCTGCGCCTCGGTTTGACCCAGGTGCTGTTTATGCGAACACCGGCGCACGCAGCGGTGTCGGCGACTGTGTCGCTAGTGGATGACGACCATCAACGCGGATTCGTGAACGCGGTGCTCCGCCGTACGGCTCGAGAAGACCCTGGGATAAGCGCTGGCGACGCCGCACGGCAAATAACCCCGGCTTGGCTTTGGCAGCGTTGGTCGGTCGCTTACGGCGAGGTAACGGCGCATGCAATCGCAGAAGCCCATCTCGTCGAGCCTCCGCTCGATCTTTCCATCAAGGACCCGACTACCGTCGCCGCGTGGGCCGAGCGGCTCGGGGCCGAAGTTCTTTCCACCGGAAACCTCCGCCTCCGGGAGAGCGGGCCCATTACCGGGATAGCAGGTTATGACGAGGGTGCTTGGTGGGTGCAGGACGCCGCCGCGGCGATACCGGCGCGCCTATTGGGCGCCCTACCGGGCAAGGCCGTGGTCGATCTCTGCGCCGCGCCGGGCGGTAAGACGGCGCAACTCGCCGCTGCAGGCGCACGTGTCGTCGCGATCGATATTTCGCGGCGTCGCCTCGACAGAGTGCGCACGAATCTCGATCGTCTCGGACTACGCGCGGTGCTGATCGAGGCCGACGCTGGCACATGGTCCGCCGAGTCGGCTGGGTTCGGCGCCGCGGACGCCGTGATGCTCGATGCTCCTTGCACCGCGACGGGGACGATTCGACGTCATCCGGATATCGCGATCCATAAAAAAGCCAGCGATGTCGAGCGGTTAGCCCAACTCCAGGACGTTCTACTCGCGAACGCGGCGAAGTTGCTAAAACCGGGCGGCACTCTCATCTATGCGAGCTGTTCGCTTGAGCCGGAAGAGGGCCCTGAGCGAATCTCGGCGTTTCTCGCCGGGCATGCCGACTACGAGCGCCGGCCGATTTCGGCCGATGAGGTCGGTGGACTAGCCGAGGCGCTGACGACGGAGGGCGACCTTCGCACTCTGCCGTGTCATTGGTCGGCACGTGGTGGCATCGACGGATTCTTCGCCGCCCGCCTGACCCGGCGTGCGTAGGGCGCGACTTGCTGCGCCCAATCCAAGCTGGTACGAGAAGCGCCAATGAACCTTGAGCCGTCGCGCCCCACGCGCCGCGTTCGTATTGCGCCCTCGATCCTCTCCGCCGACTTCGCTCGTTTGGCCGAAGAGGTCCAGGCGATCGAAGCAGCGGGCGCCGATTACGTTCATTTCGACGTCATGGACGGCCATTTCGTGCCCAACATCACGATCGGCCCCGGCGTGATCAAGGCGCTGCGAAAACACACCCGCCTACCGTTCGACGTCCATCTCATGATCGCGCCTGTCGACCCTTTTGTTAGCGCTTTCGTCGATGCTGGCGCCGATATTCTTACCGTTCACTCCGAAGCAGGCCCACACCTCCATCGAACGCTTCAGCTCGTGCGCTCGCACAAGATCAAAGCCGGAGTCTCGCTCAATCCGGCGACTAGCGCCGATGCGATCGCGGCCGTGATCGCCGAAGTCGACCTGGTTCTCGTCATGAGCGTCAATCCCGGGTTCGGTGGTCAACAGTTCATCGAGAGTCAAATCGAGAAAGTGAAAACCATCCGCGGCCTGATCGACGCCTCGGGCCGTTCAGTTGATCTCGAGGTCGACGGCGGCGTCACCGCCGAGAACGCCGGTCGGTTGATCGCTGCCGGTGCCGACGTCCTGGTCGCGGGTACAGCAACGTTTAACGGCGGACGCGGTCAATATGCAGCTAACATCGGACGGCTTCGCGCCGCCGCCCTCGCGTGACCGACAACGTTCTTAAAAACGCATACTTCGGCAGCGGGCTCTACGACCTTGCACTTGGGAAAAAGCCGGCGCAGCTTGAGCGCGTTCCGGTCGACGCCTGGCTTGGCGAGCCGCTTCGCGCCAACGCCATGTTTCAAGGCCGCTACGTCGCGGCCGGACAAGAGATTGTGAGCCCCAATCAAGCGCCGTGGGCGCTCGAAGCAGGTCCGAGCTGGCACGCCTATTTTCATAGCTTCGTTTGGCTGCGCGATTTTCGTGCTGTCGGCGGTACGGTAGCGCGTCAGCGCGCGCGCGAACTTGTACAGTCCTGGCTGACCGCCAATCGGCGCTGGTCGCCGTTGGCCTGGCGCCCCGACATCCTTGGTCGACGCTTAGCCGCCTGGATCCATCACAGCGATTTCATTCTCAACGGAGCACGTCCGGACCTGGCGGAAACGTTCCGCGTGAGCCTTGGGCGCCAGGTCGCCCATCTTCGCCGCGTCGCCCACTCGGGGCCGGCCGGCTACGACCGAATCGCCCCGCTCATCGGACTAAACATAGCCGCGATTGCCCTGGGCGGCGCTGAACGCTGGCGCGCTCAGGTTCAGAAAACGCTGGAACAAGAAATCGCCCATCAGATACTGGCCGACGGCGGCCACATCGAGCGCAACCCGGCTGCGCATTTTCATGTGCTGCGGGATTTTGTCGGTTTTCGGTTGGCGCTGGTCGAGGCTCGACTCGATCCGCCGCCGGCGCTCGTCGCTGCGATCGATCGCATGACGCCTATGCTGCGCTTGTTCCGTCATGGTGACGGCGCGCTGGCGCTCTTCAATGGTGGCACCGAAGAATCGGCCGGTCACGTCGATGCGACGCTTGCTCGTGCCGATGTGCGCAGCCGCCCGCCCGCGTCGGCCCATGCGAGCGGATTCGAGCGCCTAGCCGCCGGTCGCACCATCGTCGTCGTCGATGTCGGCGGGCCACCGGCAGCGCCGTTCGATGCCCGTATTCATGCCGGATGCTTGAGTTTCGAAATGAGCGTCGGAAGCGACCGACTGATCGTGAACTGCGGCGCGACGCCGGCAGTCGAGTCGATCTGGCATGAGCCGCTCCGCGCAACTGCGGCGCATTCGACGGTTGTCATCGCCGACACCAACGCGCTCGATATTCGCCCCGGGGGACTGCGGCGGCGTCCGCACGCGATCGCCGCCGGACGCCGCGACGCCGATGACGGCACTCAAGCGCTCGATGCGCGGCACGACGGCTACGCCGGCATGTTCGGTATCGACCATCACCGCCGCTTGACGCTGCATCGGAGCGGTGACCGCCTAGCCGGCGAGGACCGACTCGTCCCAAGCGGCGCCCAGAAGCATACGGCCGTGCCGTTCGCTGTCCGTTTTCACCTGCACCCGGATGTCCGCGCATCGTTGCAGCAAGATCGACGCGCCGTCATTCTCAGGTTGGCCCGCGGGTCCGGCTGGCTCTTCGAGTCCGAGGCCAGCAATATCGCGCTCGAAGAGAGCATCTATCTCGGCACTGGGCGGCCGAGGCGCACGAGCCAGATCGTCGTTACCGGCGCCAGCACGGCCCTCACAACGCTGAATTGGTCGCTCGCTCGAGTCGGCGACTAGTCGGCGCGGTTGCGCTCAGGCGGAAAACTCGCGGCGGATCGACGCCGAGTGGGCGCCAATCGCCGGGACATCGCCCAGCGTATGAGCCCGGCCGGCGATCCGGTGCGGCGGCGCCGACACTCTGACCTCGCCGCCGGGCGTGTTGACCGGCAGCCGCCGCCACTGCGGGTGATTCAACACATCACGGCAGCTATTGAGATTGCCGAACGCAATCCCAGCGTCGTTCAAACGACGCGCCACTTCGGCGCGGGTCAAGGTCGCGAACACACCGTCGATTACCTCGTTTAGCGCCGCGCGATTCTCGCAGCGAAGAACGTTCGAGGCGAGACGCGGATCTTTCTCAATTTCGGCCCGCCTCAGTACGGTCGCGCAGAACGCCGCCCACTCGCGCGAATTCTGGACCGCGATTACGATCGGGCCATCGCTCGTCTGGTAGGCCCCATAGGGCGCGATCGAGGTGTGGCTGAACCCGATGCGCGGAGGTTCCTTGCCTGCTTCGGTTTGCAGCAGTTGCGGCGTCATGAGATCGACCATCGAATCGAACAGCGAGAGCGACAGCGCGCTGCCCTCACCGGTCCGGTCGCGACGAATCACGGCCTCGAGGATGGCTGCATAGGCATTGGCGCCGGTCGTGAGGTCGCAGACCGAGACGCCGGTACGACCCGGCGCTTCTGGTCCGCCGCTGATCGAGGCGATGCCAGATTCGGCCTGAACCAGCAAATCGTAGGCTTTCATTTCGTGGTAAGGGCCTTCGTCGCCGTAACCAGTTATGTCGCAGGTAATCAGGCTCGGCTTGAGGGCGCGAAGCTGAGCGGAGCCGACGCCGGCGCGCGTCGCAGCGCCGGGGAGTAGATTCTGGATGAAAATATCCGCCCGCTGCGCGATCCGGCGCAGCAGGGCGGCGTCGCCTCGGTCCTTGATATCGAGTACCAGCGACTCTTTGCCGCGATTAAGCCAGACGAAGAATGAACACATCCCTGCCGCAAGTTTGTCGTATTGACGAGCGAAATCGCCTTCGGCGCGCTCGATCTTGATAACGCGTGCGCCAGCGTCGGCGATCTTCGCGGTGCAAAACGGCGCCGCAACAGCCTGTTCGAGCGCTAGGACGAGGACCCCGTCGAGGGCTCCGGGCATGACAACCTCATTGACATCAATAGAGTGGCTCGCGGTGTGCGGCGGCGAGCAGGTCCGCCGTCAATACGATCGCGGTAGACCCAAAACGTGCTCGGCCACGAAGGATAGGATCAGGTTGGTCGAGATCGGAGCGATTTGATAGAGCCGCGTTTCGCGGAATTTACGCTCGATATCGTATTCCTCGGCAAACCCGAATCCGCCGTGGGTTTGGAGGCACATGTCGGCTGCTTGCCAAGAGGCGTCGGCGGCCAGCAGCTTGGCCATGTTGGCTTCGGCACCGCACGGCTCGCCAGCGTCGAACCGCTTGGCCGCGCGATCGACCATGAGGGCCGCTGCCTCGGTCGCGGCGTAAGCCTTGGCGATCGGAAACTGGATGCCTTGGTTCTGTCCGATCGGCCGGCCGAACACTACTCGTTCCTTCGCATAGGCGGTGGCCTTGGCGATGAACCAGCGCGCATCGCCGATACATTCGGAGGCGATCAGAATGCGTTCGACGTTCATGCCGTCGAGAATGTAGTGGAGACCCTTGTTCTCTTCGCCGACAAGGTTCTCGACCGGTACGCGGAGATTGTCAAAAAAAACCTCCGTCGTCGCGTGATTGATCATCGCCCGGATCGGTTTGATCGTGAGCCCGCGCCCGATCGCTGCGCGCATGTCAACGATGAAAACCGAGAGTCCTTCGGTCCGCTTCTTGACTTGGTCCTTCGGCGTGGTGCGAGCGAGCAGCAGCATGAGATCCGAGTACTCGGCGCGCGAGGTCCACACCTTCTGGCCGTTGACGACATAGTGATCGCCTGCACGAATAGCCGTCGTCCGCAGGCTCAGCGTGTCGGTACCACTGGTCGGCTCGGTCACCCCAAATGCTTGCAAGCGCAGCTCGCCGGTGGCGATCTTCGGCAGGTATGCCTGCTTCTGCGAGTCGTTGCCGTGCCGAAGGATCGTACCCATCGTGTACATCTGCGCGTGGCACGCGCCGCCGTTGCAGCCGCTTCGGTGGATTTCCTCCATGATCGCGGACGCTTGCTGCACTCCAAGCCCGCTGCCGCCGAAGGTCTCGGGGATGAGCGCCGCGAGGAAGCCTGATTCGGTGAGCGCGGCGACGAACTCCGCCGGGTAACGGCGATCTCGATCGGCTTTGCGCCAATACTCACCCGGAAAGTCGGCGCAAAGACGGCGCACGGCATCGCGGATGTCGGGAAACGTCTCGCGCGAAGCCTCGCTGGTTCCGCGGTTGCTGGCGGCCATCTTGATTCTCTCTGTTGGATGTCGCGTCGGTGAGCGAGGACCGAACTTTAGCGGCGCACGTCGAGGTAAAAAAGGGCCTTGCTGGACTCAAAAGAAAGGAGCGCAGATCAAGGTGTAAACCTGCTCGAACAGGGCCAAGTCGCGGACGAAGGGGAAGGCAAGCGCAGCCGCGATCATAAACGCGACAAAGACGTATGCTCCCGATTGGCTAACGCGATCCACTTCCTCCGCCAGGCGGGTTGCTCGCATGAAACGAATCTAGGTCGTTCACGCTTTTATTTCAACGCGCCACTTCCTATGGTGGTTGGGGAAAGGAACCAAGAATGCTGGTTTGGATCCGCGCCGTCCTCTACGGGCTCATCGTGCTTGTCGCCGGCGCTGCGATCATTGTCGGTGTCTACGGACCGGAGCGCGGGTTTCGTATCATCGACGACGTAACGTCGACCAAGGTCGGCGGGCCGTTCGCGATGATCGACCACACTGGCAAGGCAGTGACCGACGCCGACTACCGCGGCAAATACATGCTGGTGTTTTTCGGGTTCACCAACTGCCCCGATATCTGTCCGACCGAGTTGCAGACCATCTCGGCCGCGCTTGACCTGTTCCCGCCGGCGACGCTCGAGCGAGTGCAGCCGCTGTTCGTGACGGTCGATGACGAGCGCGATACGCCGGCGGCAATCAAGGAGTACCTCGGCGCGTTTCATCCGCGTTTTGTCGGCCTCACCGGGTCGTCGGCGCAGGTCGCCGCGATCACCAAGGTGTACCGCGCCTATGCTCTCAAAGGACCAGCCAACCGAGACGGCATGTTCATGATCGAACACGCCGGATTCATCTACCTGATGAGTCCTGAAGGTGCCTTCGTCGATATTTTCAGGCCCGGACAGCAGCCCAACGATCTCGCCAAGAAACTCAAGCGAAAGATCGTCTAGCGAGCGCGCCGCCGACTACCCTTATTTCTTGACCCGCGCGCCGATATGGATCGGGTGACCGATCCCGACGTGGGCGGCTTCGAGGTAGAGTTCCGAGAGGGTGGGGTGGGCGTGAATGGTAAGAGCGATGTCGTCGAGCGACGCGCCCATTTCGATCGCGAGCACGCCCTCGGCAATCAGGTCGGAGGCATGCGGCCCAACCACCTGGACGCCAACCACGGACTTGCGATCGCGGTCGGCGACGATCTGAATGAATCCATCGTGGGCGTTGAGCGTCTTCGCGCGCCCCGACGCAGCCATCGGAAAACTCGCAAGCTCGGTTTCGATCCCGGCCGCTTTGGCCTCATCCATCGTCATTCCGGCGGTCGCGATTTCCGGGTCGGAAAAAATCACCGCCGGAATAGCTTGCGGCTGAAACGCGACCTTCTTGCCCGAAAGAGCTTCGGCGGCGACGACACCTTCGGCCATCGCCTTGTGCGCGAGCGCGGGTCCTGGGGTGATGTCGCCGATAGCGGCGATATGGGGCCCGATGCGGCGGTCGGGTTGAACCGCCATCAAGCCACGACCGTCGGGTTTGAAACCGGTTCGTTCGAGGCTCAAATCGTCGGTATTCGGACGCCGTCCGACGGCGACAATCACTTTCTCGGCCGCCACGGTCTTGTCGCCGCTCGAAGTTGAGATCAATAACGTCCCCTTGTCGAAGGACTTCGCCTTGGCGTTGGCAAACACCTCGACCCTGAGCGCGGCCAACCGCTTTTCGACCGGCTTGACCAACCGGCGATCCATGGTCGGCAGTATGCCGTCGAGCGCCTCGACAATAGAAACCCGGCTGCCGAGTTTGGCTAGCGCAATCCCGATCTCAAGCCCGATATAGCCACCGCCGATGATCGCTACCGACTTCGGCACTTCCTCGAGGTCGAGCGCCCCGGTTGAATCGAGAATCATTTTCTGATCGACCAGGAAACCGGGCAGAGTCACCGGACGCGATCCGGTCGCAATGATGAAGTCGTTGAACTTGACGAAATTGGCCGGCATACCGGTGATGGCGACCGCCCCTTCATCGGGCCGGGTGAAACGGAACTCGCCTTTCATCACGCGGACGCCGGCTTGCTTGAGCAGTCCGCGCACACCGTTGGTTAGGCTCTTGACAATCTCGCGCTTCCAACTTTGCAGCGCGACCATGTCGATGCCCTGATAGGTGGCCTTGATCCCCATCGCCGAAGCCTCACCGATGCGATGAGCCTGGTCGGCCGCCTCGATCAAGGCTTTCGACGGGATGCAGCCGACGTTGAGGCAAACGCCACCGATGCCATCCTCGCCGGCGCGCTCAATCAGCGTGACCTTGCGTCCGAGCTGGGCCGCGCGAATGGCGGCGATGTACCCGCCCGGGCCGCTGCCGGCAACGACGAGATCGGCCTGTTCGGCGATCTGTCCGATAACCATGATGCGGCCTACATCCGACCGAGCAGCTTGACGGGATCGCTCAAGAAGCTCGCTAGTGTGAGGACGAAGGTGCCGAGATGCTCGCCGTCATTCACGCGATGGTCGGTCGAGGTGATGATCGGCAACACCGGACGCACGAGCGCCTGGCCGCCGACGGCGATCACATCATCGTGGATCGCGCCGAAGCCGCTGATTGCCACCTGCGGCGGCTTGATGATCGGCGTTCCCATGCGCGCGCCGTAGCTGCCAAAATTCGTGACGTTGAAGGTGCCATCGGCGAGTCGATCGGGCGAAATCTTCCGAGACCGCGTGAGTTCGGCCAGTTCGCTGATCTCGATCGCAAGGTCGAAAATAGACTTCATATCGGCATCGTGCACGACCGGCACGATCAGCCCATCATCGGTCGCCATCGCAAGACCGATGTTGTAGCGCTTGCGATAGACGATCTCTTCCTTAGTCATGTCGAGCGTCGCGTTGAACGATGGAAATTTCTTGAGCGCTCCGACGATCGCCTTGATAAAGAATGGGAGGTAGGTGAGTTTGACGCCCTCCTTCGCAAACTCGTCCTTCAAGCTCGCGCGTGCCTCGACGAGTTTGGTCGCATCAAGCGTGTACCAATCCCAAATGTGCGGAACGGTGAGGCTTTCATTCATCGCCTGAGCGATACGCCGGCGTATCCCACGCAGTGGGATTACTTCGTCCGAACGACCAGCTGGCGGAACGACGAGTCGGGTCGCTAGACGAGCGCTCGCCGCAGCAGCGTGGGCGGCAGACGGCGCGGTCGGTGCGCCACCAGCGGCAGCCCGCTCGACGTCCTCGGTGGTCACACGTCCGCCAGGGCCGCTGCCCCGGACGGTCGCTAAATCGACGCCGAGTTCGGTCGCGCGCTTTCGCGTCGCCGGTGCCGCTTGAACGCGTCCGGTGGGCGCTGAAGCCGTTGGAGCCGAGACCAATGTTGGCGCCGCCTTCGCCGGGGCATCCGGGGCCGCCGCTTTGGCCGGCGCCGGTTGGGGCGTGGCGGCCGGTGCATGGCCATGATCTTTTTGCTGCGGCAATTTGACACTGGCATCAACCTCGATCACCGCGAACGCGGCGCCGATCTTGAGCACATCCCCTGGTTTGCCGCCCAGGCTCTTGATCGTACCCGGCACCGGTGACGGGATCTCGACAACGGCTTTGTCGGTCTCGACTTCGGCCAGAATCTGATCGGGTTTGACTCGGTCGCCTGGTTTGACCAACCAGCGAACGATCTCGCCCTCGCTAAGGCCTTCGCCGACATCGGGAAGTTTGAAGTTGAACTCGGTCATGCGTTGAGAGACTCCACGACGACTTTTAAGATCATGTCGACAGTCGGAACATAGTGGTCTTCGAGCCCGTGCAGCGGGTAGGGCGTGTCGGGGGGCGATACGCGTTTGACCGGCGCTTCGAGCGAATAGAAACACTCTTCCTGAATCGTCGCGATCACTTCTGATCCAAAGCTCGCGCTGCGCGGCGCCTCTTGGACGACGACGGCTCGTCCGGTTTTCTCGACCGCGGCCACCAGTCCTTCGACGTCGAGCGGCACGATCGTGCGCAGATCGATGACGTGGGCGCTGATGCCTTTTTCGGCAAGCTTTTCGGCTGCCCGTTCGCAGAGGCCGACCGCGACGCTCCACGCGATGAGCGTCACGTCGGTTCCTTCGCGCACAACGCGCAACTTGCCGAATGGAATCGTGTAGTCACCCTCCGGCACTTCGCCGGTCACCAACCGGTAACCGCGCAGCGGCTCGAGGAAAAGGACCGGGTCGGGATCGCGGATCGCTTGGAGCAGCAATCCCTTGGCGTCGTACGGATTTGACGGCAGCGCGATTTTGATGCCGGGAGCTTGGACGAACTGAGCCTCAATTGCGTCCGAGTGCAGCTCCGGCGTCTTGACGCCGCCACCGAACGGGGCGCGGATCGTGACTTGAGCCGGGTGCGAACCGCGCGAGCGAAATCGAGTTCGAGCGATCTGATGGCAGATCTGGTGGAAGGCTTGATGGGTGAAGCCGAGGAACTGAATTTCGGCGACAGGAACGAGGCCGGAAAACGCGAGTCCGAGCGCCGATCCGCAGATCACGGCTTCGGCGAGCGGGGTGTCGAACACCCGCTTCGGTCCGAAGAACTGCTGCAGTCCGTCGGTTACACGAAAGACGCCGCCGAGATGGCCGACGTCTTGACCAAGAAGAACGACTCTCTCGTCGCGCAACATTTCCAGCTTAAGCGCATCGCGGATCGCTTCGACCATGTTCATTTGCGGCATAGCGCGTCTCCTCGAGGGTTCGATCTATGACCGCAACGCGATATGGCGCGCGCGTTGGCGTTCGAGCTGGGGGGTGATCGTCGCAAATACGTTTTCGAAAATCTCCTCCACCTTGGACGGCGGGTAGTTGAAACCGTACTCGTAGGCTTTCTCGACCTTGGCGGCGACTTCCTCTTTGAACTGAGCGGTCATCGCATCGTTCCATTTGCCCTTGGCGGCAAGGTATTTTTGCACGCGCTCGATCGGGTCTTTTTTCTTCCACTGTTCGAGTACCTTTGGGTCGACATAGCGAGTTGGGTCGTCCGCCGTCGTGTGCGCCCACATTCGGAACGTACGTGATTCGATGAGCGTTGGCCCTTCGCCGGCGCGCGCCCGCGCGACCGCTTCGGTCGTTGCGGCGTAAAGCGCGAAGAGATCGTTGCCATCGACCGCGAATCCGGGAAACCCATAGCCCAACGCTCGTGCAGCGAAATCGGTCGTTGCGGTTTGGATCGCGCGCGGGGTCGAGATCGCCCATCCGTTGTCTTGGAGGAGAAAAATCACTGGCGCCTTCATGACGCCCGCGAGATTGCAAGATTCATGGAAATCGCCTTCGGAAGACGCGCCGTCGCCGAAGAAAGCCATCGAAACGCCGTCCTTGCCCTGAAGCTTGAGGCCCCAACCGAGCCCGACCGCGTGTGGGATTTGCGCTGCCAGCGAAATCTGGTGCGGCAACACGTGAACGCCCTCCGGAATGCACGCGCCAGCCTGGCGGCCCAAGCGATAGAGCGCGATGCTTTCGAATGGGAGGCCCATATGCAAAAGAGCCGGAAGTTCACGATATTGCGGCGCGATCCAATCACGTTTCGGATCGAGCGCCAGCGCCGGGCCGAGCGTCGATGCCTCTTGCCCGATCACTGGTGCGAACGTGCCCAAACGTCCCTGCCGCTGGAGGCTGAACGATTTTTCATCGAAGCCGCGGCCCATCATCATCGTTTTGACCGCATAAATCGCCAGGTCGTCCGACATCGGCGGCGTTTCGCCGCGCAGAAGTTTGCCGTTCTCGTCGAGAATCCGAAGTGGCTCGATCTGCTTCGTGTTCGGCATGAATTGCGGCGTGTGCTTAGCCATCGAAGTGGTCCTTGAGGGAAGGACCCGCGCGCGCGACGCTCATTGCGCCGCGATCAAGATGGGCCCTGGGGCTCAATCTACCCCGGCTCGACGCTGCGGACAACCGGGGAGGAAAAGGCGTAAAATAGTATTCCGCATTCGAATTCATCGTCATCGTGATGTCTTTTTCGACCGCACGCTCGCGGCTTTTCGGCGAAACCGGGACAGCCGCCGTCGTATTTTTGGTGATCGCCGCCTTGGCGTGGTCGGGCAATACCATCGTTGTCCGCGCGGTGCACGAATTCGCGCCGCCGTTTGCGATTTCGTTCTGGCGCTGTTTGCTGACGATCGTCGTTCTCTCGCCTTTCATCTGGAAGAAGCTCGCCGAGCAGAGGGCGATCGTTCTCGGCCACTGGAAATTGATCTGCCTGTTCGCACTTCTGCAGTTCGTGATCGGACAGGCGTTCATGTATCTCGCGTTGCAGACCACGACGGCGGTAAACGCCGGTCTTCTCAACGCGACCCAGCCGGCGATGTCGATCGCCGTCGCCTGGATTGTCATTCGCGAGCGGATCTCTGCGCTACAACTCATTGGAATCCTTCTCGCGCTTTTAGGCGTTGCCGTCATCGTGCTACGGGGCGATCTCGCCACGATTTTGACGCTCGGTTTCGTGGTGGGCGATCTCCTGATGCAAGTCGCGCTGTTGGCGTGGTCGTTCTATGGCTCGTTGCTCAAGCGCGCAGCGTTGGCGCTAAACCCATTCGTGCTGTTGTGGTCAACCTGCATCCCGGCGCTGGTCATGTTTTTCCCGATGTGGCTTGCTGAGATGCAGTTCGGTGGCCGATTCATGGCGTATAACTGGGAATCGGCCGCGATTGTCGCCTACGTCGGATTTTTCGGTACGGTCATTGGCATGGCAGCGTGGAGCGAAGGCAACCTGCGCCTCGGGCCGTCGCGGGCGGCGAGCTTTCTCTATTTAATCCCGGTCTTTACCGTCGCGCTTGCCGTCCTCGTTCTGGACGAATCGTTCAAGGCATTTCATTGGGGCGGCACGGTCCTGGTCTTCGCCGGCGTCGCAATCGCGAACCGGAGGAGAAAAATCGCGGCGTAGGACCGGATCCGATCGTGCCGCGGCCGCGCCAAGTCGGCGCCCACCCGTGACGCTCTAGCTATCGAAACGGAAGCAAACGGGCATTTCACTTTGGTTGCCGAAATGCCAACTGTCCCAGGATGTCCAATCCGGTACCGACAGAACCCAAGGCGACAACTCATGTTCTTTGCTGCCATTGGCGCGAATACGCGATCGAAGCCGCCGGAACAGCCATACTTCTCGCTTGGATGTGAGCGATCGGCGTCGTGTTTGCCCATCCGGCATCGCCGCTCGTCGCCTTGGGCCTCGATCCGACGGAGCGATCGGCCCCTTCTTGACGGCGCTATTCATCGTCGGATTTATCTACTCACGGTTCGGTCAGCGTTCTGGGGCCCACCGCAATCCGGCCGTCACGCTGGCATTTTTCCACCTCGTGCGCATTGATCCGTGGGACGCCGCCGGGTATGTGATCGCGCAAATTCTCGGCGGTATCGTCGGTGTCGGCCTAGGGGTTGCGGTGATCGGCGATTGGCTGGCCGATCCTGCCGTCAACTACATCGCCCCGGTTCCGACGGCGGGAATCTTGATCGCATTCCTGGCCGAGGCGGTCGTCGGCTTCCTCGCCATGACGATCGTCCTCGTGCTTGCCAACGATGCCAAATTCACTCGCTTCACCGGGATCGCGTCTGGACTCTTGCTCGCGGTCTTCGTGCTGATTGCCGCGCCTTATTCGGGCGGGAGCTTCAATCCGGCGCGCGGGCTGGCGATAGCGATTCCCTCGGGACTATGGCAGCACCTTTGGATTTATCTCTTGGCCCCGCCGCTTGGAACGCTGGCTGCGGCCGCTGCCCGTCGTCGCTTGAGCGGGAACGACGCGACCTATTGCGCCAAGATCAGCCATCCCGCCACCGGAACCTGTCATTTTTGCTGCCACTTCGCCGAACTGATGGCGAAAAAACCATGATCGTCGTCTATCATAGTGGCGTTCGCTGGCGGCGTGGATATGCGCCGTCCGGATTGATCATGGAGCGAAACTCAATGATTACCAAGGGCTACAAGGAACTCGTCTCCGAAGCCGAAGCCGAGGTGGAGACGTTAACCGTTGCCGAAGCGCGCCAGCTACTTAGTGATCCCCGCGTTCAGTTCGTCGACGTCCGGGATGTGCGAGAGTTGGCGCGCGAAGGGATCATTCCGGGTGCGTTTCATTGTCCGCGCGGCATGCTGGAGTTCTGGGTCGATCCGGAAAGTCCTTATTACCGCGACGTTTTCGGATCGGGTAAGAAATTTGTGTTTTTTTGTGCCGCGGGCTGGCGTTCTGCGCTCGCAACACAGAGCGTGCAGCGTATGGGACTAAACCCGGTCGCCCACATCGGCGGTGGCTTCACAACATGGAAGGAATCTGGGGCTCCGATTGAACTCAAGGAAGCGAAGAAATAGAACTTCGCGCGGGGCGCCGACAGCCCGAACCAGGGCGGCCTCGGCGTCGGTTTGCATGAATTCAACCCCGATGGTTTGATCCGAAGGCTCATGGTTGATGAGCAATTGGCGGCCTGTTCTTGCCGCCGACTCACGAAGTTCAGTTCTATAGGTAGCGTATGCCAACGAAATATCCGTTTCCGGTTCGACCGGCCATTGCCGACGTTGCAAGCTCGCAGATACGCGAAGTTGCGACTCTCGGAATGGAAATGGGCGGGATCATTCCGTTGTGGTTCGGCGAGCCGAACGTGCCGACGCCCGCCTTCATCAATCAGGCCGCGACGCAGGCGCTCAACGATGGCAAGACGTTCTACACCTTGAACCGCGGCATCCCGGAACTCCGTCAAGCGCTGGCTGACTACATGACGGGACTGCACGAGCGCCCGATCGATTTTGAGCGTGTGACGGTTACGGCGTCAGCCATGAACGCGATTATGATCGTAGCGCAGAGCCTGATCGACGTCGGCGACAATGCGGTCCTGACGGCGCCGCTATGGCCCAACATCGCCTCGTGCGTGCAGGTGATGGGGGGCGAGCCGCGGCAAGTTGCGCTCGACGAGCACGAGGGGCGCTGGTCGCTCGATCTTGATCGTTTGTTCGCCGCCGTGGACCACCGCACGCGATTCCTGTTCGTCAATTCGCCCAACAATCCGACGGGGTGGATGATGTCGACGGACGATCAGCGAGCAGTGCTCGATTTTGCACGCCGGCGAGGAATTTGGATCGTCGCCGATGAAGTCTACGATCGGATCGTTTATTCACGCCGCTGCGCGCCTTCGTTCCTCGATATCGCCGAACGAGACGACCTCGTGCTCAGGCTCAACAGCTTTTCCAAGTCGTGGTGCATGACGGGATGGCGGCTCGGCTGGATTGCCGCCCCGCCGGCGTTCGGGCCGATTCTCGAAAAAATGAGCGAGTTCAATATCGCGAACGCCGCCAGCATGGCGCAGTACGCCGGTATCGTCGCGCTTCGCGACGGGGAACCGTTCATCAGCGAAACTGTCGCGCGATACGAACAAGCGCGCGACCTCGTCTTTCAGCGCCTCGCGGCGATGCCGCGGGTTACGATCGCCCGTCCTGACGCGGCTTTTTATGTATTCTTCGGGGTCGAAGGTATGAACAACAGCCTCGAGTTCGCGAAAAATCTCCTCGGCAAGAGCAGGGTCGGGTTAGCGCCCGGAAGCGCGTTCGGGCCGCGCGGAGAGGGGCATCTGCGCCTCTGTTTCGCCGCGACGCTCGAAACGTTGTCCGAAGCGATGGAACGGTTGGCGCCGGCACTGTCGTGAACGTACGTTGCGCCCCTGCAGCGAGCTCCGCGTCTCTCTATTGAGACAGAAGGCGAGATTATAGGTGCGCTCGGGCGGCTAGAACGAGAGTCGCGACGATGAGTGTCGCACCAAGCGCTCAGGCGGCCGTGACACCGATGGCAGTGTCTGCGATTAGTGACGCGGCGGCGATCGAACTCGAACTAGTCTGAACGTTTTACCTCCAGTTGCCGCTGTTGGCCGCCGCTCACCTCGTCAACTCGGCGGTCGTTGCGGCGCTCTTCTATAGCCGCGTTTCGCCGGGTTGGGTGACTTGGGTTTGGCTTGCCGCCGTTTGGCTATTCGGCTCGCGAAGTCTCATCACTTGGCGCCGCCGGCGCAAGGTGATCGACTTGGTCAAACCCGATTTCATGAAACGGATAACGCGCTCGACATGGGTCGCGGGCGCTCTTTGGGGGCACGGCGGTCATACTATTTTATGATCCTGACTGAGTTCGTCACCAAGTCTTGCTGGTGTTTGTTCTGGGCGGGATGGCGGCCGGCGCAACGGCCGCCTTGTCCTCGATCCTGTCGATTTGGATCGGCTATATCGCTCCGTCAATGATACCGATCTCCGTACGTTTGGGGCTCGGCGGCCAGGAGATCGACCTTTCGCAAGCCGCCATGCTCGGCACCTTTACGGTGGCACTCTATGTCTTAGCCCGCTCCGGACACTGCGGGTTTGTCGAGGCCACGCGCAGTCGACATCAGGCGACGGCTCTCGCGGCCTAACTCGAACAATCGCGACTCAAACTCGCGCAAGCGATCAATAGCATCCCCGACGGTTTCGTCTTGTTCGACGGTGCCGATCGAATCGTCACATACAACGACCCCTATCGCGCGTTGTACCCGGAGTTCACCCACCTGCTCTTTCCCAGAATTAAGTCGTTCTGACCCGAGGCTACGCACACGGCCACGCCGGACCTGCTGGGCGGCCGACCGGCGAGAAAACTTGACTTAAGGACTCTTGAAACGCGGTAGCTACATTCGCTCGTTTGAATGGCCGAAACGGGTTCGGCTCTGCGGCTAGCGACTTGGCAGCTACGGCCTTATGCGGGTTGGCACGAACGTGCCTGGATTCCCATAAATTGGTGGAGCCAAGCGGGATCGAACCGCTGACCTCGTGAATGCCATTCACGCGCTCTCCCAGCTGAGCTATGGCCCCTCGCCCGCGCGGGCTGAAACTATATGACGCGACGGCCGGCACCCTAGGGCGCGCCTCGCGGCAAATCAAGCCGGCCACGGACTAAACCGCTTACGGTTCGCCGGTTTTTTTGGCCTCAGCGATTTTGCCGTCGATTTCGAGCGCCACGTCTTCTTCGGCGAGTTCGGAAGCGTCTTCAAGAAATTCTTCCTCTTCGTCGTCTTCGGCGGCGACCTCCTCGCCTTCTGCTCCCGGGGTAGCCGCGGCAACCGCCTTGA
>SHVV01000008.1 GCA_009694095.1 Alphaproteobacteria bacterium | reverse complement strand
GCGAGTCGAGCGGCCGGTGCCTCGATCGCCGCCCGACTGAGCAGCTATCCACCAAGCGTGGCGATATCTCTGTGCGCAAACCGGTAGGACCGGGTCGGAATTGGCGAAAATCGGCGGGTTGCAACGGTTTGCCTAAAATTGAGGCAAAGAAGTTACACAGTTGGATTTGCGGGTTTTTTCGAAACGGTCTGCGCGCGATATCTGCGGCGGTGACAAATGGCGGTTGCAACATCGTTCGCGTTGCTCCGATCGGCGTGGCCGGTGGTGGCGGGTGTGCACAACTTCGGCGTTTCGGCCGCAGCCAGCGTCGGGGCAGACCGGTGTTCCGCCGCTGCCTGCACCAGCCGTCGGCCGGGTCACGGCCGGACGCTGGCGGCCAGTTTGGGCCGCCGGCGCTCGATTTCAACCCCGACGCTCGCGGCCTCGGCGATGACACGGAGCTTCTCGATCCGTATCCGCGCCGAGTACACGCGCGGATCGACCAGGCAGCGCGCGGCGATCCGCTCGGCCAAGGTCTCGACCAGATTGACATGGCCCTGCGCGAGCAGCCCCTTGATCGCGTTGACGATATCCTCGTAGCAAACGACATCGGCCAATTCGTCGCGCAGCGGCGCGTCGTCCTCGTGCACCGCGAGATCGACGTTTATCCGGATCGGCTGCGTCGATACCCGCTCGGAGGTGTGCACGCCGATCTTGGCCCCGAGTTCGAGATCGCGCACGAACACGTGGCGGAGTTTGCGGCCGGCATCGGCAAGGACGATCGGGCGATGGGTCGTTTTGGTGGTGCGGTGGTCGGTCATCTCAGAACCTAAAATCACGCGCTGGCGGCATCGGCCTCAGCCTTCGAGAAGTCCGCGACGAGGCGGTGGCGAGGTGCCCGCCTCGTCGCCATGACGCGCTTGTCGGACCATGAGCTGACCGCAGCATAGCCGATCCCCGTTACTCGCGCTCCGACGTTCGCGCCCGCCCGTTCAAATGCTGGCCGCCGTCGAGCGCCAGCATCTGGCCGGTGAGCGACGGCGCACCGAGAATGAAACGGACGCCGGCATAGATCTCGGCCGGCGTTGCGCCGTGTCCGAGCGGCGTGGAGCGCGCCTGGCGGCGAAAGTGCGCCGGACTCTGGCGCGCGCTCTTGAGCGTCGGGCCGGGACCGATCGCGTTGACGCGAATTCGCGGCGCCAGTGCCATGGCCAGCGTCCGGGTCAGCGTCCACAAGCCGGTCTTGCTAACGGTGTACGAGAGAAACTGCGGCGTTAGACGCCACACCCGTTGGTCGAGCAGATTGACGATGTTGCCGTTCGCACCCTTGGGCAAAGCGCACGCGAAATTCTGCGCCAGCACCAGCGGCGCCCGCAGATTGACGGCCAAATGCCGGTCCCACGAAGCTCGATCGGCGCTCGCCCAGTCGTCGTAGTCGAACACCGAGGCGTTGTTGACCAAGAGCGTGACCGGCCCGAGCGCCGCGCGCACGTGGCCCAGCAACTCTTGGGTCGAGCGCTCGTCGGCGAGATCGGCGGCGAAGGATTGCGCCCGACCTCCGGCCTTGGCGATCGCCGCGACGACGGCGCGCGCGGCGGCGGCTGAATTCCGATGATGCACGGCCACGGTCCAGCCATCGGCGGCGAGGCCGAGCGCGATGGCGCGGCCGATGCGCACGCCGGCGCCTGTCACGAGCGCTACTTTTGTCATGGTGTTTGTGAACCGGCTGTTTTCGTTGCGGATACTACTCGCAGCGGCGGAAAAAGCGTGAATGGAAGTAGCGGCGAGCCAAAGACCGTCAAATCTGCGGCGAGCATCTCCCGCATGTAGGTTTCGCTGTGACGGTGGTCGGAAACGAATGCCAACCCGTCCGGCGCCAAGACGCGCGCGATTTCCCGGCAGGCTGCCGAGCGACCCGCCGCATTCGAGATGTTGTGCAAGCAAAGATTCGAGAGAACGACGTCGACACTCTCGCTTGCAAACGGCAAGCGGCGGGCGTCTCCCGTCAGCAGCATCAAGTTCGCGGCCACACCCTCGAGCAATGCGTTGTGCAGCGTGATCGTCGGCGTATTGTGCGATGGGTCCTGGGAGCGCCAAACATCGATCCTAAGCGCGTAGCCCTGCGGCACCCGCTTGGCGGCGCCAATCAAGAGCAGCCCGCTGCCAACGCCGATGTCGAGTACGGTTTCGGTTCCCCGCCACACCACGGCGTTCAGCATGCGTTCACGATGGAGGAATTCTCGGTGCCTACCGTAGCGCCAGAGCACTGCGGCCGACCATAGCAGCCCGAGGCCACCTCTAATCGCTGCGACCGAACCGCCTTGCAGCGCGAGGCTGCTCGAGCTCGCGGTTGCCCAGTAGCCAGCCGAGGCGGCGCCTGTGGCGATTGCGATCACGCCGGCAACGACTAGCCGGCGAATCCAAACCGGTGCGTCGATGCCGTAGTTCGCGGCTTCTTCGCCGCCGACACCAATCGAACGGTGGGCGGCAACAGCGGTCATCGGGTGTGAGCCACCTTACTCTCGGTTGGTACTCCGGCGATGCGTGGCCGCGAAGCCGACGCCCGCCGGTACGAAGCGTCGACCCGTGCCATGCCTACGTCGAACTCGGTTTTCCACGCTTGGAGCGGAGCGCGCGGGTGCCAGGCCGGCCGCCCGACGAGCGCGCGCCGCTGTGGCGTTTGGCCGGATTTTTTTCGTCGCCGCGGTCGGGCCGCGCCATCGGATCGCCGAGCCCGAGGTCGGCTTCCTCGAGGCGGCGGATTTCGTCGCGCAAACGCGCGGCTTCCTCGAATTCGAGATCGCCGGCCGCGGTCAGCATTTTTTCGCGCAGGTCGGCGATGTAAGACTTGAGGTTATGACCGACCAGATGCTGGGTCTTGCCGCCGATCTCAACCGAGACGTAGTCGGCCTCGTAGATGCTTCGCAGCACGTCGGCGATGCCGCGCTTGATCGATTCGGGGGTGATGCCGTGCTCGCGGTTGTAGGCTTCCTGGCGCGCGCGGCGGCGATCGGTCTCGTCGATCGCCGCCTTCAAGCTATTGGTTATCTTGTCGGCGTAAAGGATGACGCGGCCATCGGCGTTGCGCGCGGCGCGGCCGATGGTCTGGATCAGCGAGGTGCGCGAGCGTAGGAACCCTTCCTTGTCGGCGTCGAGGATTGCGACCAGCGCGCACTCGGGGATGTCGAGCCCCTCGCGCAGCAGGTTGATGCCGACCAACACGTCGAAGGCGCCGATGCGAAGGTCGCGGATGATTTCGATTCGCTCCAGCGTGTCGATGTCGGAATGGAGATAGCGCACGCGAATGCCGGCCTCGTGCATGTATTCGGTCAGGTCCTCGGCCATGCGCTTGGTGAGCGTGGTGACCAGCACGCGCTGGCCCTTGGCTGCGACCGCCTTGCACTCAGCCAGGAGATCGTCGACCTGATTCTCGACCGGGCGGATGAAGGTCGGCGGATCGACCAGGCCGGTCGGCCGCACCACCTGCTCGGCGAACGCGCCGGCGGTCTGCTCCAGTTCCCATGGCCCGGGCGTCGCCGACACGAACACCGTTTCGGTCCGCATCGCGTCCCATTCCTCGAACTTGAGCGGCCGGTTGTCGATGCAGGACGGCAGCCGGAAGCCGTACTCGGCCAAGGTCGCCTTGCGCTTGAAGTCGCCGCGGTACATGCCGCCCAGTTGCGGCACGGTGACGTGGCACTCGTCGACGAACACCAACGCGTTGCCGGGCAGGTATTCGAACAACGTCGGCGGCGGCTCGCCCGGCGCGCGGCCGGTGAGATAGCGCGAATAGTTCTCGATCCCGGCGCAACTCCCGGTCGCCTCGATCATCTCGAGGTCGAAGCGGGTGCGCTCCTCGAGCCGCTGTGCGTAGAGCAGCTTGTTGGCGGCGTTGAGCTCGTCGAGCCTGAGCTGCAGGTCGCGTTTGATCTGCTTGATCGCCTGCTGCACGGTCGGCCGTGGCGTCACGTAGTGCGAGTTGGCGTAGAGCTTGACCTGCTGCATCGCCGCGGTTTTCTCGCCGGTCAGTGGATCGAACTCGACGATCGATTCGATCTCGTCGCCAAACAACGAGAGCCGCCAGGCGCGGTCGTCATAGTGCGAGGGGAAAATTTCGATCGAATCGCCGCGTACGCGAAAGTTGCCGCGTTCGAGCGCGGTGTCGTTGCGCCTGTACTGGATCTCGACCAGCCGCTTCAGCAACTGACCGCGCTCGATGCGCTGGCCCTTAGCGAGCGCGATCGCCATCTCGGAATAGGTCTCGGGCGAGCCGATGCCGTAGATGCACGAGACCGAGGCGACGACGACGACGTCGTCTCGCTCCAAGAGCGCCCGGGTCGCGGAATGGCGCATGCGGTCGATCTGCTCGTTGATCGCCGCGTCCTTCTCGATGTAGGTGTCCGAGCGCGGGACGTAGGCTTCGGGCTGGTAGTAGTCGTAGTACGATACGAAATATTCGACAGCGTTCTCCGGGAAGAACGATTTCATCTCGCCGTAGAGCTGCGCCGCCAGCGTCTTGTTGGGGGCGAGGATGAGCGCCGGGCGCTGCAGCGCCTGGATCACGTGCGCCATGGTGAAGGTCTTGCCCGAGCCGGTGACGCCCAAGAGCACCTGGTCGCGCTCGCCCTGGCGGATGCCGCGGGTCAGCTCCTGGATCGCTCGCGGCTGATCGCCGGCCGGCTGGTAGTCGGAGACGATCTTGAACGCAATGCCGGCCTCGGGTCGCTCGGCGGCGAGCGGCGGGCGCGATGGGGCCTGGGTGGTATCGATCGCCATTCGTTGTTATATGCTCGGGCGAGAGTGATTGGCCAGGGCGCGGCGGCGGGCCGGTCGCCGAGGCCGCTCCGAATCGGCGAAGGCCATCGGTTGAAGTCGGGCTGGCGGAGTGGGCACTTGACGCTTCGATGTCGCCGATGCCAGCATCGAAGAATCGACCATGCCCGCACGAAAGAAGAAAGACCTGCGTCAGCCGATTGTGATCGGCCACGTCCAACATCGCGTCGCCGACATCGCCAAGGCGGCCGATTGGTACGAGTCGCTCGGCGTCAGCGGCATCGTGCGCCGGGAGGATTTCGCCGTGCTTGAGTTGCGCGGCGGCACCCAAATGCTGATCCTCAAGGCGACCGAGCGGGGCAAACGCGGCGCAGCGGCGCCATTCGATTTTATGGTCGACGATGTCGGCGCAACATGCGACGCCTGTTCGAAGCTTGGCATGAAGCCAACGCCGATCGCGCGCGGCTCGATTCACGACCGATTCGAGGTCCTCGACCCAAGCGGCTACCGGCTGACGATCCTATCATCGCACGCGAGCGACCTTCCGGTTTGACGATTTAGGTTCCAGGCACCGGCGCTCTTGACCGGCGCTGGTCCGACGGCCAGAGCCTCACTCGCTACAGCTACGTCAACGATAACCTGCTCGCTCACACCGATCGGACCGGGCAGTTCACATCGCCATGTCCCAAGGATTGGCATGGAAGTTAGTGGCAGAGCGGCGGAAGTCGCTCCGACGGCCCGATCGTGGTGAGGGCCCCGGTTGCATCGCGACCGGGTCGGCCGATGTCGAGCGAGTTACCGCGCGCGGTCCGGGCGGCCGGAAAAATAGATTCCGCCGACCACGAGCGCCAAGCCGGCGAGGTGGTAAAGCCGGAGCGCCTCGTCGAGCGCCACCACGGCGATCAAGGCGGTGAACACCGGCATCAGGTAGTAGAACGAACTCGCGCGGGCCGGTCCGAGCGCGGCGATACCGATGTTGAGGAACACTAGCCCGAGGATCGCCGTGAACACGATGATGTAGAGAATGCCGGCCACCGCAGCGGTGCTCGGCACTGGATAGGCGCCGAGCACGATCGCCTCAACCGCATGCAGCGGAAGCAAGAGCACCGCGGCGAACGCCGTTAGGCCGAAGAAGACGACGAAAGGATCGAGGTTGACCGGCACTCGCTTCACCAACACCGAATAAAACGCCCAAGCCACCGTAGTGATCAAGACCAGGATGTCGCCGACGACGAATTCGAGGCTGATCAGCACCGACCAATCGCCGCGCACGATGGCGATCACCGCGCCGACGAACGCGACGGCGATGCCGAGGCGCTGGCTGGCGTTCATGCGTTCGCGGACCATTACCGCCGCGAGAACGACGGTGAACGCGGGCAACAACGCCGAGATCAGCGCCGCATTGATCGCGGTCGTCGTGTGCAGCGCCCACAAGATGGTGACTTGCCCGATCGCGGCCTGCGTCAGCCCAAGCGCGGCGATCAGCGACCAATGGCGGAACAATTGACGGTAGCTTCGGGCCAATGCCGGCGCGATGAACGGATAGAGGAGCACGCAAGCGCCAACCGCGCGCCAAAACGAAAGCGCGACCGGCGGGAACTCGTCGTGCACGGCGCGGCCCACGACGTAGTATGAGCCGTAGGACAGCATCGCGAGCGTGAGGAGGCCGTACGGCGCCCAAGGGTGGCGCATCGCGAGTCGTGTCGCCCAGTCGCTCGATGCCATCGTCATGGAGATCCCGCCGCGACTCGATGGGCGAGATCGATCGTGGCGGCAAGCGCGGTTTCCCCGGCACTGCGCAAACGGCACGTGGATCGTTCAAACGTTCGCGCCGGCGCCACGCCGCGCCCCCGGATCGAGAGTCGACAACGAAGGATCAAGCGCACAGCAGGAATTCTTTGACCGTTTGATTGAAGCGTTCGACTTGCTCGATCATCGGCATGTGGCCGCATTTCTCGTAGATGACAAGTTCCGCGTTCGGCATCCGCTTGTGCCCGGCGATGTGGAATTCGACGCTCGATCGTGGATCGTCGCGGCCGACCACGATCAGCGTCGGCAGTTTAATCTGTTCGAGCCGCCCCACCAGCCGGTGCGGCCGCGTCAGTTCGATGTTCATGTTGGCGCGCGCAATCTGCTCGTAGGCCGGCAGGATGTAGTCTTGGGCGTAGCTCGTGAGCTGCCCGAAGATCACGACGTTGGTGACCGAGCGCGGGTCGTAGCAGACATTGGCGAGCCGTTTGCGGCAGTTTTCGAACGTCGGATCGCGTAAAGCCGATGCCGCATTCTTATACGATCGGGCAAAACCTTCTTCTTGCGCGTCGGACGGACGGAAGGTCGAGCCGGAGCCGATCAGCACGAGCTTCCTCATCCGCTCCGGACGATGCAGGTAAAGGAGCGCGGACATGCCGGCGCCGTAGGAGCTGCCGCACGCCGAATAGCTGTCGAGGCCAAGCTTGTCGGCGAAGGACGCGACATGCTCCATCAGTACCGGCTGCGCGGCGCGGCCGCCCAAGTCGCGAAAGCCGGTGAAGCCTTGGCCGAGCATGTCCAATGCGAATACCGAGAAGTGCTCCGCCAGCGCGTCGATATTATAGAACCAGCAATCGGCTGAAATTCCGAGGCCGTGGAGAAGCAATAGCGGCGGCCCGTCGCCCGCATGCAGGTAACGGGTGCGAATGCCGTCGACCTCGACAAAACTGGCGCGCATGGATCCCCCTTCGCTTCCGCGACCTCGATTGGAGGAGTTTGCCACACGATCAGTCCGACCAAAATGCTAACCGGACGCGGGCGCCGAGGGGGGGGCGTCTCGTCGAGCGAGCGAAGGGCGCGGAACGCCGGAAACGGACGGATCACCGCACGCAAACGGGCCGTTCGCGATCGGCGCGAAGCCGGTGCATGCGAGATCCGATGAGCAGCGGTCGAAGTTAAACCGTGAGCGGAACGCAAGCGAGCGACTGAACTGGAGATTGCCGCCAACGTCAATCAATTGGCATTTGGTCCGGATTTCGAGTATCCCACCGAATTGGTGGCGCGGCGAATTGGCGCACCTCGCTCCAATTCTAGATGTTAAGCCGACAACGCCATCAACCTGAAGGAGTGTTACTCGATGTGGAATTTGTTTGCGGCAGTCGCGGTTTCGGCTTCCATGGGTCTTGCTTTTGCGGCTGGCGCTGCGCCGCTGGTCGCGGCGAGCGGCGCCTCGCCGGCAATCGGCGTTCATCTCGCTCAATCCGGCGGACAGACGGCCGTGCGCGTGAAGAGCGCAATTCTGCGCGCGGCGCCCGACCAAAAATCGAAGAAAATCACCAGTCTCCGGCGTGGGACCAAGGTGCAAATCCTCCATGCGTCCGGCGAGTGGACTCACGTGCGCGCCGGTAAGTTGGAAGGGTATATCGCAACCTCGCTTCTCGCCGCGAAGTAAGGCCGAACGTCCGCTCGCTTGGCGTCGCTCGCGGGCCAATCCGTCGAGCGTGGCGCCAGAGCTCGAAAATCCCTCGGGAGGTCGATCGACCAGATCGTATCGACCTCCCGGGGGTCGGTCTCGCCAACTCCAAGCGCCCACCTCATACGCGGCAGGCCGAAAATGGCAGCGGCCAATCGGCCATTCGCCGGCATCGCTCGGAATACCCAATCGACGGCGACGCGATTCGAGTTTCTGGCTTCGACGGGTCGTAGCCGATCGCACGGCCGCCTTGAACAGACCCTCGTTTCGTCTCTAGATTTCGAACGTTCGGAGGGAGGTGGTCGGTGCGAGTAGCATTTACCGAAATCGACGGCGTGCAAACGCGGTACTACCACGAAGGTTCGGGGCATGAGCGAACGCTCGTACTCTTGCATGGGCTCGGTATCGCTGCCGATTCGTGGATCCGCAACGTCGATCCGCTGGCCAAGCACTTTCGCATCATCGCGCCGGATCTTCTCGGTCATGGATTCACCGGCTTTCCGGGGTTGAACGGCCAAGCCGCCCATCCGCTCATGGTTCGCCATGTGCTCGGCCTGCTCGACCGTTTGGGCGTCGATCGCTTTAGCGTGTGCGGCCATTCCTACGGCGCCACCATCGCGACGCTGCTCTACTTCGAGCGCCCGGCCAAGGTCGAACGGCTCATTTTGAACGGGTCGCATCGGATATTCCAGGCACCCGACGATACGGTCGTGGGATTCGATAAATCGTTCGCGAACGCGATGTCGGCGCTGCGCAACCCCAGCCTGGAGACGTGCCGCCAGCGACTCATCAACGTTTGCTATGACGCGAACAACATTCCGGAAGAAATTCTGCTGCCGCAATTGACGAGCTACGCCCAACCCGGCATGGCGGATTCTTATGAAGCTATCGCACGGGCCAACTTCGACAACGGATTGTCGCGACCCTTTCGCTGCGGCGACCGCATCCACCAGGTGACGATTCCTGTCCTGGCGATGTCCGGACGAGACGACGTTAGAGTACCGGTGAAGGACCTGGAGGCCGGCATTAAGAAGCTGCGGAACGGAAAATTGGTGCTGGTCGATCGCTGCGGACACATGCTGCAAGGCGAGCACGCGGATTTTTTTAATCGCACGGTGATCGAGTTCATGAACGGAGATCTGGCTTGACCGCCGCGACGGACGTCGCTTCGCCGATGAGCGCTCGGATTCTTGGCGAATCGAGGTTCGCGATGTTTTTCCTGGATTTGTGCCAGAACAGCAAGAACTGGGCTGCTTCGATGAATGCGGTTGGTCATGGTGTCGGACCGGCGCAACGCCGGTACGGAGCCCTTCATGCCTGCGCTCGCCGACAAAGTCGCCATCATCACCGGAGCTAGCTCTGGAATCGAAAATGCCACCGCCAGACTGTTCGCGAGCGAAGGCGCCCGGGTTGTCTTGGCCGCTCGACGCCGCGCAGAACTCGAGGCCCTTGCGGCCGAAATCGTCGCGGCTGGCGGCATCGCGTTCGCGTTAGCAGGGGATGTCGGGGATGAATCTTACGTTGAAGCGTTGGTCGCAACCGCCCTCGATCGCTGCGGCGGCCTCAATATCGGGTTCACCAACGCCGGTACGCTCGGTGAGTTGACGCCCGCCACCAACCTAACCGGTGCGTTTCTCGGCGCCAAACATCAGATTCCGGCGCTCGTTGCCCGCGGTGGCGGCTCGCTGATCTTTACCTCTACTTTCGTCGGCTATTCGGCCGGATTGCCGAGTACCGCGGCCTACGCTGCGAGCAAGGCGGGGCTCCTCGGACCTCACCCAGGTTCTAGCGGCCGAATTCGGTCCCAAGCGCGTTCGCGTAAACGCCATCCTGCCGGGCGGTACCGAAACGGCGATGGCGCATACCATGATCGCGACGCCTGAAGCGCGCTCCTTCGTCGAGGGACTACACGCGTTAAAGCGCTTGGCCAGTCCCGACGAGATCGCGCGATCGGTGCTCTATCTCGCGTCCGACGCCTCGACGTTTACCACCGGTGCGGCGCTCCCAGTCGATCGCGGAGTGTCAATCAACCGGACTTAACGATCGCTCGAAGTTAGATTGGTCGCTCCGGTTGAACAGCCGGGGGCGCGACGATCTCTATGCGTCGCTCAATCCGATGGGGCTCGAAGTGTTCGCTTGCGATGCAGCACTGCTGTGTACTCTTACGAGCCGAACTGAAGTCGGTCACCGATTGAAAGAGACGGGAACCCGATCCCGCAAGCCGCCGCGCTCGTTCGCTTCAGAGGAAACGGATTGTCGACGGTTTCGCGCGTCAAGCTGATTGTCGCTCGGTTGCCCCCGGACAACCGTGGGACCATGCTGACATGATCGATTGGGTCGGTTCGATGCGCGATTGAGGGCCGCGCTGCCGGTTGCCTTTTCGCAACCGTTCCGGCGGAAAAGCCGGCGCTTCAACCTTTGCCGGGCGCGCGATTTGGTCGCCGCATTCGGCAAAGGGTATTTAACGAATGTTCAAACGGCTTTGAGACTTTCAGCCGAAGTCTTGCCGCGCTTGGGATCGCGCTGCTCTTCGTACGAGATTTTCTGGCCTTCGTTCAGACCGGCGAGGCCGGCCCGCTCGACGGCTGAAATATGGACGAACACGTCCGCGCCGCCGTTGTCCGGCTGGATAAAACCAAAACCCTTAGTGCTATTGAACCACTTGACGGTACCGATTGGCATCTTAACGCTCCGATGATGGGGTAAAAATGTACTCGTAGAGTACCGCGAGCTTCTAACCCTTCCGGCGCGACCTTACAAGTTAGCTGAGTCCGGTGTTGACGATGTGGTGGACATCGACCCGTGGCCGGCGTATGAGCGCCGCGCGACAACTGGGCCGGGAAAGCGCACGGGAAACCAGAGCGAGCGCATCAACGAGCCCCGGCCGGTCGGGCGATTTCTCTCGATCTTGCTCACGGCGCTTGACGGAGAAACGACGGGTAATTGAGTCCGCCAAGCTCTGGCGCGACGTCGCTTCGTCGAGCATCGCTACCCGGTGTTATTTTAGTCTTGGCGCGGCAGCTGCGGATTTTATTGCGATCCGGATCGCCGGCGCAAGCCACATAGTTCTTTCGCTTCGGGGCCGGCTGAGGCACCGCGTCGCAAAACTCCGTGACAATGTACTCGGCACCCTATTCAATTGCGTGACGTGGGCTCGGTGTCGGAAGGCCGCAACGTTCGATCGCGTCTTTCGTCAGTGATGGCCGCCTGGCCGGATGCGGCGGACGACCGAGAAATTTCCGTTGAGTGCCCGGAACGCTTTGTTGGAACGCCTGGATATTGTACGGAGAACCTTACGATGCCGCTCGACGCCAAAGCAGTCCTCGCCGAAGTTGCTGAACTGCACCGCCGGAAGGCGTTCTACAAGCACCCGCTCTGGCTCGATCTTTACGCCGGGCGTTTGAGCCGCGAGCAGGTGAAAGCTTTGATTTGCCAGTACGGCATCATTCCGCTCCACAATCATAACTACCATGGACGCCTGTACGTCGTTTGCCCCGATCCGATCTGGCGTTCAATGATAGCCGAGGTGGTCTACGAAGAAGGCACCGGGCGGCTCTACGCCAACGGCAAGGCGCACGGCGAGCTTTGGCTGCAATTAGGCGATGGGCTCGGTATCAGCCGCGAAGCGATGATGAACACGGCCTACTGTGCCGGAGCGTTAGCATTTCGCGCCTATTTCAGCTCGATCTGCGGCAAGAGCTTTCTTGAAGGGGTCGCCGCCCATATGTTGGCCGGCGAAGCGCCCGTCACGACCGACGGCGTGAGCCGCTACAAAGCGCTCCGCGACGTCTATGGGTTGGACGACCACGCGCTTGAGTTTTTCATCGTGCACCAAACCGCCGACGAGGATCATGCCGGCATCGGCGTCAAACTGCTCGACGAGTTCGCGCGCACCGAAGATGATCGCCGGTTGGTGATCCGGACCGTCGAGGACACCATAGACATGTTCAATTTGATGTTCGACGACATCCACCGCTACGTTAAGAAAATCCATTGATCGAGATGCGGCGGGGAATGGAGTTGCTCCTGGGCTTCACGGCGCGGATGACCTGGGGCGCCGAAGAGCAATCGGCGTGGATCAGGGTGCGTCCTTTTTGATGGCGTTCGCGACAAGCGGTAATATTGGTGCTCGGCGACGGTTCTACTGACGAGAGGGTGAAATGGCTCGAACCACGGAAAACAAGCAGCAGTCGACCAAGTCCGGTGAGTTTTCTTCCACGCGTCGAGAACTCGCCCACGCTCGGCATTTGCCGGGATACCTGTATACGTCACCGGAAATCTATGCCGAGGAAATCGACAAGATTTTCATGAAGGATTGGCTCTGCGTTGGCCGCGTCGAGCAATATCCCAACGTCGGCGATTATCGGGCGATGCGGATCGCTGGCGAGCCGATCATCATTTGCCGCAATCAGGACAATAAGCTTAAGGCCTTCGCCAACGTGTGCCGCCATCGCGGGGTCGAAGTGGCGCCTGTCGGTGGCGGCAATACCAAGCAGTTCACTTGCCCCTATCACGCGTGGCTCTACGACCTCGACGGCAAGCTCGTCGGCGCTCCCTTCAACAAGGAAACCCCCGGATACGACTTCAAGAGCTGCCGTCTGCCGGAGGTCAAGATCGACACGTGGTGCGGCTATGTCTTCGTCAATTTCGATCCCAACTCGATCAGCCTGTCAGCGTTTCTCGACGATCCGGGCGTACGCAAGGCCGAGCAGTATCTCCATCCGGAGAAGACCAGGATCGGTGACGAGTACACCTTCGACATCGAGTGCAACTGGAAGTTCGTGCCCGAGAATCTGATGGATATCTATCACGCCAAGGCGATTCACGGCACGTCGTTCGCCAAACACTTCACGATGGAGGATTACCCGTTCGAACTAGGGCCCGGTGGTCGATACCACGCCGAGTATGAAAGCCTGACGATGGCTCCGGACGGCGAAACTCTGTTTGGTCCGATGCCGTGGCGGCGTGAAGCGTCGAAGTACTGGGCGTTCACGGTGTTCATCAGGCCGACCTTCAATGTGTTCGGCCGACAGGACATGATTCAACCGTGGATCAGCTATCCGTTGGCGCCCGACAAGACGCGGATCACGATCTGGACCCAGTACCCGACCGAATTCTTCGAGCAGCCGGCGTTCGCTGGTAAGAACAAGATCATCGCCGACTTCATCCGCCTCGTCGCGGCTGAGGACGCCGATATGATGCGCTCGCTGCAAAACGGCGTGAACTCTCGCAATTTCGTCCCCGGCCCGACGATCAGACTGGAAAAGGCGATTCATCACACGCTCAACGACTACCTCGATCGGATGTTCGACGCGGGCCGCGCCGCCGCCGAATAACCGGTACGCCGGGCATAAAAAAAGGGCCGCGCCGGTTGGCGCGGCCCTTGGTGTTTTGAGGTTATTTATTCCTTGAACAGTACGTCGTAAGGCACTCGCTTCGATGACTGAATGTACTCGTTGGTCGCCGACATCTTCCCGTCCTGGACTTGCATGACGAGCACGCGGGTGCGATCGAGAATATGAACCTTGTCGTCGTACCACACGACGCCGCCGAGCACCGGTTGCTCGGAGAACTTCTCGAGCTCCTTGCGCACGGCTTGCGAATCGACGCTCTTTGCTTTTTCGGCCGCTATGGCGAACTTCTGTACCGAGCGATAGCCGAGAATGGCGAGCGAGGTCGCCGGCGCCTGGCCAAACTTCTTCTTGTATTTGTCCATAAAGGCGCGCACGTCGGCCGACGGATCGTCGCCGAAGATCGAGCCGTAGGACGGGACGTAGAAGTTGGAGAGCCCTGGGGCGCCAGCGAGCCAATAGGCGCCGTCCATGGCAAGACCGGACATGATCGGTTGGGTAATGCCAGCCGCGCGAATCTGTCGGAGAGCCGTCGGCCCGCCCGGGGCATAGGTGCAGATGAAGATCACGTCGGGTTGTGGATTGAGCGCCTTGAGCCGCGTGATCTGGGTCGCGACCGAGGGATCGTCATTCTTGAAGGTATCGACGCCGGGCGCGGCGTTGGCCAACTCCTTCCACCGCTCCTCGAACCCGGCGCATTGCGCGCGCGTGTAAGTGAGCGAGGTGTCGCGGAGCATATAGGCCCGCTTCCAGTTCTTTTTGGTGAACGCCCACTCCGCCATCAAATAGCCATCGACCTGCGCAGCGTGACCGGCCGCGAAGGCGAGTTCGCCGATACCGACCGGGCCCCATTTTGGTGAGCCGGAGCAGATCGACATCACGAGCACGCCGGCCTTTTGCGATGCAATACCGGCTGGGCCGCCCATGTCGAAGTCGCAACTCGCGATCATGTATTTCGCGCCTTGCTTCAGCACCGTTTCGCCTGCGATCCCGGCTTGAGCAGGATCGGACTTGGTGTCGGCATACACGGCCTTAATCTGATTGCCGAGAATTCCGCCCTTGGCGTTGATGTCGTCGATGGCGATCTGGGCGCCCTTCGAGGAATCGCCGTCGTAGGCTGTCATCCAACCGCTTTGGGCGATCGCGAAGCCGATTGTGAAATCGGCTGCCGTCGCGCCCCCCGCGCTCAACAACGTCGCTAAAGCGACGCCCGTGACAAAAATCTTGCGCATGTCCTTCCTCCCTGGAATGAATATGGGGATCATAACAGAGAGACACTAAACAGTGGAACCCTCAGGAATGACACGCGGCGCAGCGCGCGAAAACCCGGGGCCATCTACGTTGGCAGCGCGCGCTGTTAGCGTCCGCTTCGAAGGACTGACCGCGGTCGACCGTATCAGCCTCGAATTGCAACGAGGCGAGGTTCTTGGATTGATTGGGCCAAACGGCGCCGGCAAGACCACGCTCGTCAACGTCCTAACCGGATTTCAAGTGCCGAGCGAGGGCACGATCTGGGTCGTCGATGCCGACAGCACGGGGTGGCAGCCGCATCGTTTCGCCCGCGCCGGCGTGATCCGCACCTTTCAAAATGGCCGCTTATTCAAAGAATTTACGGTCCGCGAGAACCTTGAAGTCGCGGCGATCGGTGTTGGACTGTCGGCGCGCAAGGCGCGGACCCGGGCAGCCGAGGTTCTCGATTGGCTGGGGCTCACCGCTCGCGCCGACGAGCGTACCGATGCGCTCTCCTATGGCGATGAGCGCCGAGTCGGTATTGCGCGCGCGCTTGCGGCGATGCCGCGCTGGGTCCTGCTCGACGAACCGGCCGCAGGATTGAACGACGTCGAATGCGACCAGTTGATGCGAACCGTCGCGGCAATCCCCGAACGATTCGGCTGCGGGGTGTTACTCATCGAACACAACATGCGGGTCGTTATGACGGTGTGCCACCGCATCCAGGTGATCGACTTTGGCAAGACGATTGCCGCTGGACCGCCGGCGGCAATCCAGTCCGATCCTCAAGTGATCCGCGCTTACCTCGGCGTTCGGGAGCAGCGACGTTGATACTCGATGTCGAGCGTCTCGAGGTCCGCTACGGCCGCTTACCGGCCGTACGCGACATATCGATCAACGTCGCCGCTGGCGAAATCGTCTGCGTCGTCGGGCCGAACGGCGCCGGCAAGTCGACTACGATGCTGGCGATCGCCGGCGAGTTGACGCCGAGCAGGGGCCGTCTTCTATTCGAAGGCGGGCCGTTGGCCGGTCGGTCGAGCGAGGATACGGCTCGCCTCGGCATCTCGCTCGTGCCGGAGGGGCGGCGAATCTTCGGTACACTGACGGTCGAAGAAAACCTGCGTGTTGCTTCCTACATTCGCCGCGACCGCGACGCCGCGGCCAAGGATCTTGAAAGCCTCCTCGATCGTTTTCCGATCCTCAAGGAGCGTTTCCGCTCACCAGCCGGACGGCTCTCCGGTGGCGAGCAGCAGATACTGGCGATCGCGCGCGGCATGCTGACCAGGCCGAAGCTCATGCTCGTCGATGAGCCTTCGCTCGGGCTCGCGCCCAAGAACGTCGATCTGGTTTACGAGCTATTGCGAAGCCTGCGCGAGGCCGGAATGACTCTGTTGATCGTCGAACAGAACCTCGACCGCGTGATGGATGTCGCCGACCGTGTCTATGTGATGCGTGACGGCCGAGTGCAACTATCGGGCACCGTTGTCGCCCTCAAAGGGTCGGCCGAGCTTGAAGCAGCCTATTTCGGATTCGACCGCGGGGCCGCCTGATGATCACGCTTTTGCAGAACTTTATCGATGCGGTTTCGCTGGGCAGCCTCTATGCATTGACCGCGCTTGGCGTCGGGCTCCTCTTCGGGGTCCTGCGCCTGATTAATTTCGCCCACGCCAACTTCATCACCATTGGTGCTTACGCGATCATCGTGCCCTCGACCAATGCCATCGCCACGCTCTACATCGGCGCTTGGCACTGGGCCGTCATGTCGACGGCCGTCGTCGTGATCGTTGTAGCGCTCGCCGTCGTCACCGAATTCATCGTGTTCCGGCCGCTCCGGCGCGCCGACCCGCCGACGCTGTTGGTGGCGTCGTTCGCACTAGCCTATGCCCTGCAGTACATCACTCTGCTGATTTATGACGGCCGGCCAAAAGCCGTCGACATTGGCAGTAACCTCGCGGAGCAAGTGATGGTCGGCGAGCTGCGTATTCCGAAGCTCGAAATCCTTACCATCGCAGTCACGCTCGCGCTGATCGTCTCGCTCGCCCTGTTCCTCAAGCGCACGCGCTACGGCATCCAAATTCGCGCCGCCGCCGAGGATTTTCGCATGGCGCGGTTATTGGGCGTGCGGGCCAACACTGTGATCGCTGTCGCCTTCGCCCTCTCAGGCGTGCTGGCCGCGGCGGTATCGCTTCTCTTCCTCGCTCGCACCGGTATGCTCGCGCCACGCATGGGGCTTCCGTTGGTGCTGATTGCGTTTGTCGCGACCGTCATCGGCGGCATGGGTAGCCTGGTGGGGGCTGCTGTCGGTGGGTTCGTCGTCGGCTTTGCGAGCGTCGTCCTGCAAGTCGTCCTGCCGGTCGAAATCCGCCAGTTTCGCGATGCCTTTGTCTATCTCCTGGTGATCGCGATCTTATTGTGGCGGCCGGCGGGCCTCATCCAAGTACGGGCGATCACGGAGCGCGTGTGATGGCCGGCGCCTCACCACTCGAACGTATCTGGCCGGTCATTGCTCTCTGGGCGTTGCTGCTCGTGATCGTCGCGCTTGCCGAGTTATTCGGCGGCGGGATTCTCAATCGGGTCGTCACCGACGCGTTGGTAAAGGTCGTGGTCGTCGTCGGGCTTTACATCTTCGTCGGCAACTCGGGCGTGATGTCGTTCGGCTCGATATCATTCATGGCAATCGGCGCCTATGCGAGCGTCTGGCAGACCTGCTGCCCGAAATTGAAGCCGATCAACATGTCCGGGCTGCCGGATTTCCTGCGGTACAACACCTTTGATCTGTTTCCGTCGGCGGTCTCCTCGGTCGTGTTCGCGACGATCCTGGCCGCGATCATCGGCTTTCCGATCATGCGGCTCTCGGGTATCGCAGCTTCGATCGCAACCTTTGCGGTGCTGGCGATCGTCAACGTGGTGTACGGCAACTGGGACCGGGTGACACTTGGCACCAATTCGGTGGTCGGCATTCCGCGCTACGTCGACATGTGGGTCGCGCTCGGCTGCGCCGCGATCACGATCGCAGCGGCATACGCTTATCAGTGTTCGCGTTCCGGTCGGTCGCTTCGAGCCGCGAGGCAAGATGAAGTCGCCGCCAAGGCGGTTGGAGTCAACGTACCGCGCGAACGGCTGATCGCTTGGACGATATCGGCGGCGTTTATCGGGTTAGGAGGCGTGCTCTACGCCCACAACATTGGCGTCATCACCATCAACAATTTTTACCTCGACATGACGTTCATCACGTTGGCGATGCTGGTCATTGGTGGCATGAAAAGCTTGGCTGGCGCCGTCATTGGCGTAGTGGCTCTCGCGACCCTGCAGGAACTTCTGCGCCAAGTCGAACTTGGTTTCGTCGTCGGCGGCTTGTCGATCAAAAGCCCGCCGGGCGTCCAAGAAGTGGTGATTGGCATCGTTATGTTGCTGATCTTGGTGTTGCGGCCGGGCGGGTTGACGGGGGGTCGTGAATTCTCTTGGCCGTCACCGAAGCGGCGCCCGCGAAGCTGAGCCGACCATTGGTGGTTGCAGTGATGTACCGGACTGGGCAACAATGACGCTAGATTTCCAATGCGCTCACTGGTCACGTGCGAGCAGTGGCGGGAGCTACCAATAATCGCACAAAGGGAGATTCGACATGGCGACCGCAGAAACGGCGATTTTTAAGCAGCAGGGGTTTGGCAAGAGCCTGGGGATCGGCGAAGCGCCGGCGCTGGTAATCGTTGACTTCGTCGTCGCCTTCGACGACCCCAAGCTGTTTGGCGGCGGCAACATCCACGCGGCGGTCGAGAAGACCGTCGGTCTGCTTGCCTTCTTTCGCGAGCATCGCCTGCCGGTTGCCTATACGCGCTATGTGTTTGCCGAGGACGGCTCCGACGGCAATCTGCTGACGGCCAAGGTGCCCAATCTCAAGATCTTGACCGAGGACAATCCGGTCGGATTCGTGGTGCGTGAACTGACGCCGCGGCCGGGCGAACTTATGGTCCGCAAACGAAATGCTTCGGCGTTCTTCCAAACCGATTTCTCGAGCTGGCTCGCCCGTCTTCGTGTCGATACGCTGGTGGTGACTGGCGCCGTCACGTCGGGCTGCGTTCGAGCCACCGTGGTCGACGCGCTCGGCTATGGCTACCGCCCAATCGTTCCTACCGACTGCGTCGGCGACCGGGCGATCGCGCCGCATGATGCCGGCCTCTTCGACATGCAGCAGAAATACGCTGACCTTTACACTCGCGACGAGCTGATTGCGGCTTTGAAGCCCCGCCTCGGGAAAAAGGTTGCTGCCGAATAACGAGTCGATTTTGGCATCGCGGAGTGCGGCGCCCACGCGGCGCCGCAACCACTTCAGGAGAACGAACGATGGCCGACAACGTGACCTATACGAGCGCGCTCGCGCTCAAAGGCGCGCTCGAGCGCAAAGAAATCTCGCCGGTCGAAATCGTGCGCGCATCGCTCGACCGCCTCGCCGCGACGGAGCCCAAGCTCAATAGCTTCGTCACCGTCACCGCCGAACTCGCGTTGGACGCCGCCCGCGCGGCCGAAGACCGCATCATGAAGAAGGAGAAGCGCGGACTGCTCGACGGTCTGCCGATTTCGGTCAAAGACGTAATCCCGGTTAAAGGAGTGAAACTCACCACGGGGTCACGCGCCATGGCGGAGAACATCGCGGCGATCGATGCGCCGGTTGTCGAACGAATCAAGGCCGCCGGCGCCTGTATCGTCGGCAAGACGACCGCAAGCGAGTTCGGCTGCAAAGCGGTTGGTGACTCGCCGCTGACCGGGATCACGCGCAATCCGTGGAACACCGCTAAGACCTCGGGCGGTTCGTCGGCTGGCGCGGTTTCCAGCGTGGCTGCCGGCGTGACGCCGTTCGCGGTCGCTACCGACGGCGGCGGTTCGATCCGCATTCCCTGCTCGTTGACCGGTTTGTTCGGCATCAAAGCGCAGTTCGGCCGTGTGCCAATGTATCCGGTCAGCGCCGCGCCATCGCTAGCCCACACCGGGGCTCTCGCCCGAACCGTGCGGGACGCGGCGCTTCTGCTCATGGTCGAGGCCGGGTACGACAGCCGCGATCCGTTTTCGGTCGCGGAAAAGACCCCCGATTTCCTCAAGGCGTGCGACCAGGGCGCCAAAGGGTTGCGGGTCGCTTGGAGCGCCACGCTCGGCTACGCCAAGCCCGATCCCGAGGTTGTCGCGATCGCCGAGCGCGCCGCGCAGGCGTTTGCCGAATTCGGCTGCACGGTCGAGCACGTGGAAAAAGTATTCGACCAAGATCCGGTCGACCTGTTTTCGAGCGAGTTCTATGCTGGCATCGGTACGCGGCTGAAGCCGGTGCTCGAGAAATCGCGTCATCTGCTCGACCCGGCGGTGGTCGAGATTCTGTCGCAGGCGCTCAACCAGACGCTTGAGCAGTACTACGTCAATGTTTTTCGCCGCTACGAATTGCGAGAAAAAACGCGGTTGTTCTTCGAGAACTACGACATTCTCCTTTCGCCGACGCTTCCGGTCGCGGCCTTTGATGTCGGCAAGAACTTGCCGCCGTTTCTCGACGGACTCGACCGTAACGTCGTGTCGTGGGTTTACTATACCTACCCGTTCAATTTGACCGGTCAGCCGGCGGCGTCGATTCCGGCAGGGTTCACCGCCCAGAAGCTTCCGGTCGGGCTGCAAATGGTCGCTCGCATCAACAGCGAGGTCGACATCTTTCGCGCCGCCGCTGCGTTCGAAGAAGCGCGGCCGTGGGCCGACTACAGGCCGCCGCTTGCCTAACGTAGGTCGCGGCGAGAGCGCGGCTATCTGACGAGGCGTTGAATGCCGCGGGCGGCGCAAGAGTCTTCTCCGGCCGTTAGTTCGACTTTACGATGAACGCAGTTAAGATAAAGGGCCCGTGAATGAGCGATGATATAGCCTTCATGTCGATCGTCGATTTGGTCGAGGCTTTTCGGAAGAGGAAAGTCTCGCCGGTCGAAGCAGCCAAGGCGGCGCTGACGCGCATCGACAAGTACAACGCCAAACTCAACGTCTATTGCCACATTGATCGCGCCGGCGCGCTGAACACGGCGCGCGAAGCGGAGGCGCGTTGGGCCAAAGGTGAGCCGAAGGGATTGATCGACGGCGTTCCGATGCCGGTCAAGGACTCGCTTCAGGTCGCCGGCATGCCGATGCGTTCCGGCTCGAAAACCTCGAGCGATGGGGCAATGACCGAGGACACCTCGCACGTCGCCGCCGCGCGTCGTCATGGAGCGGTGTTTCTTGGCAAGGCGACGACACCCGAATACGGCTTGGGCGCTGTCACCATCAGCCCGTTGACCGGAGTCTCGCGCAATCCATGGAATTCGTCCCAGACGTGTGGCGGTTCCTCGGGCGGTCCCGCGGCCGCGTGCGCGGCCGGAATGGGCAATGCGGCGCTCGGCACTGACGCCGGCGGCTCGATCCGCATTCCCGCCGCATTCAATGGCTTGGTGGCGATGAAGACGAGCAACGGACGCGTGCCGGTTCATCCGCCGGCGTGGGTGCCGCTGCTGTTCTCGATCGGTGCATTGACACGTACCGTTACCGATCAAGCGGTAATGCTCAACGTCATCACTGAGCCCGATCCGCGCGACCCGAACTCGCTTCCTTACGATGGCGCGAACTACAAGAACGAACTCAACGATGGCGTGCGCGGGCTTAAGATCGCGTTCAGCCGGACGCTCGGCTTCGCGCCCTACGTCGATCCGGAGCTTGCTGAAATCGTTGCCGGCGCGGTTAAGGTATTCGAAGACCTCGGCGCTCGTGTCGAGGAAAAGGATCCGGGTTTCGCCAACCCCGGCGGCGCTTTTCGCAATATTCTTTTCCCGCACTTCACGCGTTTCGCCAACCGATTCAAGCCCGAGGAGTTTGAAAAGCTCGGGGACGCGGCCAAGGCGACGTTCGAGAACGGCAAGAAGGTCAGTATCGACGACCATTTGGCTGCGATGGAGACTCGCGCGGCGATGATTCGTCATATGCATGCCTTCCATCAAACCTACGATCTGCTGGTCACGCCGATGACGGCGGTTCCGCCGTTCGCCGCCGATCGCTGGGGTCCGCCCGAGCTCGAAAAGACCGGCGACATCCGCGCCTGGGCGCCGTTCGGCAATCCGTTCAACCTCACCGGCCAGCCGGCGATCTCGATTCCGTGCGGCTTTACCAAGGGCGGACTGCCGATCGGATTGCAGATTGTCGGTCCGCGCTTCGGCGACAAGCGCGTGCTCCGTGCCGCGCGCGCATTCGAGACCGTTCGATCGTTCGTCGACCGCCGGCCAACGCTTTGAGCCGAGACCAAAGGAAACGCAGGAGGGTGCAATGAATCGCGAAACAACCTTGGATGAATTTGGCGCGACGCGCACAGTGGTCGAACGGGCGCGGCACACGGCGGGCCAAATCTACACCTCGCTCGAAATTCTCGAACGCGAGAAAGAGCGGCTGTTTCTCAAAGACTGGCTCTGCGTCGGCCGCGTCGAAGAATTCAAACAGGCCGGCGACTACCGTGCCATGCGCCTGTTTGAGGAGCCGGTCCTCATCGTTCGCGACGAGCGGGGCACGCTCAACGCATTTTCAAACGTGTGTCTTCACCGCGGCGTCGAAGTCGCAGCCGGATCGGGCAACGTCAAAGAGTTCATGTGTCCCTATCACGGCTGGCTTTACGATTGGGAAGGCCGCCTCGTTGGCGCGCCGTATATGAAGGAAGCCGAGGGCTTCGATCCGAAATCCTGCCGGCTGCCGCGCCTCAGCCTCGATACGTGGGCTGGCTGGGTGTTCGTCTCGTTCGACCCGGCGCCGGCGCCGCTCGTCGACCAAATGGGCCCGTTCGCATCCACGTTCGACGTGATGCGTCAGCAGGACTTAAGCGTCGCCTATAGCTTCGAACTCGAGTTCGACTGCAACTGGAAGTTCATCTACGAGAACCTGCTCGATTTTTATCATGCCGATACGCTGCATGCGGCGACGATCGGCGCCTACTACGTCACGGACCGCTCTCATTACAACCTTCTGCCACGAGGCGGATTTGTCACGACGTACAAAACGAAAACCCAGGTCGACGGCGGTAAACCGCTGTTTGGGCCGATTGCCTGGATTGCCGACAAGGGCGAGGAGTTCGCGATCAACGGCTATCTCCCGCCTAACTTTTCGCTCTTCGCGCGTTGCGACAACATCAACGGCTACATCACCTGGCCGCTCGGCACGGACCGCTGTAGGATGATCTGCTACCACTTGATCCCAAAGGCATTCTTCGATGACCCCGCGTATGCGGCGAAGATCGCTCGTTATCGCGAGTTTCAACAGCGAGTGCTCGAGGAAGACCGCGGCATGATTGCGTCCCTGCAGCGCGCCATGCGCTCTCGCCACTTCGTTCCAGGTCCGATGTCGGTGCGCGAGGTCGCCATCCACCACGCCATCAATAACCATCTCGATCGGGTGTTCGCTCCGTAGACGAGCGCGAAGGAGTAGCGGTACTCAACCAGCGGTGGCACCGCGCTCGGTGCGCGCGCGAAGATCGATCCGGTTCGTCGCGCGAGGTTTGCGAGCCGTTACTAATCGTCGAAAGTCTGTTATAATTCTTGCCCGTTCCTGTAAGGGGTCGGGCGTCGACACGCTCATAAAGGGGGGGAATCCAATGAATAAGGTGGTCCACTTTGCTGTCGCCGCGATCGTCGCGGGCGCAGCCTTCTCTTCGGTCGGACCGACCGAAGCGCAAACTCTGACATTGCGGTTCAACAATTTTCTGCCTTTGACCCATTGGATGAATCAGAAAAAGATTCTGCCATGGGGTAAGATGGTCGAAGACGCAACTCAAGGACGGGTCAAAGTCGAATTGACCGCATCGACCTTGTGCCCGCCGGCGCAGCAGTTCGAGTGCGTCCGTGACGGCATCGCCGATGCGGCGCTTGGGATTCACGGCTATTCGCCGGGGCAGTTCGACGTCACGCGCGTGATCGAGATCCCCGGTATCGAAAAGACCGCGGATGCGATGGGTGTCGCGCTGTGGCGCGTCCAGAAGAAGTACCTCGAAGCGGCGGGCGAGCACAAAGGGGTGGAGCTCATCACGATGTGGGTGCAGCCGCCGGGCATCTTGCTCACGGCGAAAGAACCGGTTGCTAAGATCGAAGACTTCAAGGGCCAAACGCTTCGTGTTCCGACGCCGGCCATCGTTGAAGTCGCTAAGCGTTTCGGCGCGACTCCAGTCATGGAGCCGGCGACCAAAGTGCACGAGCTCATGTCGAAAGGCGTGGTCGACGGCGCATTTTTCAACACCGATGCCTGGGAATCGTACCACCTGCAAAAGTTCGTGCGGGCGCTGACCGAGATTGAGGGCGGGTTCTATAGCTCGAGCCTCTATCTCGTCGTCAACGAGAAATCGTGGGCCAAGATTTCACCGGCTGATCGGGCGAAGATCATGGATTGCTGCTCAGGCGAAAAAATGGCGGCGATGTTTGGCAAGGCGTGGGAAGAAATGGTCGCGAACGCGCGCGTGAACATGGTAAAAGACGGCGTGAAGATCGGAATCATTCAAGGCGCCGAGCGCGACCGTATGTTCAAGGCGATGGCGTTCCTGCAGGAAGACTGGATCAAACTCGCGGCATCGCGCGGCATCGATGGGAAGGCCGCGATCCAGACCTTGCTCGACGAGCAGGACAAGTACATCGCGTCGATCAAGAAGACCAACTAAGCACAGCATAGTGACGAAGCGCCCCCGAGCGTCCCACGCGGGGATGCTCGGGGGGCGTACGTCGTGCACGCCATGACCAACGATAGCGTCACCGTGGACGAGAGCCGCCCTAGCCCGTTGGCGGGGTCCGCGCTCGTGTCTCTTCTGGAACGCATCCTCGGGACCATCTCGGGGTTGCTGCTGTTCTTCATGATGTGGGTCGTTTTCATCAACGTAATCGGCCGCAAAGGCGCGTCGGTGGTCGATTTTCTGCAACCGATTCCGGCGGCGTACGAGTTGGTACAGATTTCGCTGGGGATCGTCATTTTCGCCGCGCTGCCCCTCGTCGCGTCGCGCGAAAGCCACATCACAATCTCGCTGCTCGATGAGGCGATCTATGGCCGGAATGGCGGTTGGCTTCGATCTACTCTCGTCAATCTCGTCAGCGCGTTTGTCTTGACCGTTCTCGCGTGGCGGCTATGGCGCTATGGGATCGACCTCGTCCGCTTCAAGTCGACGTGGTCGTATTACACCTGGCTGCCGAAGGCTTGGTTTGCTTATGCGATGACTGGCTTGGCCGTTATCGCGATCCTTCTTCATCTCGCGATCGTGTTCGTTAACCTCCGCGACCGCCTCGAACGCAGGGCACGGTAAGGGACCATGGAGAACGCTGCTCTCGTCGGCGCCGGATTCGTTGCGGTCTTCGTTCTTCTTTTTCTCGGCGTGCCGATCGCCTTCGGCATGGGCATCGTCGGCGTGATCGGGTTCGCCATTCTGGTCGGACTCGAGCCGGCGCTGTCGATGGCGGCCCAGCTCACCTATGCGAACGTCTACGACTATAGCTACGCCGTGCTGCCGCTGTTCCTGTTGATGGGTAACTTCATCGCCAAATCGGGAATGTCGCAGCACTTGTACGATGCGTCGTACGCCTACCTCGGGCACCGGCGCGGCGGCTTGGCGATGGCGACGATCGCGGCGTGCGCCGGCTTTGCCGCCGTGTGCGGGTCGAGCGTCGCGACCGCGGCGACGATGGCGAACGTCGCGATGCCGTCGATGCGACGCTACGGCTACGCCGATAGCCTTGCCACCGGGACGATCGCGGCGGGGGGAACGCTCGGCATCCTGATCCCGCCAAGCGTCATCATGGTGATTTACGGCCTGATGACCGAGACCGATATCGCCAAACTGTTCATGGCGGGCGTGTTGCCAGGCTTGCTCGGCGCGCTGCTCTATATCGTAACGATCTTCTTGCTGGTGCAGTTCCGCCCTGAACTCGGCCCGGCCGGGGAGCGCAGCTCATGGAGCCGTCGACTGGCAACGACGAAAAATATTTGGGGCGTGTTGCTGCTTTTTCTGGTGGTGATCGGTGGCATCTACACCGGCCTCTTCACGCCGACCGAAGCGGGCGGCGTCGGTGCGGCCGGCGCATTTCTGTTTGCATTATTCCGGCGCGCCTTGTCGGTTCGGATCGTTCTCGATGTCCTGATGGAAACGGCGCAGACGGCGACCGCGATGTTCGTGTTGCTGATCGGCGCGCTGCTGTTCTCGAACTACCTCGAGGTATCGGGGTTCCCGGCTCTGATGCTGGACTGGATCAAGGGCCTCGACGTCGCACCGATCGTCATCATCCTCGTGATCATGGCGATTTACATCGTTCTCGGCTGCATCCTCGAAAGCTTATCGATGATGCTGCTGACCGTTCCGATCTTTTTTCCGGTCATCTCTTCGCTTGGGTTCGACCCGGTCTGGTTCGGCATTTTGATCGTCGTTGTCATCGAAATCAGCCTCATCACTCCGCCAATCGGGCTCAACGTTTTCATGTTGAAAGCGATGATGCCGGAGGTGCCGATCGGCACGATTTTCCGTGGCGTCGGGCCATTCATCCTGGCCGACGTCATCCGCTTGGCGATCGTCGTGTTCGCACCGGCATTCGTTTTGTTTCTGCCCACTCACATGGGCTGAGCGGCGTGTTCGTGACCGAACATTCCGACCTCGCCGCCCTCGATAAGCTCAAGACGCGCATTCAAGGCTTGCGTGCCAAGACCACGAACAATGGCTGCACCGAAGCCGAGGCGCTGTTGGCGGCCGTCAAGGTTGCCGAACTTCTCGATCGGCACGACCTGTCGCTGAGCGATGTCGAAATCCGCGATTCGGGATGCGATCGACTTGAATACGAGACCCGGCGCAAGAAACGCATCCCATTGGACGACTGCATTGGCGCGATCGCCGTCTTCTGCGATTGCCGGGTTTGGCGCGAGAAGAACCGAGACGGAGGCGTGCGATATGTCTTTTACGGTCTCCGCGCGGATATCGAGGTTGCGCATTACCTGACCGACCTAATCGACAACGCCGTGCGGTTCGAACTCGGCCGTTACAAAACGTCAAACGACTATCGGCGGCTCCGGCACCAGGACCGACATCTCGCAAACGGCTCCTTCGCACTTGGAATGGTCGCGACCATTGCCGATAAATTGATAAAGATGAAAGCCGCGCGCGACACGGCGAATAGAGGCACCGGGCGCGATCTTGTCATCCTCAAGGCGGCGGTTGTCGATGCCGAACTCGAGAAGCTCGACTTAAAGTTACGGACCGTCCGACGTGCCACCCGGATGGTCGCGCCGGTTGCCTACGAAGCGGGCGGGGCGGTGGGCGCTTCTTTGTCTATCAACCCTGCGGTACGACAGGCGTGAACATTCATGGCGGTCGCTGCCATCGTCCGTTTTGTCCGTGCGCTTTTCGCCGTCCGGTTGGTGGTTCGGGCGCCACGCGATGAAGTCCAACGCTGCCTGAACTCTTCGGGATAAGTTGTTGGCACGGCGTTTCCGGTCGATGGGTGCACCAGTCGCTTCGCTTGCGTGCGACATCGGGTATCGATCGGGTTTGACGGAGGAAAAATGAAGAGGGTGAAATCGGGTACAAAGGTGGCGGTCGTTACCGGCGGCGGCACCGGGATCGGGCGCGAATGCGCACGTTGGCTGGAGCGTGATGGTTTTCGCGTCGCCGTCTTGGGGCGGCGCCCCGATCGGCTGCAGCCGAAACGGGGCGAGCGGTTCTGCCCCTATGCCTGCAACATCGCCGATGATGTCGCGGCCAAACGAACGATCGCCGCCGTCGTGCGCGATCTCGGCCGCATCGACGTTCTCGTCAACAATGCAGGCGTATTCAAGGAAATCCCGATCGAGCAGACGACCCGGCAGGATATCGACATGATCATCGGCACGAACCTTGTGGGTATGATCAATATTACCGTCGCCGCCACGCCGGCCTTGAAGGCCGCGCGGGGCGTGATCATAAACATATCCTCGGCCTTGAGCCTTCGGCCTTACACCGGCACGTCGCTTTATTCGGCGACCAAAGGCGGGATGGAAGCGTACACCCGGTCCCTGGCCGTCGAACTTGCGCCGCATCGGGTGCGGGCGAACGCTATTCTGCCGGGACTTGTGCGGACGGAGATTTTCACCGCTCAAGGGTGGACCGCGGCGCAGCTCGAAGCCGAACTGAACAAATGGGGTAAGATTTACCCGCTTGGTCGTGTCGGCGAATCTTCTGACATCGCGTCGATCGTGCGTTACATGGCCTCCGATGCCGCCAACTGGCTAACGGGCGTGATGTGGCCCGTCGAGGGCGGCAAGCTGGTGGCATAGCACGATGGCTCGTCGTTCAGCGCAAAAAGTCGCCGTCATTACTGGTGCGGCGCGGGGGATTGGGCGCGCCTGCGCCGAGCGTTTGGCGGACGACGGATTTGCCATCGCGACGATCGACGTGGCGCCCATCCGCTGGCGCGCTCGGCGCGGCCGCCGTCGGCTCGTCTACCGCTGCGACATCCGCGATGAAGCAGGAGTCGCGAAGACGATCCGCTCGATCGTCGCCGACTTCGGGCGCATCGATGTGTTGGTCAATAATGCCGGGGTCTACCGCGAGTCGCCGATCGAAGCGACTCCTCGTGCCGACATCGACCACGTCCTCGGGATCAATTTGATCGGCACGATAACGATGACGACCGCATGCGTGGCGGCCCTCAAGAAGACCAGAGGCGCGATCGTCAATCTGTCGACCGGGCTGGTGGCGCGGCCCTACCCGACGATCTCGCTCTACGTCGCCTCGAAAGGTGCGATCGAAGGCTACACGCGCTCGCTCGCCGTCGAACTGGCACCCGCGGGAGTGCGCGCCAACGCGGTCCAGCCCGGCCTCATTCGAACCGACATGTTCAAGACGGTTGGTTACACCGATGACCAAATCGCCGCCGAAATCGCTAAATGGAACAAGCTCTATCCGCTCGGGCGGGTCGGCGAGCCGGCCGACATCGCCGCAGCGGTTGCCTACCTCGCGTCGGACCGCGCCGCGTGGATGACGGGCGTGATGTGGCCGGTCGAAGGCGGCAAGCTGATCAGCTAGACGAACGCATCGCGACTACTCGGCGGCCTGTGCGACCGGGGCACCCATTAGTTCGCAGTAGTTCTTCCAGAACCCGCGGACCGCGACTTCGGTAATGACGGTCGTTTGATCCTCGATCGGACCTTTGCCGCCGATTTCGATTATCGAGTGCGAATCGCGCTCGCGTTTGATGCCCATTTGCACGAGGCGTCCAACTTCGCCGTCTTCCATCGACACGACGCCGCCGGGACCGGCCAGGTTGTTTTGCTTCAACCGCATCATCCGGAGCGTCGAGTCGTCGTCCTGATAGCCGAACACGGTCCAGAACAATTCGAACTCGGTCGCGCTGCGCGGCCGCACCTGGCGGGTCGCGATGGTGTTCGAAAACTGCTGGAACACCGAAGACGGGAAGAATGACAGGAATTCGGACGAAATATTGTCGTTCCACTCATTTCGATAGTCGACGATCGATGTATCGTTGAGCTTGAGCTGATCGTTGTAAGGGGTGAAGCCCGCGTAGCCGGCGGCCGCGTCCTCGTCGGTATCGGTGCCGAGATAGCCGTAGTGGACTTCGTGGCGGCGCTTCTTGTCCATCGATGAACCGCCTTCTTGGGTGTTGCGCCACAACCCGAACGTCGTCGGCACCTGATGCAACAGGCCGGCATGGTTCGCGTCTTTCAGATTTTCGAGATAGAGCTTCCAGTTGGCCGGGATGCGTTGGCGCATGTAGCCAATGATTTCGATCGGTTTGTGGAACATGCGATCGAGAAACTTGAGCGACAGCGGATCGGCGTAATCTTCGAAGTTCTCGGCATCGGCACGGAAGGTCACGAACACGGCGCCGCGATAGACCGCAACCCGAAGAGTTCTTAGCCCGTGGTTGGACATCTTGAAGTCGGGCGGCATGCCGCCTTTGCCTTTGAGGCCGCGCAGGAACGGTACACCGATCAGGTTGCCCTTGGTGTCGTAGCACCAGTGATGATAGACGCAGGTGAAGTCCTTGGCGTTGCCGGAGAGGTCCCGCACCAACACGGTGCCGCGGTGCGCGCAGCGATTGACGAAGGCATGGACATTGCCGTCGTCGGCGCGGACGACGACGACCGGTGTCTCGCCGACAAACGACGCGCGGTAGTCGCCGACGTTTGGGATCTCGGCTTCGAGCGCGACATTGATCCAAACCGGACCGCGGAAAATCCGCTCTTGCTCCTCGGCGAAGATCGCTTGGTCGGTGAACACGCCATACGGAACGCGGCTGTAGTCTGCCGCCGGCCACGTCAGTCCGTGCCACGTGTTCTGCATAGGTGGGTCCCTCATTTCCTCGGCGCGTTCCAGCAAGGGTACGTCGGGACCCCTCGTTCGTCTATCCCCGGCGCCCGGTGACACCTAGACGTCCCCCGCGAAGACGAAACGCCTCGCCGCTCGGGTGAGCGACGAGGCGGCGATCCGCGGGTTCCAGCGCGGTCTTTGTCCGCGCTGGTGGAAGCAAGCTATTGGTCAGTTCTTGGGTATGTAGTTGTTAGTGAAGTAGCTTGCAACATCGGCCCCAAGCGTAATGATCTTGTACTTGAGCGCCCACTCTTGGGCCGCCTTCCAGTAGTTCGGGTCCATCCGGAAAATCGTTCCGTCCTTTCCCGTCCAGCCGGCCTGCGCGGCGCCCGAGATGATCTTGTGCTCTTCGGGCGTCATGATGTTGTTCGCCTTGATGATGTAGTCGAGCGCGGCCTGTTCGTGCTTGCCATAGTCTTTGACTCCGCGCATTGATGCCCGCAAGAAACGGCAAACGGTGTTGGCGTTCTTCTTCGCCCACTGCTCATTGGCGACCAGCAACTGATAGTGGAATTTCGGAACGCCTGCGCTCGTGTAGGGCATGAATCGAAGCACCGGCTTGCCCTGTTTCTTGAGAATCTCGTTGCCGAGAACCACTTCGAAGTTCAGCAGCGCGTGCGTTGCATCGACCTTTTTCTCGAGCGTGTAGGGGATATGGCCGAAACCGGGATCGACGATCTTGACGTCCTTTCGAGTCAGTCCGCCGGTCGTCAACACGGTATCAAGGAAAGCCTGTGCATCAAGCTTGGGCCCGATGCCGAGCGTCTTGCCCTTCAAAGCGGACGGTTGGTCGATGGCGGTCTCCGCGAGCGACATCAGTCCGGACTCCAGTTCACGCAGTGTCGTTGCCACGGCAACCACCGGAATACCGGTGTCACGCGAAATCATCACCTCGGGAACATAGGTCTCGCTCAGTTGAACCCGATTTCGCGCCACGAGCTTGATTGGATCGGCCGGGTTCGCCGGGGCGATGATCTCGACCTCGATCCCCTCATCCTTATAGTAACCGGCGAGCTTGGCGACCCACAGCGGTCCCGAATCGTAGAGATTGGGAATCCATGAGGCCATCACGGTGATTTTCTTGGTTTCGGCCGCGGCTTCGCACGGCCCCGCCGCGTTCGCCGGTGCCGCCAACGCAACCACGCCAGCGACCACGCCAGAACAAAGTACGGTCATCAATCGACTTGTCATAAAAGTTCCTCCCTTTCCCAATACAGGTTAAATAAAAAATCGATATTTTGAAATCGATTATGTGCGCCAACTTGAGAATTCACTCCGCGGCGGCGGCGCGGTGCACGCCGCCAGGGGCGGAGATCCCAGTTTGCGGACCGATGCCGGTAAGGTCGCACCAGTAGCGCCAGAAACCACGAACCGAACTCTCAGTCAAAAGATCATGACCCACGAGCGGAATTTCGCCACGCCCCCCCATCGCTAGAATCGAATGGGCATCGGCAAAGTCGCCGTTGATCCCGAGCTGCAGCAGCCGGCCAGCTTCACCATCTTCCATCGAAACTAGTCCACCCGGACCGACGAGATTAATCTGTTTCTTGCGCAACAACTGCATCGCTGGATCGTCGTCCGCGTATCCGAAAAATGTCCAATACAGCTCATACTCCTTTGCGCTGCGCGGGCGGATTTGCCGGGTGGCGAGCGTGTTCGAGAGGCGCTGGACCAGCAAATTTGGGAAAAAAGCGCATAGAAGCACCGCGCGCCGGTCGTTCATTTCTTCGCGGTACTCGTTGATCGACGGATCGCGAAGGTAAAGCCCTTCGTCGAGCAACGTCGTCTCGGCGTAACCCTGCTGGGTTCCGACCGTGTCTTCTTCGCTTGGAATGACATAAACGATTCGATGCCGGGCGCGCCGGTCCATCTCCGACCCGCCCTTCTGCGTTGCGCGCGACAGCCCAAATGTCACCAGGAATTTGTGCAACAAGACACCATGATAGTCGTCGAGCAGGTTTTCGTAATAGAGCTTCCAGTTGCACGGGATGCGCTGGCGAACGTAGCCGATGATCTCGATCGGTTTGGCGAAGATGTCGTCGAGATAGCGACGCATCGGGCTGTCGAGATAGTCGTGGAGGCTCTCGGTATCGTCGCGGAATGTGACGAACACAACGCCGCGATAGGCAGCCGTGCGAAGCGTCCGCAGGCTATGGTCGCCTAGTTTGAACTCGGGCGGCATGCCGCCTTTGCCTTTGAGCCCGCGAAGAAAGGGAATGCCGATTAATTTTCCGCGCTGGTCATAACACCAATGATGATAGACGCAGGTGAAGTCGCGCGCATTGCCGTGCGTCGATCGCACCAAGAGCGTGCCGCGGTGCGCGCAACGGTTGACGAATGCATGCAGCGATCGGTCATCGGCTCGCACCACAACCACCGGGGTATCGCCGATGTACGTCGTCAGAAAGTCGCCTGGATTAGCGATCTCTGCTTCGAGGCACGCGTACGACCAGACCGGGCCGTGAAAAATTCGTTCTTGCTCGATGGTGAAAATCTCGGGATCGACGAAGACCGAGTAAGGAACGCGGCTGAAGTCTTTCTCCGGCCACTGATAGGCCTGTGGGTGAACCATAGCGCACTCCGTGAAGGGGCGACTTGCCGATCGAAACTATAGGACCTGCATCGGCCTTGTCACCCGTCTGGTGCCTCGACGCTTGCCCCAAGATCGTGCGCAGCACGAACCGCGCCACGAGCGTCGTGGACGCCTCGTCCTCGACCGTGCACTGCTTGACTCGCATGAACTCGGCGCCAATGATGCGGATGATCGTCGGCGGGGTTATTTGGGGCCGACGCGGAATATAAGCCCCGGTGGCGTCCTAAGGGCGGCGAAGATCCGTCAAGGGGTCCTTGACCGTGCGCCGGGGTTTTGGCCGGTCTAAATCCAATTGAGGGGGAGGCCAGCTTTGATCAAGACTTTCGTGCCGAGGACCGCGGTATCCAAGCCGAAGTTCGCCATGCCGGCAAAGGCATGCGATGCGGCCGTGCACGTGTTCGGTCCAAAGGACAAGTACCCCGCCGACCCGAACCGGAAATACGACCATCCGCTCGTCACGCCGGCGGACGTGATGACGATGCACGGCAACCTCGGTATCCAGCGCGGTGTGCTGATTCAGTCGGTGATCTACAAGTCCGATAACCGGGCGATGCTCGACGCACTCAAGCAGCTCAAGGGACGCTACCGCGGTATCGCCATCATTGACGAATCGACGACCGACGACGAACTCAAAATGATGCACGAGCTTGGGGTTCGCGGTGTTCGCTTCAATTTCATGCGGTTCTACGAGTCGGCGCCGACCGTCGAGTTCTTCAATCAGGTGATTAAACGCATCAATGCCTATGGTTGGCACGTGGTCGTACACGGCGAGGCCGAGGACATCCTCCACTACGAATCGACGTTCCGGAAGATTCCGATTCCCTTCATCATCGACCACATTGCCCACATGCCGATCAAGGAGGGCACCGACCAAAAGCCGTTTCGCGTGCTGCTCAAGCTGCTCGAACTAGACAACTGCTGGGTCAAGATCGCGAATACCGACCGCTGGTCGGTGGAGGGCGCGCCGCACTATCGCGACGGCATTCCGTTCATCAAGGCGATGGTCGACACGGCGCCCGAGCGCTTGATTTGGGCAACCGACTGGCCGCACGTCGTCTACAAGAATTGGCACAAGTTCAATGATCCGCTGCCCGATGACGGCGACTTGTTGAACTTGATGCACGAAGCCGTGCCGAACGCGGCGAACTTGAAGCGCATTCTCGTGGATAACCCGCATCGCCTTTACGGCTTCACAGACTGAAGCCGTAATTCATTCGAAGACGGGTTACCACCGTGCAAAGCTCAACTAAAACCATCGTGAGGAGGTAGGACCCATGAAGATCGTCGGGACACGGACCGCAACGAAATTAGCGCTGGCCGTCGCATCGCTTCTGCTGGGCGCTCTCCCAAGCCAGGCCGAGCCGTTGCGGGTCAAACTCGAATATCTGCCGACCGGGCTGCATAGCTGGTTCCACCTTGCCGCCGAAAAGGGTTGGTACAAGGAGGCCGGACTGGACGTCGTGTTCGAAGACGGCACCGGATCGGTGCAAACGATTCAAATCGTCGCCAGCGGCGCGGCCGATGTCGGCGGGACCATCAGTTTCAGCTCGCTGGCGATTGCGAATTCGAAAGGCGTTCCGGTCAAGGCAATCGCCGGCATGGCGCACAAGTCAGACCTCGGCTTCCTTTTCCCGCGATCGAAAAACTGGACATCGGTCAAAGACTTCATCGACGCCGGTGCGGAAATCCTCATCACGCCCGAGACGGCTTGGGGGCCGCTGATGGAGACCGTGCTGCGGATGAGCGGCCTCGACAGCAAGAATGCCAAATTGCTCAACGTGAGCGGCGCCTCGAAGATCGCCACCTACATTGCCAAGAAAGACGCAGTCGTCACCACCGTTCCGCCGGCGATTCTTCCGGTTGTGGAAAAAGATCAGCCGTCGAAGTCGCTCATGCTGCACGAGGCTGGATTAATTCTGCCGGGCTGGGGCCTCATTAGCAGCGACAAGGTCATCTCCGCGCGGCCGGACGAGCTGCGCAAGTTCGTCACGATCACGATGAAAGCGTTCGACTACGTGAATAATGGCCACGAAGCCGAGGGCGTCGATGCCGTGATCAAAGCGCGCCCCGACGGAAAAGTGGATCGCGAGGGCAACATCACCGCGGTCAAGCTCTATCGCCCGCTCTTCGCCGATGACTTGGTCAAAAACAAGCCTTCAGGCTACATGTCGCCGGAACTTTGGACGAAAAATATCAAGGCGATGACCGAAGCAGGATTGCTGTCCGGTGAGGTGAAGATCAACGATCTCTTCACCAACAACTTCGTCCAATAGTTGGATGCGCCGTGCCGATAGCCCGCCCTTTTCGCGCGAACGGCTGAACGCAGAACGAACTTCAAGGAGCAACGATCGATGCCTCTCGACAACGCCACCGTCCTCGCGGAAATCGAACAACTGCACAAGAAAAAACCGTTCTACAAACATCCGGTCTGGCAAAAGCTCTACAACGGTGAACATTCGCGCAACCAGTTGAAGATGTTGATTCGCCAAAACGGCATCATTCCGATGCACAACCACAACTACCACGGCCGTCTCTACGTGGTCTGTCCCGATCCGGCGTGGCGCGCCAAGATCGCGGAGGTGGTGTATGAAGAGGGCACCGGACGGCTCTACGCCAACGGCAAAGGTCACTACAGCCTTTACCTTCAGTTCGGGGAGGCGCTCGGGATCAGCCACGACGAAATGTGGAACACGCCGTACTGTGCCGGCGCTCTCGCATTCCGCGCATTCTTCTCCGAGAAATGCGGCAAGACCTTCCTTGAAGGCGTGTCGGCCCACATGCTCGCGGGCGAAGCGCCGGTGCCCAAGGATGGCGCGAGTCGCTACAAGGCTCTTCGCGACAAGTACGGCCTCGACGATCACGCGCTCGAGTTTTTCATCGTTCACCAGCACGCCGACGAAGATCACTCGGGCATCGGCTTCCAGCTACTCGACCAATTCGCAAAAACCGAAGCGGAGCGGCGGCTCGTCATCAGGACCGTCGATGAGACGCTCGATATGTTCATGTTGATGTTCGATGATATTGATCGGGTCGTCAAAACCATCAACTAACCGCGGTTAGATCGACACAATTCGGAAAACCATGACAATCAAGTACCTCGCAGGGAGATGTGCCATGAGAAACAGTTTCGGGAACAGTTTTCGTCTAATGAGCGGCCTTGTCGCGGCCGCGATCACCGGCCTCGCCGCCGTCGGTTCGGCCAGCGGCGAGCCGCTTCGGGTCAAGCTTGAGTGGTTGCCCGGCGCAATTCACGCTTGGTACCACTTGGCGGCTGAGAAAGGTTGGTACAAAGAAGCAGGCCTCGACGTCGAAATCGAGGACGGCAAGGGCTCGACCGTCGGCATTCAGTTGGTGGGCGCGGGTAACTTCGAAA
>SHVV01000007.1 GCA_009694095.1 Alphaproteobacteria bacterium | reverse complement strand
AGGCACCCTCGCGAAGTGGATTGCCGCTCGCGGAAAGTCCTTCGTGACTTTAGTCCGTGCCCGGATCGAGGAACGCTCGAACCTTGCCGAACTGCAACGGCTCGACGATCGGACCCTGGCGGATATCGGCCTGGACCGCAGCATGATCTACGCTGCGGCGCGTGGCACGATCGGCGGAGTTGCGGCGAACTGGAACAATCCGATGCCAGTCGCGGCCAATAGCAACGAGCCAAGAGCGGCATAACGATCACGAACGTCCGCGCGAGCGGCGTTTGAACACGAGCGTCGGCCAAGAGCCACGCTCGATCCGTTCCACGAGTGCAAGCTTTTGCGCCCGGTAGGCGGCAATCAGAGCGGCTTCCTCGTCATCGAGGATACCGCTCAAGATAGCGCGGCCACCGGGCGCGAGCGCTCGCGCAATTGCCGGCGCCAAGCGCACCAGCGGACCGATCAGGATATTGGCGACGATCAGATCAAACGCCAATGCTCGGGGCACGTGCTTCCCGTTGCGGACGTCGATGAACAGGCCCATTCCATTCAGCGTTACGTTTTCGCCCGCGACCCCGACCGCCACTGGATCGATTTCGACCGCGGTGACCGGGCGACGCGTCGCCTTGGCAAGCGCGATCGCGAGCACACCGCTCCCCGTTCCAAGATCCAGCATGCGGCGCGGTCGAGTACGTTTGAGAACGCGGCTGATGGCACTCAAGCAACCATATGTCGTCTCGTGACGTCCGGTGCCAAAGGCCAACCCGGCATCGATTTCGATTGCAATTTCGCCCGGGCGGACTTCGTCGCGAGAATGACGGCCGCAAACGATGAACCGACCGACGCGAGTTGGAGGCTGTTGAGCGAGGCCAGCGGCAATCCAATCACGTTCGTCGATTGGTGCAACGACGATGTCCGGCGTAGTGAAGCCGGACTCGGTTGCGACCCGGGCGATAGCGCCTTCGATTAAGTCGTTTGGTGGCAAGGACGGTGTGAGAAACTCAACCCGCCAGAGTGTTTCGGCGCGCTGGGCGCGGTCGCCTTCGAGCACATAGGACGTTACAACCAACGCAATATCGCAAAATGCCGCCTCGATCGCGTCAATGGCACGCTCAGGCACGGTGAGGGCGATTTTCCAGAGCGGCGTGCCCTCTGGCGGCCCGCTCATGCCGGTCGAATGAACGACGCCATGACCTTCTTGACGTCGGACTTGTCGAACTGGATTTCGAGCTTTTCGCCATCGGCCATCAGGATCTTGCCGTAGCCGAATTTCTGGTGAAACACGCGTTGTCCGCGCGAATAAGCGCTAGGAGCCGGTGGTGGAGCGGGCTCGGCCTCGGCCTCGACAACCGGGCCAGGCGACCCGCTCGCGCCGCGATATCGGCTGGTTCGTTCACCCAGTTGGGGGCGGCCTCGTTTGTAGCGTGCGCGATACTGACCGTACGAGTTCCCGTCGTTGTCGACGCGGTCTTCCAATTCGTTGCCCCAACCAAGACTCCAATCGGCGACCCCGCCGCGGGTGTAGAGGCCTGAGTCGGTCGATTGTTCGATATGCTCGGCCGGGAGTTCGTCGACGAAACGCGAAGGAATGTTGCCGTGGCTCACTTCGCCAAAGGTTCGGCGCGAGGCGGCAAACGAAATAATCGCGCGGTGGCGAGCCCGCGTCAGACCGACGTGGGCGAGGCGCCGCTCCTCCTCGAGACCTTTCGTGCCGCCTTGGTCGAGCGCTAATCGATGCGGGAACAAACCTTCCTCCCAGCCGGGGAGGAACACCGTGTCGAATTCGAGCCCCTTCGCCGCGTGTAGCGTCATCAAGTTGACACGGTCGGCGGTCGCCGCTTCGTCGTTATCGGTGACGAGCGCAATGTGCTCAAGAAAACCGCTCAAGGACTCAAATTCTCCGATCGCGCGCACGAATTCCTTGAGATTTTCCAACCGGCCTGGAGCATCCGGCGAACGATCAGCCTGCCACATCTGCGTATAGCCCGAATCGTCGAGCACGGTCTCGACGACTTCAGCCGCGCTCGACGATGAAATGAGCGAGCGCCAGCGGTCGAACAACTCAAGCAGCCGGCGGATGGTCTGTCGCACGTTGGGGCGAAGCTCGTCGGTCTCGATCAAGCGCTTGGCGGCTTCAGTGAGTGGAATCTGTTCCGCTCGCGAAAGCTGATGCAGCGCTCGGATCGTCGATTCCCCGATGCCACGCTTCGGAACGTTGATGATCCGCCCGAACGCGAGGTCATCTTGCGGCACCATCAGGACGCGCAGGTATGCGAGCGCGTCGCGTACCTCGCGCCGCTCATAGAACTTGAGGCCGCCTATGACACGATAGGGAACGCCGGTGGTGAGAAAACGTTCCTCGAACGCGCGGGTTTGGAACGAGGCGCGCACCAGAATGGCCATCTCCGTCAGGCGATTGCCGCGGCGCTGCAAGGCTTCGATTTCCTCGGCGACGAACAGCGCCTCGGCGGCGTCGTCCCAGACGCCCTTGACGCTCACCTTCTCGCCATGCTCCGATTCGGTCCACAGGATCTTGCCGAGTCGACTTTGGTTGTGCGCGATCAAGGCTGATGCGCAGGCCAGAATATGAGTCGTCGAGCGGTAATTGCGCTCGAGCCGGATAACCTGGGCGCCGGGAAAGTCTTGTTCGAAGCGGAGGATGTTGCCGACCTCCGCGCCGCGCCAACCGTAGATCGATTGGTCGTCGTCGCCGACGCAGCAGATGTTGTTGTGCCCACGTGCTAGAAGCCGCAGCCACAAATACTGCGCGACGTTGGTGTCCTGATATTCGTCCACCAGGACGTATTTGAACCGCCGGTGGTAGTCGACGAGAACCTCGGCGTTGGTGAGGAAGATCGAGATCGTGTGGAGCAGCAAGTCGCCAAAATCGGTGGCGTTCAACGCGATCAAACGCTGCTGATAGAGCTTGTAGAGATCGATGCTGCGCCCGCCGCCAAAATCGCCAGCGTCAGCAGTCGGTACCTTGTCCGGGGTGTAACCGCGGTCCTTCCATCGGTCGATGACCGAAGCTAACGAGCGCGCCGGCCAGCGCTTTTCGTCGATATTTGCAGCTTGAAGGATTTGTTTGTACAGCCGCAGCTGGTCGTCGGTGTCGAGGATCGTGAAGTTGGGCTTGAGGCCGACGAGTTCGGCGTGGCGGCGCAGGATGCGCGCCCCGATCGAATGAAACGTACCGATCCACAATCCCTCGACTGCTTCGCCGATGAGCGCGCGCACGCGCTCGACCATCTCTCGCGCCGCTTTGTTGGTGAAGGTAACGGCGAGGATCTGGCTTGGGAACGCGCGGCGTGCGTTCAAGATGTGCGTCAGCCGCGTGGTGAGAACTTTGGTCTTGCCAGTTCCGGCGCCGGCCAACACCAGGACGGGGCCTTCGGTCGCGAGAACTGCGGCCGACTGGGCGTCATTGAGACCGACGAGATAGGGTGGCGGCGCGGCGGGCGTATCCACGGCCAGCACCGGCGCCACCGCCGCGGCTGGTTCGTGGTGAGCGAGATCGAACGGATCGGACATCGTCGGATGCTGTTCAGCTACGTATAGCGTACACGCGGCGATCGTCTAGGGCATTTAGACAAACTCAGGACCCGCCGGCCGTTTTTCCTTGTGCGGCGACCGCGGGCACGCATTGACTGATCGAACCCTCGGCGCAAATGGTTCCATCTATCCAATGTGCCTGCGAGAGATTGGCTTTTAGAAAGTCGGTGCCGCGAATATCGGCGTTTCGCAAGTCGGCGCCGCGGAGATCCGCGTTGTAGAACTTGGCGCGGTCAAGCTGGGCGCCGACTAGGCTTGCCCCAGAGAGATCGGTCGCGGTGAAGTCGGCCTCATCAAGTCGAGCGCCGCGCAGGCTTGCGCTAGCGAACCTGGCGGAAACGAATTTGCTGCGATAGGCGTCGATCGCATCGAGTTTGGCGCCAGTAAAGACTGAGCGGTTGAAATGAGCCTCGCGAAGGACCGCTCCCGTCAGATCGACGTTCGAAAAGTCGCGATCGAAGAAGATGCACCGCGACCAGTTGACGGCGGCCGACGGCGGATCGGCGCAACCTGCGATGGCCGGCAAAGTTACGACGAAGAGCCCAGCAACGACCAGTCCGAGAATGTTGGGCCGCGTCATCCGGCCCGCTTCTGCGTCATTCCGATCGTGCGTCCGACTTCCGACGGCCGCGGCAGCTGAGCGTGCACTCGCTTCACTTCGGCAAACCGAGCGTACGTCCGGCCATCCATCTCGGTGCCCCGGCGTGCGTTCAAATCGACATGGAGCGTCATCCACTCCATCGTCGACGACACGTAGTCTTGAGTCGCGTGGTACATCCTACCGAAGAAATGGAACTTCTTGCGGTCGTGGTCGAGGAGTTGGAACGTAAATTTCAGCGGATCGCCAAGTTTTACCTCGCGCACGAAGGTCATGTGGTTTTCGAGCGTGAACGTCGAGCGGTTGGTTCGCTTCACGTAATCGATCCCGATCCCCATGAAATCCCAAAGAGAATCGGTGATTTTGTCGAATGCCAGCAGGTAGTAAGCGACATTCATATGTCCATTGTAGTCGATCCACTCCGGTTGGACCGCCAGCCCCGACAACTCGATCAATCCGTTTCGATTCATGACCTACAAACCAAATTTTCAGGCATGATAACGGAGGCTCGTTGGATTGTCTGCCTACGCAGTGATCTTCCGGGCCGTCGCGGATACCTGAGGCACCATGACGGTCTCGCCCAATCGAATTAATTCGCTCGCTTCGCTAACCGGCGAACTGCGGGCACTGCTCGGCGATCGAATGTCGACCGCCGCGGCTGTTCGCGCTCATCACGGCAAGGACGAGTCCTGCCACACGCCGCACGCCCCAGATGTCGTTGTTTTTCCCCAGACGACGGAGGAGGTCGCGGCGATCGTCAAGATCTGTGCCTCGCACAAGTCGCCGATCATCCCATTCGGGACGGGGACCTCGCTCGAAGGTCATGTGATGGCCTTGCACGGCGGCGTCACGATCGCGCTCACCAACATGAAGCAGATCAAGCGGGTGAGCGTGCCGGACATGGACGTGACGGTCGAAGCGGGCGTTACCCGCAAGCAGCTTAACGAACATCTGCGCGACACCGGGCTCTTTTTCCCGATCGACCCCGGGGCCGATGCCTCGCTCGGCGGTATGACCGCGACCAGAGCATCCGGCACCAATGCCGTCCGCTACGGAACGATGCGCGAGAACGTGCTCGCGCTGCGGGTTGTCCTGCCCGACGGTCGGATCGTGGAGACGGCGCACCGCGCCCGGAAATCGGCGGCGGGATACGATCTGACGCGCCTTTTTGTCGGATCGGAGGGAACGCTCGGCGTCATCACCGAGGTGACCCTCAAGCTCTACGGTATTCCGGAAGCGATTTCGGCTGCCGTGTGTCCGTTCGATGGCATCGAAGGTGCGGTCGATGCCGTTATTCTCACCATTCAGTCGGGGATCCCGGTCGCCCGCGTTGAACTGATGGACGCCGAGTCGATGACGGCGCTCAATCGTTACTCCAAGCTGAACTACCCGGAAAAACCGACGTTACTGCTCGAATTTCATGGCACCAACGCCGGCGTACGGGAGCAAGTCGAGCTGTTCCGGGCGATCGCGACCGAACACGGCGGCGGCGGCCTCACCTGGGCAACGAGCACCGAGGACCGCGCTAAACTCTGGCAAGCACGCCACGACGCGGCCTACGCCTGTATGGCGATGCGGCCCGGGACGCGCGTTTGGCCGACCGATGTGTGCGTTCCGATCAGCCGATTGGCCGATTGCATCGCCGAAACCAAGCGTGATTTGTCGGCTTCATTCCTCTTCGCGCCTGTCTTCGGCCACGTCGGCGACGGCAATTTCCATGTGACGTTCGTGCTCGATCCAAACGATCCCCAGGAGATCGCCGAGGTCGAACGTTTGAACGAAAGACTGGTGATGCGGGCGTTGGCGATGGATGGAACCTGCACCGGCGAGCACGGCATCGGTTCGGGAAAGATGCAGTTCCTGATCGCCGAGCATGGCGAGGGCGTCGCGGTCATGCGCGCCGTCAAGAAAGCGCTCGATCCGGACAACGTCATGAATCCGGGTAAGATGCTAAAGATGTAGCGATCGGACAGGCGGCAGGGAGAGCCCCGTGACATTGCAAGCAAAGCAAGATGACATCCGCGTGTATTGGCAGCCGCATTGCTCGAGCTGCGCGTTCGTCAAACAGTACCTGACGAAGCACCAGATTCCGTTCGAGTCGATTAACGTTCTCGAACACAAGACCGCGTATCAAGACATGGCGCGGATCGGCGCGAAGAGCGTGCCGCTCGTGGCGCGCGGCGATCGGTTCGTCTACGCGCAGTCGATCGCTGATGTCGCCGCATTCGTCGGCATCAAGGACAATGTCGTCAATGTTTCGCCCCAGGCATTGATCGATCGAATGGATTCGATCCTCGCCGCCTCGGCGCGGTATGCGCGCCAAATCCCTGACGCCAAGCTCGGCGAAAACATGCCGAACCGGCCACGCAGCTATCGAGTGCTGGCGCATCACGCGTTCCGCGTCGTCGATGCCTTTCTCGATTCAGTCGATCGCGAAGTATTGACCTACGAGTCGCTCACGCGTGAACCGACGCCCGATTTGGTATCGTCGGCTAGGATCGCGTCGTATGGCGATGAGGTGCGTAAACGATTGCGCGACTGGTGGAACGGCTGGCCGCACAAACGCGGCGAATTCGTGATGAAGACGTACTACGGCGCCAAGCCGATGAGCGAGGTCTTGCTGCGCACTGCGTCGCATGCTGGTCAGCATTCACGCCAACTGGCGGAAATCTTGAGCCGGATGAACATCGCGCCCGACCGGCCGTTGCCTGAGTCGACGTATGACGGACTGCTGATCGCCGAACAGGCGCTCGATAACTAAAGCAAGTCGTCGAACGCGGCGCCCAAGACGCGGGAGCCAGCGAGCTCGCGAGTCGCAACCAATTGTTAGCGCAGTTGAATTCGCTCGATCGCCGCCCGAAGGCCGCGGATATCGCTCTCGCGTCGCCCGCGTCGACATAGAAAGGCCCGCCGCTCGCTTGAACGGCGGGCCTTTGGCGAGGGGTCCGCTCAGATCGTGAACGATAGTTCGCCCAAGCGCTTGGTGAGTTTGCGGTTCTCGCTATAGTCGACGGGTACGGCAATGATCGCCGGGCCTTTTTGCTTGAATGCCTCTTTCAATGCCGGCTTCAACTGCGACGCGGACGATATGACCTTGCCCCAACAGCCGAACGACTTCGCGAACATCTCGAAGTCGGGGTTGTTGAAGGCGAGCGGGAAGTGGCGGCCGTTGAACGAGTTCTGTTGCTTCCACTTGATCAAGCCGTACTCGCCATCCATCCACACCATGGCGACGACATTGAGCTTGTTGCGGACGGCGGTCTCGAGGTCTTGGACGTTCATCATGAAGCCAGCGTCGCCGTTGATCGACAGCACCTTGCGGTCGGGATAGGCGATCTTCGCTCCGATCGATCCCGGGAACGCAAAACCCATCGAGCAGAAGCCGTTCGAGATCTGACAAGTGTTGGGCTCGTCGCATTGGTAGTAGCGCGAGATCCACATCTTATGGGCGCCGACGTCCGAGAGTAGGATGTCGGACGGTCCCATCACTTCGCGCACGTCCCACAGGATTTTCTGCGGCTTCATCGGGCACGATGTATCGTCCTTCTCCATCGCGAAATCGTCGAGAATGAGGTCGCGGAGCTTGGCGCGCTTGCCGATATCGAACAACGGCATGCGATCTTCGTAGCGCTTGTTGATCTCTTCGTTCAGCTGCCAGAGCGCGTCGGCGATGTCGCCGACGACATCGACGGCGACCGGGTATTTGTCGTCGATTTCGGCTGGCCAGAAGTCGATGTGAACAATCTTCTTGGTGCCGGTCTTGTTCCAAAATTCGGGGCTGAACTCGACCAGGTCGTAGCCAACCGAGATCACGACATCGGCCGCGTCCATCGCAGCGTTGGCGTGATCGCGCCCCTGGAGACCCATGGTGAACAGGCAATGCTTGTCCTTGCGCGGGATGGCACCCTTGCCCATGAACGTATTGACGCACGCGATTCCGGTCTTGCGGACGAAACGGAGAAGCTGTTCGGATGCTCGCTTCCGGACTGCTCCGTTGCCGGCGAAGATGATTGGGTTCTTGGCGCTCATGATGATTTCGAGCGCCTGCGCGATCGCCTTGTAGTCGGCACCCGGCCGGCGCGTCTTGATCACCGCAATCGGCTCGCCCTCGGTCTCGTGTTCTGCGACGTCCTCCGGCAATTCGATCACCGTCGCGCCCGGTTTCTCGGTGGTCGCGATCTTGAACGCTTTGCGCACGACCTCAGGGATGGCGCGCGGGTTGGTGATCGTCGTCGCCCACTTCGAGATCGGCCGGAACATGGCGATGGCATCCATATTCTGGTGGCTTTCCTTGTGCAGTCGATTGGTGCCGGCCTGACCGATGATGCAGACGAGCGGCGCACGGTCCATGTTGGCATCGGCAACGCCGGTGACGAGATTAGTCGCGCCGGGCCCCAACGTGCCCAAGCAAACGCCGGGCTTGCCGGTCAGACGGCCGTAGGCGTCGGCCATGAATGCTGCCGCTTGTTCGTGCCGGCACAAGATGAATTCGATTTTTTTGCTGTCAAGCAGCGACATCATCACGTCGGCATTTTCTTCGCCGGGAATGCCGAAAATGCGCTCGACGCCTTCCGCCTCGAGGCAGCGGACGAACAAATCGGATGCCTTGATCTTGCCCTTGGCCATTGAGTCCCCCGTGCTGATATCTGGAGCCGGCGGCCCCAGTTTTTTTTCTAGTACGCGATCGATATGATGCCACACAAACAGCCTATCGATATTGCCTTTTTAGCGCAAACTCGTGGATCAATCGCGATCGATCTTTTTGTCTGCAAGGTGTTTTGCGTCGCGTTCAGATTTTTTAAGCTGCCGTAGGCGTTCGATCTTGGGTAGGCCGTGTTTCGCGCGATTCGCCGTTGCGGCGCCGTTCGCCTCGGTGCGCCGCCGGAGTTTTCGCTCGCGATTGAGATTGACGATGTCGCCCATGTCGTTACCCACTTTAACGACCGCGTCGCGATCGCGATGACTATCGCAATAATTTTACCTAGATCGCTTGCCTTCGACCGCTATCGTTCAAACGTTAGAGTTACCACAGCCGCAGTTGTCGTACTGCAAGTCGGCTAAAATAAAAAACAAGAGGAACGCCGTCCGTGAAAAAAATTCTCTTCGGTGCCGCAACGGTCATCGCTCTCGTGATCGCCGCCGCCGTGTTGCTACCGGCGCTGCTTGACCTCAATGACTACAAAGACGAGATCGCCGAGCAAGTCGAAGCGGCGACGGGGCGCAAACTAACGATCGACGGCTCAATTACCGCTCGCCTGTTGCCGAGCCCCGGCGCGACCGTGACCGGGTTGCGTTTCGCGAATCTCTCCGGCGGATCGCGGCCCGATTTAGCGACGCTCAAATCGATCGACGTCAACGTGGCCTTCGTGCCGCTGCTTTCCGGTCGGGTTCAGGTCACGAGCGTTACGTTGGTCGAACCGGCGATAACGATCGAAACGCTCGCCGACGGCCGCAGCAATCTCGAATTCGCTCCGGCATCCTCTGCGGCCAAGACCGGCAGCAGTCCTGAGCGGCGCAGCGGCGACCTTGGGTCCGCGATTCGGGTCGATCGGCTGCGCGTTACGGGTGGGTCGATCGTCTACGGTGATGTTCGAACCAAGGACTATCTTCGATTAGATAAGATCGATCTTCGGGTTACGACTGAATCGCTGAACGGACCATTCGCCGCGGCCGGATCTCTTGATTTTCGCGGGGTTCCGGTCGATTTTGCGGTGACGGCGGGATCAATTACCGAGAAGTCCGTGCCGGTTTCCGCCGAGATCACCCTCGACCGGGGGGCGGCGAAGATCGTTGTCAAAGGATCGGCGTCCGAAATCGGACCGAGCGCGAAGATTGGCGCTAAGCTCGACGTTTCGAGCGACTCACTTGGCCGATTCGCCAGCGTGATCGCGCAGATCGCTGGAACGCAAGCGCCGGTGCTTCCGGCGCTGCCAGGATCGGTCAAAATCGGAGCGACGATCGTCGGCGCCTCGACCGATATTGCCTTCAACGATATCAACCTACAACTCGGCGAAAGCAAGGCTACCGGTGCCGTTAGCGTCACCCTCAGCGCCGCGCCGAAGTTCGACGTTGCCCTCAGCTTGAACCGCGTCAACCTCGACGATCTTATCAAAGCGTCGACCGCTGCGCCGGCAGCAGTGAAACCGGGTGCTCCGGCGGCGCAATCGGCCGCCAGTCCGGTCGAAAAGCCGTTTGCGATTCCGCTCTCGCTTACAGGAACGGCCAACGTCGAGATCGAAGCGCTTTCATTCAAGGGCGGCGTAATACGCCAGGTACGGCTCGAAGCGGGCGTCGCCAAGGGGCAGGTCAAATTGACGCGCCTGGCCGCCCAGCTGCCCGGCGGTTCTGACATCGCCCTGTCAGGCACTCTAGCCGCAGTCAAGGACGAGCCTCAGTTCGATGGTCGAGTCGAGGCGACCTCGGACAACATGCGCCAACTAATGCAATGGCTGGCGTCCGATCTCACCGATGTACCCGCCGATCAGTTGCGCAAGTTCTCTCTGACCGCGAGAACGCGGGTCAATCCGCAGGTCATGCAGCTCTATGACATCGATCTTCATCTGGATACGGCACGCGTCACTGGCGGCGCTGCCTATGCTTTGCGGGCGCGTCCATCGTTCAGCGTCGATCTTGCGCTCGACCGTTTGAACATCGATGCCTACCTCCCGCGTTCCAAATCTGACTCGGCAAAAGGATCCGTGTCGGCGAGCGCAGCAAAACCAGCTCCGGCGGCGCGAAGAGACGATGCGCTGCCATTCGCTATCCTCGATACGTTCGACACCAATGTGAAGCTCAAGGCCGATTCGCTGATGTTTCGCGAAACGGCGGCTCAAGGCCTCAAGCTCGATATGTCGCTGGTTGGTGGCCAACTGACGGTACGCGAACTATCGGCCGTCAATATCGCCGGCACCGCGCTCGCGCTTGCCGGAACGGGGGCCAATTTCAGGGGCGTGCCGAGTTTTGCCGTGAACTACAATATTAACGCCGGCGACATTGCGAAACTCGCCAAACTAGCCGATGCGAGCGTACCGGCCGCCTTGACCAAGCTTGGCGTAATTGCGGTCAAGGGATCGATTTCGGGAAGCGAGCAGAATATGACCCTCGATACCGGGCTCAAAGCCGCTGGGATCGATGGCAAGATTACCGGCCGCGTAGCCGGTTTCGCGACCCCCGACAAAAGCACGGTCGATCTAAGTCTCGACTTCAAGGTTGACGATATCGGCGAGCTTGCGCGCCGCCTCGATCCAGCGGCCGACGCGGGCATCAAGGGCGCAGGCCAGGTGCGCGGAAAGGTCGTTGGCGGTCTCAACGCAGCCGATGTCGACCTCGTCGCGCAACTCTCGGGCGGCCAAGTATCTGCTAAGGGAACCGTCGCTCCGCTCGCTGGTCCCGATTTCAAATTAGCGCTTAACATCAATCATCCGAAGCTCACCGACCTCGTCGCGATGACTGGGGTGGCATATCAGCCAGCGGCGGCCAATCTTGGCGGCATTGCGATCAAGGCAAACCTCGCCGGGGGATCGGAGAAGATCGTCATCGATGGAATCGATGGAAGTATCGGCCCGGTCAAAGTCGCAGGAAATTTCACGGCTGCGCTCGGCGGGGGGCGCCCGAACGTCAGCGCGGACCTTCGCACCAGCGAAATACTGCTCGACCTCTTTTTACCGAAGACCGCGGCGATGTCACGTCCGCCGGCCGCCGCGGGACGGCAGCAAGGTGTCGTACCCGCCGGTCAACGGTGGTCGACCGAGCCAATCGACGTTTCAGCCCTGCGCGACTTCGACGCCGACATTCAGCTCGCTTCGAGCGGCATCGTTTGGGGTGCCTATAACTTCGCCGACCCGAAGGTCAAGATCGCGGTCAAGAACGGCATTCTCGAGGTTGCGCCGCTCACGGGGAAATTATTCGGCGGCGAGGTTCAGCTCACGGCGAAGATCGACGCGACGCAGGTGCCGCGCGTGGCCGTCGGGCTCAATGTCGCACGCGGAAACCTTGCCCAAGCGGTGCGTGAAGCGGCGGGGATCGATTCGGCAACCGGCATTTTCGATATTCAGATGCAGCTTGCCGGGGCTGGACGCAGCCAGTTCGATCTCATTTCAAACCTTTCCGGCCAAGGGCAGATATCGGCACGACAAGGAACGGTCCGCGGCTTTGATCTGCGCATGCTGTCGGAGGGCCTCAAACGTTTGAACGAAATCACCGACTATCTCGGGTTGCTGCAAACCGCGTTCGGCGGCGGCACGACTGGGTTCCAGTCTATTGCTGGTACGTTTCAGGTGCAAAACGGCGTCGTCCGGTCGACCGATATCCGCGCGCAGCTCAATGCAGCCGAAGGCGACGCGCAGGCTGGGATCGATCTGCCGCGTTGGATGATCGATATAAAGAGCCGTTATCGGCTGACCGAACACGCGAACGCGCCCACTGTGGGTTATGATGTCAGTGGCCCGCTTGATAGTCCGAAAAGTGATGTCAAGACCAAGGAACTCGAAGCGTTTCTGGCGCAGCGCTTGGGTGCCTCGGTATTGAAGAAGGCGATCGGAAAAAACAATCCGCTCGGCGCTGTCCTTGAGGGCCTAACGGGTGGCGGGCAACAGCCGGCGCAACAACCGCCATCATCGCAACAGCAGACCGCCCCAAACCAGCAGCAGCAAAAAACCCCGGCCCAGCAGCTACTCGAGGGTCTGCTCGGCGGGAAAAAGAAGAATTGAGCCGGGTAGGCCGCGCTCTCGTCTAGCCGGTCAGCGCTTCCAACACGAACACCCGGATCGCGCTCGACAGATTGCCGCGGCGCCGACCGTCGATTTCGGTGATCAGCGCGGCGACCGAGACGCCGCGCGACACCGCTAGCCGCTTCAGGCTGGTCCAAAACGCCTCTTCAAGCGAAACGCTCGTGGCGTGTCCACGGAGGTTGACCGACCGCTTGCGGATGCCAACAGCGCCTCCTTTTGCACCGTTCGCATCGAACGCGGTCACGGGCGCGAAGCCCGGCGCTGGCTCATTCGGGCCCAATCATGCGCTCGGGCCGGACCCACTTCTTGAAATCGCTCGCGGTGGCGAGTTTGAGTTTCTCGGCCGCCTCCAGCAGCGTGGTGCCGTCCTTGTGCGCAGTTTTCGCGATCTTCGCTGCATTGTCGTAGCCGATGTAGGGTGCGAGCGCCGTCACCAGCATCAGCGATTGGGCCATCAACTCGGCGATTCGACGCTTGTTGGGTTCGGTTCCGGCAATGCAGTTATCTTGGAACGACACACAAGCGTCGGCGATCAAGCGGATCGATTGCAGGACGTTGTAGATGATGACCGGCTTGAACACGTTGAGTTCGAAGTGGCCGTTCGAACCGGCGATCGTAACGGCGGTATGGTTGCCCATGACCTGCGCGCACACCATGGTCAACGCTTCGCATTGAGTTGGATTGACTTTGCCCGGCATGATCGATGAGCCCGGTTCGTTCTCCGGCAGGATCAGTTCGCCTAAGCCCGATCGCGGGCCCGAGCCGAGGAAGCGGATGTCGTTCGCGATTTTCATCAGGCTGGTCGCCAGAACGTTGAGCGCGCCCGACAGTTCGACCAACGCGTCATGCGAAGCGAGCGCCTCGAATTTGTTGGGTGCGGTCACGAATGGCAGCCCGGTGTAACGCTTGACCTCGGCGGCAATCCGACGGTCGAACCCTTTCTTCGTGTTGAGACCGGTCCCGACCGCGGTTCCGCCTTGGGCCAGTTCGTAGACCCGGGGAAGCGCCGCCTTGACTCGGCGGATACCCATAGCGATTTGGTGGGCGTAGCCGCCGAACTCCTGACCAAGCGTCAGAGGCGTCGCGTCCTGGGTGTGGGTGCGACCGATTTTGATGATCTTGGACCAGGCCCGCGCTTTGCCGGCGAGACCCTTGTGTAGATATTCGAGCGCCGGCAACAGACGATTCGCCGACTCTTCGCCGGCGGAGATGTGCATGGCGGTCGGAAATGAATCGTTCGACGATTGGCCGCGATTGACGTGGTCGTTCGGGTGGACCGGCTTCTTCGAACCCATCGTGCCGCCCATGATCTCGATCGCACGGTTCGAGATGACCTCGTTGATGTTCATGTTGGTCTGGGTGCCGGATCCAGTCTGCCACACGACGAGCGGGAAGTTGCCGTCGAGCTTGTTCGCAATGACGTCGTCGGCGGCTTGGACGATGGCGTTGGCAATTTTCTTGTCCAGCTGACCTTGCGCCACGTTTACGATCGCGCACGAGCGCTTGAGGATCGCGAAGCCGCGAATCAAGGGTTCCGGCATCTTCTCCCAGCCAATCTTGAAGTTTTGTAGGCTGCGCTGGGTCTGGGCGCCCCAGTAAGTGTCGGCGGGAACGTCGATGGGTCCGAACGTGTCGGTCTCGACACGCGTCGCTTCGTTCTTGGCCATGAAAGTTCCCCCTGCAAATGACGTGTACGCCGGACTGCGCGCCGGCATTCTAGCAATCTCGCCGCGAGCGGCCTAGATGACGTAATCGACGATCAAAAGAGCCGCGAAGCCGAACAAGATCGCCCCAGTACCCCAGGAGAGCGCCCGCTGTACCGAAGGGCGGTCGAGCCAGAGCCGTGCCGTTTCGGCGGCCGCGACCAACAGCAGGTGCCACGCGACGTTGATGACGAACAAAGTCGCGCCAAGCGTCGCAAGCTGCCACGGCACATCGCCTTTCCCGGGTCGAACGAACTGCGGCATCAAGGCGATAAACAGCAAAATCACCTTGGGGTTGAAAATATTGGTGATGAACGCGTCGGGAACCGCTTTGGCAGGGCTCACTCAAACGCCGACGGTGGTGTCGACCGAAAAAATACCAGCGCGAAAACTCTGTACGCCGAGGAACGCAAGATAGAGGGCACCGACGAGCGCGATGGATTTAAAGACCATGGGAAGCGAGACGATCAGCAAAGCGAGCCCAACGATCGCCGCCGCCGTGTGGACGACGATTCCGATTTGCACGCCGATGACGGTCGCAATCCCTACCCGGCGTCCGCCCGCTAGCGTGTAGCGCAGGATGAGAAGCGTATCCGGACCGGGCGAGATGACGATAGCGAATGCGGTAACCGAATACACGCCGAGGGTCGGCCAATCGACGGGGAGCATGACGATCTAGTATGCGAACAGACGGGCTAGCAAGGGATCGATGCGCCGCTGCGCCCCGGGGGACGCTTGCGGCCATACTACTTCTTTCGGAACGTATCGAGCGTGACGACCTTTTCCGAATCGGCGGCCGGTTCGGCGGCACCCAGTCCGTTGCCGGCCATCTTGGCGCGTGGCGCCGTCACCGGTTGCGGCGAGCGCGCTGCAGCGGCGGCTGGCGGTTCGGCGGCCTGGTCGGGAGGTTCGAATTGCAGTCCGAACTTTACGCTCGGATCGACGATCCCGGTCAGCGCCGCGTACGGCACCGATAGGACCTCGTGCGCGCCACCGAACGAAAGCGTGACCTCGAAGTGCTCGTCGCCGACCGTCAAACCCCAGAACTGATGTTGCAAGACGATCGTGATCTCCTGCGGATAGAGTTGCCGAAGCTGGGCGGGCGCTATCACGCCGGGATAGTCGGTCCGAAACGTCAGATAGAGGTGGTGGGCGCCCGGCAACCCGGACTCGACGACTTGCGCCAGCACGGACTTGACGACCCCGCGCAGCGCTTGGTCGACGAGCGTCTTGTAGCGCATTTGGTCTTTGCTCATCCCGACGCTCCGGCTAAGCCAAGTGAAACCGTTACACTCACGTCAGTCTTTCCGCCCTGACCATAGCGCGATCGGATCATAAGAACATAGCCGTCGCCACAGCGCTGTAAAAGCGTGCGGTGACGTGCGGTCGCTATCGGGAAGGAGGAAGAAGTGAGGGGCTTCTGTTGCCCGGTGCCCCTCGAACCGCGCCAGCCGTTAGGCCGCGAGAGCCAACTCGTTATTGTTGGCAGGTATATATTTGACCCATCACGGCGGAATCATACCGGGCGAAAGCCGAACTTTTACTACGTCCGTCGATCCTAGTTCGCCCCCACAGAAACGCTCCCGATGAGCTTGAAGCGCTTTTGGTGGAGGCGCCGGGTACTGCCCCCGGGTCCGCAACGTCTATTTCGAGCTGCATTTATCGCCATAGTCGGTTGCCCGACAGGGACTAATATAGTGCAGATGACGTTGGTTTCAAAGGAATTGGCGTGGCCCGTGCGGATCGGGTCGTTGATCGGGGCGAAATCGACGCTTTCACCCTATTCTGGCCACTGGCCAATCGGCCGACTAAAGTGGCCGCCCCTTAATAGCTCATTGCCCCTGGCGCCATGCCCCTGACCCCCGACCAACAACGCGAGATCGAAGCGCTCCGCGCCGAGAGCCACACGACGCGACGGGCGACGGTTTTAGCGCTTGAAAAAATCCTTTATCAGCCGATCCCGATTCTCGATCATGGCTTGATCCGGGTCATCGACTACATGGGCGATGACGGTGCCGTGGTCCAAGCGGCGCGGGTGTCCTACGGCCGCGGCACTAAGCGCGTCTCCGAAGATCAGGGGCTCATCAACTACTTGATGCGGCACCGGCATACGACGCCCTTTGAAATGTGCGAAATCAAATACCACGTGAAGCTGCCGATTTTCGTGGCCCGGCAGTGGATTCGCCATCGCACCGCCAACGTGAACGAATACTCGGCGCGCTACTCGATCCTCGACAACGAGTTTTACATACCGGCGCCGGAGCAGCTCGGAGCTCAAGCGCGCGGCAACCGACAGGGCCGCGGCGACACACTCGAAGGAGCGGAAGCGAGGCATGTGTTCGAGCTACTCAAAGACGATTCTGAGCAGCTCTACGCGCATTACGCCGAAATGCTGAACGAGGACGAGTCGGGAAGAGTGCTCGACCCCGCGCGCAAAGGACTCGCGCGCGAACTCGCTCGAATGAACCTTTCGCTCAATTTCTATACGCAGTGGTATTGGAAAACCGACCTACACAACCTTCTCGGTTTTCTTTCGTTGCGCGCCGATCCGCACGCACAGTTTGAAATCCGCGTTTACGCCGACGCAATGTTGGATACGGTCAAACGCTGGGTGCCGATGACGCACGCCGCGTTCACCGAGTACGGCATGGGCGGCGCTCATATCTCGACCAAGGGGTTGGCTATCGTGAAGCGTCTGCTCGCCGGCGAGACCGTGATGCAGGAAGAGAGCGGCCTCTCGAAGCGCGAGTGGCGCGAGCTAATGCAGAGCTTGGGGCGAGAGGACTGACTTGCGTGGTCTGCGAACGGTGCGCGGCGCAGACGGACTGGGCAGCCCGCACAAGGTCCGTTGCCAGCTCGAAAGCTTGCGACTCAAGATTCGGGATGTGGACGGTTTCGAGGTGGCCACGCCCGGCCTCACTGACCACGACTTGAAGGATAAGTCCGATATGGCGTGCCTCCACCTTCGAGCCGACGGCGCTCGGCGTCGGCAGGTTGAACGGACCGCGTCCAACGAACTCGATTTGACCTGTATTGGTCCTGACGGCCTCCCGCTGAAACGCAAAGAATAGGCGCCCGGTCGAGGCTTGGCGTTGATTTCGATCAACGCGCCTACTGGATGACGATGGTCGGCGCGGTGCGCTCCGCCGCGCCTAAGCTCTCGCTGATTTTTTCGCTCACGCGACGGGCAATCGTCAGATAGATGCGGGCCTGCTCGGAGTCGGGCTGGGTCGCGACGATCGGCATGCCGGCGTCCGAGGTCTCGCGGATCGACATGTGGAGCGGCACCTCGCCCAGGAACTCGACCCCCAACTTCTCGGCGGTCAGGCGCGCGCCGCCATAGCCAAAGATATCCGACCGTTCCCCGCAATGCGGACACAGGAAATAACTCATGTTCTCGACGATCCCGAACACCGGGACATCGACTTTTTGGAACATCGCCAGCCCCTTGCGTGCGTCGATGAGCGCGATGTCCTGCGGCGTCGAGACGATGACCGCGCCCGTCAGCGGCGCACGCTGGGCGAGGGTGAGCTGTGCGTCGCCGGTCCCTGGCGGCAAGTCGATCACCAGAACGTCGAGGTCTTCCCAAGCGACGTCGCGAAGCATTTGCTCGAGCGCGCTCATCACCATCGGGCCGCGCCAGATCACTGGCGTTTCCTCACCGACCATGAAGCCGATCGACATGCACGCCATACCGTACGCACGCATTGGTTCGATGCGTCGGCCGTCGGGTGAATTCGGACGACCGCTGACGCCCAGCATGCGCGGAATGCTAGGTCCGTAGATGTCGGCATCGAGAAGTCCGACTTTGAGCCCGATCGCCTTGAGGCCGAGTGCCAAGTTGACGGCGGTGGTCGATTTGCCGACGCCGCCCTTACCCGAGGCGACTGCGACCAAAGACCGAACCCCGGGGATACCCGGCTTTTTCTGGACCGTACCGCCCGTCGTCGGCGTCGAATTCGCGCCCACGGAAGATGGCTTGGCCGACCCATGATCGTGGCCATGGTCGTGGCCGTGCAAATGGCCGGGAGCGTGGGTGTGCCCGCCCTCCGGAGCGTTGCCGCCTTTTGCGCCGCCGCGGGTCGCCGTGAGGACGGCGCTCACGGAAAGGACGCCCGGGATCGCTTCAACCGCCTTCTCGCAAGCTTTGCGGAGCGATTCTTTTTGCGCACCTTCCTCGGCGCGGACTTCGATCGCGAACGCGACGTGGCCGCCCCGAACATGGACGCCCGAGATCATGCCCGCTGAGATCACATCAGCGCCTCGATCGCGGTCGACCACCGATTTCAACGCCATGCGCACTTGCTCTTCGCCGATCGCCGCCATATGTCTCACTCCAATACTGCCGTGCGCTGAACAACCGCGAAAAAGAACGGTTGCGTTGCGTGTGCGGTATCAGTGTCATATAAACTGGCGCACCGGCAAAAGAAACCCGCCGGAGGCGCCGGTATCAACACTCTGGGATTGATCATGCCGTGGAACCAACAAGGTGGTGGTGGTCCGTGGGGACAAGGTCCGCGAGGGCCGCAACCCCCGAATCTCGAAGATCTTTTGCGCCGCGGCCAAGATCGCTTCCGCGGCATACTGCCGGGCGGCGGCGGTTCGAAGCGGATGCTCGTCTTGATCGTCTTGGTGCTCGCCGTGGTCTGGATCGGCAGCGGGTTTTACCGCGTCGGCACTGACGAGCAAGGCGTTGTTCTGCGATTCGGCAAGTGGGTCGAAACGACAATGCCGGGACTTAACTACCACTTGCCCACGCCGATCGAAACAGTCGAAACGCCGAAGGTCACTCGGGTCAATCGCGTGGACATCGGGTTTCGTGGCGCGGTCGAGTCGGGTCGTGGTTCGGGGGCCCGCGATGTCGCCGAGGAAAGCTTAATGCTGACGGGCGACGAGAACATCGTCGACGTCGACTTTACCGTATTTTGGATCATCAGGGACGCCGGACAATATCTATTCAACATCGCCCAGCCGGACGCGAACGTAAAAATGGTCGCCGAAAGCGCCATGCGCGAGGTTATCGGCAAGACGCTGTTTCAGCGCGCCGTGACCGAGGGACGCTCGGAGATTCAGACTGATGTTCGAACCCTGGCGCAACAAATCCTCGATAGCTACAAGGCCGGCATCCAGATTACCGAAGTCAAGCTTCAAAAGGTCGATCCGCCGAACGCGGTGATCGATGCATTCCGCGATGTACAGCGGGCGCGCGCCGACCTCGAACGCCAGAAAAACGAGGCCGAGTCGTATGCAAACGACATCATCCCGCGCGCGCGCGGCGAGAGCGAACAAATGCTCCAGGATGCTCTGGCGTACAAGCAAGAAACCGAGTTGCGAGCCGACGGCGATGCACGACGTTTTCTCGCCGTTTACACCCAGTACCTGCGCGCCAAGGAGGTGACGCAGCGTCGCATTTATATCGAAACGATGGAGAAGGTCCTGCGCAGCTCGCAGAAAGTGTTGGTCGACCCGTCTCCCGGGGGCAGTGGCGTTGTGCCCTACCTGCCGCTGCCGGAACTCCAACGCAAGAAGGAGAGCAAGTGATGAACCGAGTTCTCGTCATCGCTGTCGGCGTGGTCGTCGTCGCGGCCATCGCTCTCATGTCGACCTTTTTTACGGTCCAGCAAACGGAGCAGGTCCTGGTCCTCCAATTTGGCGAGCCCAAGCGCACCATTAAAGAGCCGGGGTTGTACGCCAAGATCCCGTTAATCCAGAACGTCGTTTCGTTCGACAAACGCGTTCTGATCTATGACGGAGTCGCCGAAGAAATCATCGCTTCCGACCAGAAACGGCTCGTCGTCGACGCGTTCCTGCGTTACCAGATCGTCGACCCGCTGAAGTTTTATCAGGCCGTGGGCAACGAGTTCGGCGCCCGATCGCGGTTGGCCGCCATGCTCAACTCCAGCATGCGATCGGTCTTGGGCGAGGTGCCGCTCTCGGCCGTTCTTTCGGCCGAGCGCAGCAAGCTGATGCGTCAAACCGCTGAACTCGTCAACCGCGAGGCCAAGGAATTCGGCATCAACGTCGTCGATGTTCGAATCAAGCGCGCCGATCTGCCCGATGCCAACGCTCAAGCGATCTATGGACGCATGAAGGCCGAGCGCGAACGCGAGGCGAAAGAATTTCGCGCACAAGGGGCGGAACAAGCTCAACTGATCCGCGCTAACGCCGATCGAGGGAAGACGGTCCTTCTAGCCGAGGCGCACCGCAAGGCGCAGATCTTGCGCGGCGAAGGCGACGGCGAACGGAACCGGATCTTTGCCGAGGCGTACGGAAAGGACCCGGAATTCTTCGCGTTCTATCGCTCAATGCAGGCTTACGCCGAAGCGCTGGGCGGCGGCGACACCACGATGATCCTGAACCCCGATACGGAATTTTTCCGCTATTTCAATGACCTCAGGGGACGCCTCCCAGGCGCCACGAACCCCAAGTGACGCGCGCGTGCTAGATTTTCTGACGGCCATGGGCTTGGTCCTGGTGATTGAAGGATCGCTGTACGCGTTGTTTCCGGACGGATTGAAACGGATGATGGAACTGGCGCAATCGGTTCCGCCGACCAACCTACGCATGGGTGGGGTCACCATAGCCGGCGTCGGCGTCGGGCTCGTCTGGTTGGTCAGAGCCTAAGCCGGACTTCGAGGCACAGCGAAGTGCGGTATTTCAACGCTGCCACGGATTGACATTAATTCGAGCAGCAGGGTCGAAGTAAGTGGGAATCTCCTTACATTAGGCTAGATACGAACCTAGAGACAAGGCACGCAATGGACACGAGATCGACGGCCACGGAGCTGACCCCCATGAGCGGTAGGATTGGACAAAACGCCGGCCGGCCCGTGGCCATGTGCGCCGGGCGAAAGAGCGCGGCTGGAATCTGGCTAGGTGCCGCTGCGCTCGCGCTCACGCTTACCCTGCCGCTCGCAAGCGAAGCGCAAACCTCGCGACCCGCTCCGGCAGCCAAACCCTCGCGCGCGTCGGCGCTCGAAAGTTTTGCCGATCTCGCGGAAAAATTGCTGCCGATGGTTGTCAACATCTCGACCACCTCCGCACCGCAGCAGACCGCTCGGCGCAGTCAGAACCCGCGCGAGGCCATCCCAACTCCGCAATTTCCGCCCGGATCGCCGTTCGAGGAATTTTTCCGCGACTTTTTCGAGCGCCAGGAACGAGAACGCGGCAGCGGCGATCGGCCTTCGGGGCGACGCTCCACGTCGGTAGGCTCGGGATTTATTATTGATTCGAGCGGCATCGTCGTGACCAACAATCACGTTATCGCCGAAGCTGACGAGATTCGGGTGACCCTTCACGACGACACCACCGTGGAAGCGACGATCATCGCACGCGACACGAAGACCGACTTGGCCGTACTGCGGCTTAAGACCGAACGCAAACTTCCGGCGATCAAGTGGGGCGATTCGGACAAGACGCGGGTCGGCGATTGGGTCATCGCGATCGGCAATCCGTTCAACCTCGGCGGCACCGTTACGGTCGGCATTCTCTCGGCGCGCGGCCGCAACATCAACGCCGGCCCGTACGATGATTTCCTGCAAACGGATGCGTCGATCAACCGGGGCAATTCCGGCGGTCCGATGTTCAACAACGATGGTGAAGTGATCGGCATCAATACGGCGATCTTCTCGCCGTCCGGTGGCAGCGTCGGACTTGGGTTTGCCATCCCGGCGGGGTTGGCCCGCCCCGTGATCGAACAGCTGCTTGAGTATGGCAAGCCCAGGCGCGGTTGGCTCGGCGTCCGCATTCAGACGGTGACCGATGAGATCGCCGAGAGCCTTAGTCTTGGCGAAACGCGCGGCGCGCTGATTGCCGGCGTCGCCGGCGATGGTCCGGCGAAGAAGGCCGGAATCGAGGCCGGCGACATCGTGCTGACCTTCGATGGCAAGGACGTGAAGGATATGCGCCGTCTTCCGCGCCTCGTCGCTGAAACCAAGATCGGCAAGCCGGTCAAAGTTGGCGTTTGGCGAAAAGGCAAGTCTATGACGTTCGAAGTCAAAGTCGGCGAGTTGCCGGAAGACGAACAGAAAGTCGCGTCGGTCGATCCGAAGCCGCCGGTCGGGAAGAGCGAAACGTTGGCAACGCTCGGATTGACGCTGTCGGCGATCAACCCCGAAACCAAGCAACGATTCAATCTTCCTGACGGCGCTCGCGGCGTGGTCGTCACCGAGGTGAACAAGGATACACCGGCGGCGGAAAAGGGCTTGAAGCCGGGCGATATCATCGTTGAGGTCGGTCAGGAAGAGGTCGGTGCGCCGGCTGAAGTCGCCGATAAGGTCAAGAAGATCCAGGACGCGAAACGGAAATCGGTTCTTCTCCTGGTACAGAGCGGCGACGACCTCCGCTTTATCGCGTTGCGGCTCGAAGGCGGCTGAATCGATCGTCGGAACATCGACTAGACAAAAAGGCGGGGTGCCCCGCCTTTATTGTTTGCCAAACGTGAGCGCGTCCGACCGGACGATGATCTCGCGCTCGTGAAATCCTTGAAAATAGAGAACGGTCGTCAAGTCGGAATGATCGATCTGTGCGTCGGCCATCGCGGCGAGCGACGGCTTGCCGCGAAAGGCGACACCGAGGCTTGCCGCCTCGATCATCCCGAGATCGTTGGCGCCGTCGCCGACCGCGACGGTGGCTCGAAGTTCGATGCCGAGCTCGCGCGAAGTCGTCTCGAGGATACTTCGCTTGGCCGCCGCGTCGAGGATTGGCTCCTTGACCTTGCCGGTGAGCCTGCCCCGCTCGAATTCAAGCTGGTTTGCGTGGAAGCGATCGAAGCCAAGCGCAGCCGCGACCGGCGCCGTGAAATAGGAAAATCCACCCGTAACGAGGACAGTCATGGCGCCACTTTGTTTCATCGTTGCAATGAGCGTCGCCGCGCCGCGGTTGAGAGCGAGCCGAGCGAGCACCGCGTCGAGTTTGTCGAGCCCGGTTCCGGCCAGAAGTGCGACGCGGCGGCGGAGTGAATCGGCGTACTTGAGCTTGCCCTCCATCGCTTGAAGCGTGATCTGTGCAATGTCCTTTTTCTTTCCTACCTCGGCCGCGATCTCGTCGATGGTTTCGTCGGCAAGAATCGTTGAGTCCATGTCGGCGACCAGAAGTTTCTTGCGCCGCCCTTCGATCGGCTGAGCACAGATGTCGAACGGAGCGTCACCGAGTGCGCTTTGAACGAGGTGAAGAGCCTTCAGCGGCAACATGCCATCGAAAGCGATATCGACGGCTTGACGCTTTGCCAACCAATCGGGACTTGCCAGCGCCGCGTTGGCGTTCGCGAGTGCGGTGACCGCCTTATCGAGCGTCACGGTATCGAGCGGCCGTAGTGCTGTATCGCCAACGATCGTTATAACATATTTCATAAGCGGGCGGACGGTTGCAGAGACCGGTGCTTGGCGATACGCGAAGGCGAGGATAACGCCACCGTAAGGGTTTGTCGTGACGACACGCGCTATTTTACTGGCGGGACCGACGGCGAGCGGAAAATCGCAGGTTGCGATTGCGCTCGCCGAGGGACTGAAGAGGCACGGCGGTGCCGTGATTGTTAACGCCGATAGCCAGCAAGTCTACCGTGAACTCCGTATCTTGACGGCGCGGCCTTCGCTCGAAGATACGGCGCGTGTCGAACACTGCTTGTACGGCTGCTTGGATGCCGGCGAATACTGCTCGGCCGGGCGTTGGCGCGGTCTTGCCTTGGAAGCGATCGAAGCCGCTACTTCAGCTGGGAAGATCGCGATTGTGGTTGGGGGTAGCGGGCTCTATTTCCGGGCGCTCCTTGAGGGATTGGCGCCGATCCCCGATATTCCAGCGACGGTGCGCGCCGAGAGCCGGGCCCTGCTCGCGGCGATCGGGCCGGAAGCTCTTCACCGCCGTCTTGAGCAACGAGATCCGGTGATGGCGGCGCGGATCGGTTGGCGGGACGGGCAACGCCTCGCTCGCGCGTGGGAGGTTCTAGCCGCGACCGGGCGGTCGCTGGCGGCGTGGCAGGCAGAAGGCGAGAGTGCACCGCGATTTTCACCGCTTGCGCGCCTGATCCTGACTCCGGCGCGCGACGAACTGGTGGCGCGGATCGATCGGCGGTTCGCCGCGATGGTCGCCGCCGGTGCCGTCGAAGAAGTGCGCGCGCTGGATGCGCTCGGCCATGACCCGATGCTCCCGGCGATGAAAGCCGTTGGCGCCTCGGCGCTGCGGGCTTATATCCGGGGCGAAATAGGGCTCGATGGAGCGATCGCCAACGGCCAGGCCGCCACGCGGCAGTACGCCAAACGCCAATCGACCTGGTTTCGACATCAAATGGCCGACTGGACACCGGTCGTTGAGCAATAAATGGAAAGATTGTTACCAAAAATCTTCTCATTTATTTGCTGATTTTTGTTGACCGGACGGGGGTGGGCCACTAGGTTGTGCCCGTTTTTACAGGCTTTCGGCGGTGCCAAGCATTTGGCTGCGCGGGGGCCCGACCCGCGAAGGCAGCGAGCGCACCCGTTGCCGCACTCACGGGAAGGCGCTGAATCGATCTTCCGGCAAGGCGGGGAGATCAAGGAGGATGCAATGTCCGAGGCCCACGAATTGAACGGCGCCGAGATCGTCATCAAGGCACTCGCCGACGAAGGCGTCGACATCATTTTCGGCTATCCTGGTGGCGCGGTTCTTCCGATTTACGACGCGATTTTTTCCCAGAACCAGATTCGGCACATTCTTGTTAGGCACGAGGCGGGCGCGATTCACGCGGCCGAAGGTTATGCACGCTCGACCGGTAAGGTCGGCGCTCTGATCGTCACCTCGGGTCCCGGCGCGACCAACACCGTTACCGGCCTGACCGACGCGATGATGGATTCGATTCCAATTGTCTGTCTGACCGGCCAAGTCGCGACCCATCTGATCGGCAACGACGCCTTTCAGGAAGCCGACACGGTCGGCATCACCCGTCCGTGCACCAAACACAATTACCTCGTGCGCGACGTCAACGATGTCGGCCGGATTATCCATGAAGCGTTCTACGTCGCCCGATCAGGCCGACCGGGGCCGGTCGTCGTCGACTTGCCAAAGGACGTCCAGCTCGCAACTGGGCGCTATACGTCCGTTCGGGAGGCTACGCACCGCACTTATCGCCCGCAGATCAAGGGAAGCCCCGACAAGATCGAAGCCGCTGTAGCGATGATTGCGGCCGCGAAGCGGCCGCTTTTCTACACCGGCGGCGGTGTCATCAATTCGGGGCGGCGCGCGTCCGAGCTCTTGACCGAATTTGTCAAGCTGACAGGCTTTCCAATCACCAACACCTTGATGGGTCTCGGGAGCTTCCCTGGATCCGACCAACAGTTCCTCGGCATGGTCGGAATGCACGGATTCTACGAGGCGAATCTCGCGATGTCCGAGTGCGACGTCATGATTGCAGTCGGTGCCCGCTTCGACGATCGAGTTACCGGGCGGCTGAACGCGTTTGCCAAGAACTCGAAGAAAATTCACATCGACATCGATCCGTCGTCGATCAACAAGAATGTTTCGGTCGATATCGGCATCGTCGGCGACGTCGGGAGCGTGCTCGACGACATGCTCAAAGTATGGCGCAAGAAGTGCTACAAGCCTGATGCTAAGGCGCTGAAGGCGTGGTGGGGGAAGATCGCCGGTTGGCGCGCGCGCGAGTGCCTACGCTATCGCAAATCGGATGACATCATCAAACCGCAGTTCGCGCTCGAACGGTTGTACCGCCACATCAAGGGCCGCGACGCCTACATCACGACCGAAGTGGGCCAGCACCAGATGTGGGCGGCGCAATTTCTTCGATTTGAGGAGCCCAACCGGTGGATGACATCGGGCGGGCTCGGAACGATGGGCTATGGGCTGCCGGCGGCCATGGGTGTCCAGGTCGCACACCCGGATTCGCTGGTGATCGATGTTGCCGGCGAAGCATCGATTCTTATGAACATTCAGGAACTCTCGACGATTATTCAGTACCGGCTGCCGGTCAAAGTTTTCATCCTCAATAATCACTACATGGGGATGGTGCGCCAGTGGCAGGAGCTGTTGCACGGCGGGCGTTATGCCGAAACGTACATGGACGCGCTGCCAGATTTCGTAAAACTGGCAGAGGCGTTCGGTGCGGTGGGGTTACGTGCAACCGCTCCAGGCGAGCTCGACGACGTGATCGAACAGATGATCTCGACGCCGCATCCGGTTGTCGCCGACATCGTCGTCGATCCCGATGAGAATTGCTTTCCGATGATTTCGTCGGGTGCCGCGCATTACGACATGATACTCGGGCCGGAGGACAAGAGGCCCGAAGTCTCGGCCGAAGGAAAGATGTTGGTATAGACGGATATGCTCGATTCAATCGTTCGAAACCACACGCTCGCGGTGCTCGTCGACAACGAGGCCGGCGTTCTCGCGCGCGTGATCGGTCTTTTTTCCGGCCGCGGTTACAATATCGAGAGCCTGACCGTGGCCGAGGTCGACGCCGAGAAAAAATTGTCGCGTATCACGGTCGTCACCAAGGGAACGCCGATGGTGATCGAGCAAATCAAGAATCAGCTCGGCCGGCTGGTGCCGGTGCACGCGGTGCAGGACTTGACGACGGACGGGCCCCATGTCACGCGCGAGTTGGCATTGATCAAGGTCAAAGGAAACGGCGAAAACCGCGTCGAATCGCTCCGCCTCGCCGATGTGTTTCGCGCTCGCGCTGTTGATTCGACAACGCATTCGTTTGTGTTCGAGATGACGGGATCGACGGAGAAGATCGATGCCTTCATCGAACTAATGCGACCCCTCGGCTTGGTCGAGGTTTCGCGGACCGGCGCCGTCGCGATTCGTCGCGGCGCCGTCGGCTTCGAGCGCGGCGTGTCGGCATCGAACGCCGCAACAAAAAGCCCGTTGCGAAAGCGCAAGCGGGTCAACGCATAGAAAGTCTGGAGGAGCCCATGCGAGTCTATTACGACCGCGACGCCGACGTTAATTTGATCAAGTCCAAGAAAGTCGTGATTTATGGCTACGGCAGTCAGGGGCATGCACACGCGCTCAACATGCGTGATTCAGGCGTCAAAGAGGTCGCGATTGCACTTCGCAAAGACAGCCCGAGCCGGAAAAAAGCCGAGATGGCTAACTTTCCGATCATGGAACTCGACGACGCGGCTCGTTGGGCCGACGTCGCGATGATCGTTGTGCCCGACGAGTTGCAAGCCGCTTTGTACCGCGACCACCTGCGCCCCAACCTGAAGCAAGGATCGGCGCTTGCCTTCGCGCACGGTTTCAACATTCACTTCAAGCTGATCGAACCGCGATCGGACCTCGATATCTTTATGATCGCGCCGAAGGGTCCAGGCCACACGGTTCGCTCGGAGTACGCCCGGGGCGCCGGTGTGCCGTGCCTTCTCGCGATCGAGAAAAACGCATCCGGCAACGCGCAAGAGACCGCGCTCTCGTACGGTTGCTCGATCGGCGGTGGACGCGCCGGAATCATCGAGACGACGTTTCGCGAGGAATGCGAGACCGACTTGTTTGGCGAGCAGACCGTGCTCTGTGGCGGAGTGACGGCGCTGGTGATGGCGGCGTACGAGACTCTGGTCGAAGCGGGTTACGCGCCCGAAATGGCGTACTTCGAGTGCCTGCACGAACTCAAGTTGATCGTCGACCTATTCTATGAAGGCGGGATCGCCAATATGCGTTACTCGGTGTCGAACACCGCCGAGTATGGCGATTACACGCGCGGCCGACGCGTGATCACCGATGAAACCCGTGCCGAGATGAAAAAGATTCTGTCCGAGATTCAGTCCGGACAGTTCGCGCGCGAGTGGGTGCTTGAAAACCAGGCCGGTCAGCCGAGCTTCAAGGCGATGCGAAATCGCGGCGCCGAGCATCCGATCGAAGCGGTCGGAGAGAAATTGCGGGAGATGATGCCATGGCTTGGCCGCAATCGTCTGGTAGACAGAGCCAGAAACTAGGCCGGAACGAGGCGACGGGGTCGAAAACGGTTGGGTGAAATCCCCAATACCCCGAAAAATTGTTGTTTCGCTCGGGATTGGGGCGTAGAAATTATTCAATCAGGGCTAGTCAAGTGCGATTTAACCCTGATTTGTCACAGTGAAATGCGAGCGTTCTGTAGCAATATGCTGGTTTTGAAGGTTTTATTTGGTGCGTAGGAAAATCAACGCGTTACCCACGGCGACGGGTAGGATTTACGCCGTGAGTTCGGCGAACACCATGCCATGCGCACGTGGCAGAGACGATTCTTGGGGCGAGGTCTTTCGACTTAGGTGCCCCTGATCACGGCGTAGGCTCACTTGCGAGCATCGCGGGTGGTCGGGGCAGGAGAACGGACCTTTGTCAAACCCACGGATCAGGGAACCCGCCGTGACGACGAACGACAGTAATCGCGTGTTGATTTTCGATACGACGTTGCGCGACGGCGAACAATCGCCCGGCGCAGCGATGAATCTAGACGAAAAAATCCGAATTGCCGAGGCGCTCGACGATCTTGGAGTCGACGTGATCGAGGCCGGTTTCGCCGTTTCCTCGCGCGGCGACTTCGAAGCGGTCAACGCTATCGCCAAGCGCACCAAGCACGCAACGGTGTGCTCGCTTTCGCGTTCGGCACGAGCGGATATCGATGCCGCTTCGGAAGCGACCAAGCCGGCCAAACGCCGCCGCATCCACACGTTTATTGCGACCAGCCCGCTCCACATGAAGGTCAAGCTGCGGATGACGCCCGAAGAGGTGTACGACGCGGTGATCGACAGCGTGTCGTACGCCCGACGCCTGTGCGACGACGTCGAGTGGAGTTGCGAGGACGGCACCCGGACCGACCACGATTTCCTGTGCCGGGTCGTTGAGGCTGCGATCAAGTCTGGCGCCAGCACGATCAATATTCCGGATACGGTTGGTTATACGATTCCGTCGGAATACTTTGACCTGATCTCGATGCTTCGAAATCGAGTTCCCAACATCGACAAGGCGAGGCTGTCGACCCACTGCCACAACGACCTCGGCTTGGCGGTCGCCAACTCGCTGACCGCGGTCGCCGCTGGCGCACGGCAAGTCGAGTGCACGGTAAACGGCATTGGCGAGCGGGCGGGGAATGCGGCGCTGGAAGAGATTGTGATGGCGCTGCGCACGCGCCACGACGCGATCCCCTACAAGACCGGCGTCAAGACCGAGAACATCGTGAAAACATCTCGTTTGGTCGCGGCTATCACCGGCATGGCGGTTCAGAACAACAAGGCGATCGTCGGTGCCAATGCGTTCGCCCACGAGTCCGGTATTCACCAGGACGGCGTCCTCAAAAATGCCGCAACCTACGAAATCATGACGCCCGAATCGGTTGGATTGTCGCAATCGAAAATCGTGTTGGGTAAGCTCTCGGGCAAACATGCGTTCAAGAAAAAGCTCGAAGATCTCGGTTACGCGCTGGGCGACAATGCACTCAAAGACTCGTTCCGTCGCTTCAAGGATCTAGCCGACAAGAAGCGGGACATTTTCGATGAGGACTTGATCGCATTGGTCGACGACGGCATCCAGTCCGGCAACGAACGAGTCAAGTTCGTCTCGCTTGAGATCGTTTGCGGCTCGCGCGGGCCCCAAAAGGCCGATCTTGAACTCGACATCGACGGCGCGGTCAAAAGGACGCAAGCCCATGGAGACGGGCCGGTCGATGCGGCATTCAAGGCGATCAAAGACTTGTTTCCGCACACCGCGACGCTCAAACTGTTCCAGGTGCATGCGGTTACCGAAGGCACGGACGCGCAGGCTGAAGTGACGGTTCGCCTCGAAGAGAATGGCCGCACCGTCAATGGCCAAGGGGCGGATACGGATACGTTAGTTGCGGCGACACGTGCTTACATCAACGCACTCAACAAATTGTTGGTAAAGCGCGAAAAATCGGCACCGGCGGCGCTTTGGGCCTAAGCCCGATGCGCCGAACCGGGGATTAGTTCAAGGGGAAGAATCGTTTTTTTGGGGGGGGGCAGGGGGTGGCGGCACTTCGCCGTCGGTTGCCACGTAGGGACTTAACGGATGTTCTCCAGGCTTTTAGGAATGCTATCGGCGGATATGGCCATCGATTTGGGCACCGCCAACACGCTGGTCTACGTGCGCGGCCGCGGCATCGTTCTGAACGAACCGTCGGTGGTGGCCATCATCAACAACCGTGGCAAGAAGCAGGTGCTCGCGGTCGGCGAGGAGGCCAAGCAAATGCTCGGCCGAACGCCGGGCAACATCGAGGCGATCCGGCCGCTTCGCGACGGCGTCATTGCCGACTTCGAGGTCGCGGAAGAAATGATCAAGCATTTCATCCGCAAAGTGCACAACCGACGGAGCTTCGCCAGTCCGCAGATCATTGTCTGCGTTCCTTCGGGTTCGACGCCCGTTGAGCGACGCGCCATCCAGGAGTCGGCCGAGAGCGCCGGAGCGCGGCGCGTCTATCTGATCGAAGAGCCGATGGCGGCGGCAATTGGGGCCGGGCTTCCGGTCACCGAACCGACCGGATCGATGGTCGTCGACATCGGTGGCGGCACCACCGAAGTCGCGGTGTTGTCGTTGGGCGGAATCGTCTACGCCAAATCGGTCCGCGTCGGCGGCGACAAAATGGATGACGCGATCATCGCCTACGTCCGTCGCCACCATAACCTTCTGATTGGCGAATCAAGTTCGGAGCGGATCAAACAGCAGATCGGAACCGCATGTCCGCCGGAAGACGGCGACGGCCATAGCCTCGAAATCAAAGGGCGCGATCTGATGAACGGCGTGCCCAAGCAAATCGTCATCAACCAGCGGCAGATCGCCGAGAGCCTAGCTGAACCGGTCAGTGCGATCATCGACGCTGTCAAGGTCGCGCTTGAACATACGGCGCCCGAGTTGGCGGCCGACATCGTTGACAAGGGCATCGTCATGACCGGCGGCGGTGCCATGCTCGGCAATCTCGATCTTGTCCTTCGTCATGCCACGGGACTGCCGATTTCGATCGCCGACGAACCGCTCAATAGCGTGGCGCGTGGCGCTGGGCGCGTGTTGGAGGAAATGGGTACGCTCAAGGGCGTCCTTTGGCAGGCTTACGAATCAAAGTAGGCCAGTCGGACGCGGCGTTCCAAGGAGTGGCAACGTGGCAGCGCCGCACGAGCGTCTGACCCAGTTGACGATCCCGTTCCGTGCGATTGCACAACGGTTCGCATTTATCGCTTTGGTCGGCGGTTCGTTCGCCTTAATGTTGCTCGGTAAGGCGGACACCGTGCTGACGGAACGAGTTCGCCAGTTTGTCGCCGATGCCGTCGCGCCGATCCTCGCCGTGTTGAGCGAGCCGGTTGCCGCGGTCAATCACGGCGTTCAAACGATCGACGGCTTAGTCAACCTCCACACCGAGAACGCGCGCCTGCGCGTGGAAAACGAGCGCCTTCGGCAGTGGCAAGTGGCGGCGAGACGGATCGAGCAGGAAAATGCGGCGTATCGCTCTCTACTCAACGCCAAGGGCGGCGAGTCGCGGACCAGCTTCATCACCGCTCGGGTCGTCGCCGATACCAGCGGACCGTTCATCCGTACCATGATTCTCTCGGCTGGAACGCGCGACGGCGTCACCAAGGGCATGCCGGTCGCCATCGCGGACGGTGTTGTCGGGCAGATCGTTGAAGCCGGCGAGCGTGCTTCGCGCGTTTTGCTGGTGACCGATCTAAATTCGCGGCTGCCGGTTCTGATCGAAAATACCCGCGCGCGCGCGATCTTGTCCGGCGACAACTCGGATTGGCCGCGGTTGCAGTTCTTCGCTAACGCCGATGAGCTGCAGCGCGGCGATCGCATCGTCACGTCTGGACAGGGCGGCGTTTTTCCGCCCGGGCTTTTGGTCGGGGTGGTCGCGTCAGTCGGCGATCGAGTGGCCCGGGTCCAACTTTTCGCCGATCTCAATCGACTGGAGTATGTACGGGTTCTGCGCCATGAAGCGCCGGAGCTCGAAGAAAGCCGCGACGGGCTGCGCGCACCGGGTAAGCGTATGCCATGAGCGAGCATTTTGAAGCCGCATTCGCTCGAGCCTCCCGCGGCGTCGTGCCGGCATCAACTATTGTCGTGTTGTTGCTCTTGAGCGTCATCCCGCTCGGGTTGCCGCATATCTCCCACGTCGGACCGGCGCTGAGCTTGGCGGCTGTCTACTACTGGACGACGTGCCGGCCGGACCTCTTGCCGCTTGCGACTGTGTTTGGCTTGGGTGTGCTGCAGGATCTGATCCTTGGCACACCGTTGGGGCTGTCGGCCTTGGTGCTGCTGTTGGCGAGTGGTTTCGTTGTGTCGCAACGCCGGGCGATCCTCGGCAAAGGGTTCGTCGTGTCTTGGTTGGGGTTCGTTCTTGTCGCTCTTGGCGCGGCGGTGATCGGTTGGCTTGCCGCGAGCTTGTATTTCCTCACCATTGTCGGTTTCACGCCAATTATCTTGGAAGCGGCCATCACGGCCGCCCTCTATCCGCTGTTTGCGTGGTGTCTCGGCCAAGTCCATCGACGGCTGGTCGGATAAATGGCGCGCGATAACATGCGCGATAAGATTTTCAGCCGGCGGGCCCTATTCCTCATCGGCGCTAAAACCGTGTTGTTCGGCGCGCTCGCTGCGCGCATGCACTATCTCCAGGTGATTGAATCAGACCAGTACAAGGTATTGGCGGAAGACAATCGCATCAATTTCCGATTGCTCGCTCCGCCACGCGGTCGAATCGTCGACCGCTTCGGAGTGGATCTCGCCAGCAATCAGCAAAACTACCGCGTCGTATTGATTCCGGAGCAAACGAGAAGCGCTGAGACCACGCTCGCGCGCCTCGCCGAACTCATCGACATCCCCGAGCACGATCGCCGTCGAATTATGCGCGATGTTAAACGAATGCGCGGTTTCGTGCCCGTTACGATCAGCGAGAATCTGACGTGGGAACAATTCTCGCGTATCAACGTGCGCTCACCTGACCTTCCGGGCATCCAGCCAGACGTCGGCGAGACACGGGCGTATCCAAGCAATTCGGCGTTTTCGCACGTCATCGGTTATGTGGCGCCGGTCGCCGAGGAAGACAAAAGGGGCAGCGATGATCCGCTGCTCCAGGTGCCGGGATTTCGCATCGGCAAAAGCGGTATCGAGAGAATATACGATCAACGATTGCGCGGCACGGCCGGCAGTAGCCGTGTTGAAGTCAATGCCTATGGCCGGGTGATTCGCGAGCTTGGCCGGCGTGATGGACAGCCCGGTGAAATGGTTCAGCTGTCGATCGACGCCGGTCTTCAGCTACTTGCGGTTGAACGCCTGGGCGAGGAGTCGGGTGGTCTTGCGGTCATGAACGTTCACGATGGCGATGTGCTCGCGCTCGTGTCGACGCCAGCCTTCGACCCCACGGCGTTCAATGTCGGATTGAGCCGGGCGGAGTGGCAGTCGCTGGTACAAAACCAGCGCAACCCGTTGGTGAACAAGTCGATCGCCGGTCAGTATCCGCCCGGTTCGACATTCAAACTGGTGGTCGCGCTCGCCGCGCTCGAATCGGGTCTCGTGTCCCCGGACCACAGCGTTTCCTGTCCTGGCTTCATGGACCTTGGCGATCACCGGTTCCATTGTTGGAAAAAAGAAGGGCACGGTCGAATCGATTTTACCCGAGGGATCGAACAGAGTTGCGACGTTTTTTTCTACGATCTTGGACGTCGGCTTGGTCCGGATCGCATTGCGGCAATGGCGAAAAAATTCGGCCTTGGCACCAAGCTAGGCGTCGATCAAACCGGAGAAAAAGAAGGATTGATTCCGACGCGGGACTGGAAGTTGGCGGCGACCGGCGTGCCCTGGCAGCACGGCGAGACGCTCAACACCGCCATCGGCCAGGGCTTCGTTCTTGCAACGCCATTACAATTGTGTGTCATGGCGGCGCGCATCGCGAACGGCGGGCATGTGGTGGCACCCCGGCTCTTGCGCGAACGCGGTCAGCCGAGCGATCAAAAGCTAGAATCGATCGGCGTTTCGTCCGCGTCGCTCAAGTTTGTCCAGAATGCGATGTTCGGCGTGTGCAACAGGCCGCATGGCACCGCGTTCAAGGCCCGTATCAAAGAACCGAATCTGTTGCTTGCCGGCAAAACCGGTACGTCGCAGGTTCGTCGCATCAGCAAGTCCGAACGGCTCGCTGGAAAGAAAATCAAGGACGAAAACAAACCGTGGCACGAACGCGACCACGCCGTGTTCGTCGGGTACGCCCCGGCGAACGCGCCCCGGTTCGCGGCCGCGGTCGTCGTCGAACACGGCGGCGCGGGGTCGGCGATGGCGGCGCCGATCATCCGCGATGTCTTGCGCCTGGCCCAGTTACGCAACCCGTCGACCGGAAGCGAGCCCGCCGTCGCGGCGACCGCCCCGAATCGGGAAAGCTGACCATGACGATCCGCGAAAGTCTTCGCCCGCCGGTGGAATTGACGCTATGGCAGAGGTTCTTGGCGGTGAACTGGCTCTTCGTCGGCGTCGTTCTGGTCATCGTCGGCATCGGCTTCGCGATGCTCTACTCGATCGCACGTGGGACAACTGACACCTGGGTGCTCAAACAATCGGTGCGCTTCGTGCTTGGAGCAGCCGTGATGTTCGCTGGCGCGCTGACCGACTTCCGCTTTTTCTACCGCTATGCCTACCCGATCTATGCCGTCGCCCTCGCTCTTCTCGTCGCCGTGGATATTGTTGGGCACATCGGCATGGGCGCGCAACGCTGGGTATCGGTCGGCGCCTTCAATATTCAGCCGTCCGAGTTGATGAAAATCGCTCTGGTTCTCGCTCTCGCCAAGTATTTCCACACTCGGAACGAGGGTGAGGTCGGACAAATCCGCTGGTTAATCGTACCGCTGCTCATGATCGCCGCTCCAATCGTCCTGGTGTTGCGCCAACCTGATCTTGGGACTGCGGCTTTACTCGGCCTATGTGGCGTCACGGTGTTGTTTCTCGCCGGCGTGCGGTTGTGGATGTTTATCGTTTCCGGGGGCGGACTGCTGGCGGCGTTGCCCTTGGCCTGGGAATTTCTGCACGACTATCAGAAAAACCGCGTGTTCACCTTTTTCGACCCCGAGCGCGATCCGCTCGGCGCCGGCTACCACATCATCCAATCGAAAATCGCGCTCGGATCGGGTGGAACGTTCGGCAAGGGGTTCATGCAGGGGACCCAAAGCCACCTCAACTTCCTTCCTGAAAAGCAAACCGATTTCATCTTTACCGTGTACGCCGAGGAGTTTGGTCTCGTCGGCGGGCTGTTCTTGCTGTTTCTCTATTTCGTCTTGATCGCCAACGGCGTTGTCATGGCGCAGCGCATCGCGTCGCACTTCGGCCGCCTGGTCGCGATGAGCATCACCACGGTGTTTTTCTTTTATATATTCATCAACGTAGCGATGGTGATGGGGTTGATCCCGATCGTCGGCGTCCCGCTACCGCTCTTCTCCTACGGCGGCACCGCACTGGTGTCGATCCTCGCCGCGTTCGGTATCCTTATCTGTGCTCACACACACCGCGACGTTCGAATTCCTCGCCGTCCGGGCTCATCCGATTGACGAGCCTAGCGCGGGTCGGCCTGCGGGCTGAAATGTGCTGACTCACCGCGCGCCGTTTGCTATACCGCGCGCGCGGGGCGCATAGCTCAGATGGTAGAGCAGCTGACTCTTAATCAGCGGGTCCCAGGTTCGAGTCCTGGTGCGCCCACCAATAAAATCAAAGACTTATGGACATTCCCGCGAAGCCGAAATTTATCGTAGCAACCATATAGCAACG
>SHVV01000006.1 GCA_009694095.1 Alphaproteobacteria bacterium | reverse complement strand
GATGAATCGATCCTCGATCTAGCGCAGCCCCTCGGATCAGACGGGTCGCTAGGGTTCTTGCCGCTGGCGGGCCCTTTCTCTGTCGAACGAGCCCTCGTCGGCGACGTGGGTATAGGCGTAAAGCGCGATATCGGCGATCGTGAGAGAAGGGCCGACGAAGAACGCCTCGTTCGCGAGGTGACGTTCCATAACCCAGAGCGTCGCTTCGCCGCCGGCCCGTTTCTGCGGCAACTGGCGGCGATTTTCGTCATCGAGGCCGGTATGCTACAACTAGAACCGTACCACCCTCGATATAGGGCTCGTAGCTATAACGCTCGAAAGACATCCATTGCAGGGCGCGGGCAAGCCGGGCGGTGGGCAAGAAACGAGTTCCGTCGGCCAGGTAAAATATGATGGCGTTCAACTCCCACAGAACCGTGCCGGCGTTGAGTTGGAGCGCCGGGATGCGGCCGTTCGGGTTCTTGGCCAGGAACGCCAGCGTGCGCGTTTCGCCTTTCATGACATCGAGGTCGGTGCGCCCTTAGGGCAGTCCAAGCAGTCGGAGCAGCAGGCGAACTTTGTAGCCGTTGCCCGAGGGCAGATAGTCGTAAAGGTGGAGCATGTGGGCCTCCCGGAATCGATCGTCTCCGTTGGCTAGGAGAGGAGGGACCGAAGGTCAATGTGCGGCCGCTTCAAGCGCTCGGTCACCTGGGCCGAATATTTCGAATACCTATCGCTGACTGGGGCGATTCCGAACGCACCGCCCCGCTACAATATCGCGCCGACCGATCCGGTGCATGCGGTTCGGATTGGTGCCGATGGCCAGTCCGAACTCGCGACGTTTCGTTGGGGCCTGATCCCGGCTTGGGCCAAGGACCTGGCGTTCGGCGCCAAGACCATCAATGCCCGCGCCGACACCCTTAAGGAAAAACCAGCATTTCGCGACGCGTTCGCTCGACGCCGTTGCCTCATCCTCGCCGACGGATTTTACGAGTGGAAGATCGAGGGCAAGATCAAACAGCCGTATCTGATCGCGCCGCCCGATGGCCGGCCGTTCGTCTTTGCCGGGTTATGGGATCGCTGGCATCCGCCGGCGCCAGGAGGGGCGGGACCGATCCAAAGTTGCACGATCGTCACGACAGAAGCTAACGAGGAGCTCCGCGTGCTGCACGAGCGCATGCCGGTCATCCTACCAAAACGCGACCACGAATCGTGGCTTCGGGCCAGCGCCGGCGCAACGCCCGATGCGCTTCTAAAGCCTTACGCGGGCGAACTCGCCGTGACACGGGTCTCGATCCGGGTCAATTCGGTTAAGAACGACGATGCTGGCTGCATCGAGCCGGAACAGACCTTGTTCTCTTCGCTGCTTTGAGTCGAGCGGAGCAAGCGGCTCACTTTCGCTTCAAGTCGGCAAATGGGCGTTCACTCCATGATCACGCCATGGCGCGTGCGCGCCGGCTCGCCGGCCACGGTGCGACCGAGGATGAAAAGCTCGCGGCGAAGTTCTTTCATCGTCCAGGTCGGATTGCGGGCAAGCAAGCGTGCGGCGAGGGCCGCCAGCCGCGCCGCGGCTATTCCGGTGCCGGCTGCGCGCCCGGGCCGGCCGGAGAAATCGACCACGGCGACGTCGTCCGCTACCATGGCGAGGTGGACTGAACGAGGGCCGAAATTTGCGCCCTCGAGTATGCGTCCGCGGCGATCGGCTGCCGTAACGATGATGATATTTGGCAGCGTTAGAGTCGCCGGAGGCTCGGCGGTGACATCGAGATTGGCGCCGCCGGGGCCGGCCGCGGCGATGATCAACATGTTGGGCCGCGATTCGGCTGCCTCGATGAAGGCGTCCCATTCGCCTTCGCCGCCGGAGAACGCGATCGCGACGATCCGGGCGCCGGCATCGTCGGCGTCGCGCACGAGATCGGCCATCAGGCTGACATCGGGATAAGGAAAGCGGTAAGGGACGATCTTCGCCGCCGGCGCCTCGTTCACGATCACGCTCGCCGTGCGAGTGCCCTGATGCATGGGATAGAACGGCGAGCGCCGCGGATCGCTGTCGAATGGAAACGGGTCGAGATCCCAATAGTCGTAGCCGAGTGGTTGGCCGTGACGGTTGCGGGCGAGCGCGCGGGCAAAGATCGGCAGCTGATAGTTGATACCGGTGTCGACGATCGCGACGCGGATAGCTTCGCTGGCGGAATCGCCAGCCACGGCCGGTGGGAATTCAGGATTGAGTTTCGCGCCCGGGCCAATGGTCGCAAGGTCGGCGTCGAGGACGATCAGACTTTCGAGCTGACCGTTGCCGTCATAGGCCAAGCGCCGACCTTCGAGCACGCGGCAATCGATCGTCGCTAGCACCGAGAGAGTCGGCAGCAGACGCTCGCCGAGGGCGAGCGAAAATTCGGCCGTTATCTGGCCGCTGGCGTCGGTCGGCTGGATCCGAGTCACTTCGAGGAGGCCGTAGGTCTTGAGGGTGAAGGCGCGCTGCCAACCGGCCACGACCGCACGGCGGCGAAGGACCTGGTGGTAGACCGGTGCTGCGCCGCTCCCCAAATGCGCTGCCATTTGCTTCAGCGTATCGTTGGGGTGGGCGCACGTGGCTGCGATCGCCCCGTTGATGCGATCGAAGATGTCTTGACCGGCATCGTGGATCGGCTGGGAAAACGCGGGCGGACCGACGAGAACGATCGAGGCGAAAAGGACGGTGGGGAATAGTTTCATCTTGGCTACCAGTCTACCCCATAGTACTGACCTACCTTTCCGAGCAACCGAGTATTTTGTACAGTGCCGGCGCCGATCGTGATGAAGCTGTTCTCCATTGTACGTCCCGTTCTCCACCGGCTCGATCCGGAGGTCGCGCATAGGCTAACCCTCCGGGCGCTGGGATCTGGACTCTTCAAGGCCGAACCGGAGCCAGACCCCGCAGTTCTCGCCGTTCGCGTTCTCGGGCTCGTTTTTCCCAATCCAGTCGGGCTTGCAGCCGGCTTCGACAAAGATGCGCTCGTCGTTGACGCTATGTTGGGAATAGGCTTTGGCTTCGTCGAGGTCGGTTCGACGACGCCGCGCCCGCAGACGGGCAACGCCAAACCCCGACTATTTCGCCTCGTCGAAGATCGAGCGGTGGTGAACCGGCTGGGCTTCAACAACCATGGGCTTGCCGCCTCGGCCGGCCGCCTCGCGGGTCGCCGCAGCACCGGCATCGTCGGCGCCAACGTCGGTGCCAACAAGGATAGCGCTGACCGGATCGCCGATTACGTCGCCGGGTACGCGGCGCTCGCGCCATATGCGTCGTATGTCGTCGTCAATGTCTCCTCGCCGAACACGCCGGGGCTGCGGGCGCTGCAAAGTCGAGCAGCTCTCTTCGAGTTGCTGGACCGGCTCGACGCTGCGCGCCAAGTAGCGGCTCGTGCCGGCGTGCATCCGGTCCCAATTCTCGCGAAAATCGCGCCTGATCTGGACCCGGACGAACGGGCCGCCATCGCCGCCGTCGCGTTGGAAAAAAAGCTCGACGGATTGATTGTCGGCAACACTACGGTTGCGGCGCGCAAAGGTCTCAAGAGCGCCGCCCGGGACGAAGCGGGGGGCTTGAGCGGCGCACCACTTTTCGCGCCCTCGCTCGCGGTCCTGCGCGACATGTATCGACTGACGGCGGGCCGGATTCCGCTGATCGGGGTTGGCGGTATCGCTTCAGCCGCCGACGCCTACGCCAAGATCCGCGCCGGCGCGAGCCTGGTCCAACTCTACACCGCGCTCGTCTTCGAAGGTCCCGGGTTGGTTCGCCGGATCAAACGCGAACTCGCGGACCTGCTTGTCCGCGACGGCTTAGCGTCGGTTGCCGACGCAGTCGGGCGCGATGCGCTATAACAGCCGCGTGAAGTCAGGCGCTACCCTGCCGCCACCCTGCCAAGTCGTTACGCTCTCCAACGGTGAGCGAAGGTCCCGCATAGCGCCATGAAATGGTACTGGCACCTCTCGATCCCGCTCGGCTACAGCGCCGCTGCCGCCAGCTTCGGCTACTGGTTGCCGCACGACAACCCAGCGCTGGCCGGATCGACGGCCTACGGTGCCGCAAGTTTCGTTCTGGTGGCCGGCGCACTCATTCATGTGGTCGCTTCACAGATCGCTCTCAACCCGCGCCTGTCGCATCACGTTCGGGCGCTTCGCGCTTCGCATGATGACCTGAAAAGTGAACTGGCGGCGACCGAAGCCAAAATGGCCGAGCTCACAGTTCTCGCGTCGGACGGCGACGTTGCTCGCTCGAACAACGAGATCGTTTCCGAGATGCGGGTTCTGCGCAGCCTGCTAACGCATCTCAACGTCAAGCGGGGGCAACGCGGTACCAACGGCGAAGAACGACGCGCTGTCCAATTCGATACAGCCTCTGCCAATGATCCAACCGAAGTCGCTGGCGCAGGCCGACGTGTTGGAAATCACCAAGCGCGCCCTGCGCGAGAATTGGTTTGATCTGTATCTGCAACCGATCGTCCGTTTGCCGGCGCTTCAAGTTCGGTTCTGCGAAGTTCTGTCGCGGATACGAGAGGAAGACGGCCGCGTGATCCTGCCCGAGCGATACATCGCCGTCGCTGCCGAGCGCGGCTTCGTCGCGACGATCGACAATCTGCTGTTGATCTGTTGCGTCCAGCTCGTGCGTCGGGTTATTAGCGATGAATCGGGGTTCGAGTTTTTTTCAATATCTCGCGTTCCTCTTTGCTCGATCGCGATTTTTTTTCGCAGTTCGTCGATTTTTTACAGCACAACACCGAATTGGCGCCGATGCTGTTTTTCGAGTTCGAGCAAGATACTCTTACCGATCCGAGCGTCGGGGCAACCTCGATCGCTTGGCGAAGTTGCGCTTCGGACTCTCGATCGACCATGTGCGCTCGTTGCACTTCGATATTTCCGAGTTGGCGAAGCGTGGCGTCAAGTTCCTCAAGGTCAACGCCGAAACGCTGATGTCGGCCCGCCACCAGGCCGACCTTCCGGTCCATATCGAGGATCTGTCGGTGGCGCTGCGCCGAATCGGTATCGGGCTGATCGCCGAACGGGTCGAAACCGAAGCAGTCGCCATCAATCTGATCGATCACAACATCGACTACGCGCAGGATTATCTGTTCGGCGAGCCGAAGCCCAGCCGTTTCGAGCATTGAATAGGATAAACGCATGATCGACGACGTGCCGATACTGCCCGGCTTTCGCGGGATCGCCGGGCGCTACCGGGCGGCGATCCTCGACCTGTGGGGGGTCATTCACAACGGACTCGAAGCGTTTCCATCGGCGGTCGCTTGTCTCGGCCGCTTCCGCGACGCAAAAATTCGGACGCTGCTACTATCGAACGCGCCACGGCGCTCGTCCGAAGTCGTGCAGCGTCTGGTCGAGCTCGGCATTCCGCGGAGCGCCTATGATTCAATCATCACCTCGGGCGATCTGACCCGCGCCGCGCTGACGGCACGCGGCGACGGGTTTCACGCCGGGCTCGGCCGCCGATACTTTCGCCTTGGCCCGGAGCGCGACTGGGGTCTGATGGAGGCGCTCGACTATACCGTCGTCGATCGGCTGAGCACTGCGTCATTCATTGTCGTCACCGGCCTTCTCGATGACGACACCGAAACAGTTGCCGACTACGGCGCCTTCCTAGCCGAAGCGTTGGAGCGCGACCTGCCGCTGATTTGCGCCAACCCCGACCATGAGGTGCAACGTGGGACGCGCCACGTGCCGTGCGCTGGCCAGCTCGCCGCGGCCTATGAACGGTTAGGCGGCCGCGTCGCCTACCACGGCAAGCCGCACGCCGCGGCGTACGCTGCCTGCTTTGCGACCTTCGATGGCATCGAGCGCCATCAGGTGTTCGCGGTCGGCGATTCGCTCAGGACTGACATTGCCGGAGCGAACGGCGCCGGCGTCGATGGCTATTTCATCACTTCGGGGATCCACGCCGCCGAACTCGGCATCGCGCCCGGAGAGACACCCGACGGCGCGAAAATCGCGGCGGCCTGCCGCGTTGGCGGGTACCGGCCGCAGGCCGCGCTCGCTGCGCTTCGGTGGTAGGCGGCTTAAAAGCTCTCGTGCTCGCCGTCGATCGAAGCTATGAGCTTCTTGGTCCGGGTCGACGCAGCGACAGTGCGCGGATGACGCTCGATGTTCGTTGTTAAGCTAGGTGGGCGCGTCGCGCTTGCAGCGCTCCTGGCGCTGAACCTCGGCGGCTGCGTCGCGTCGATGTTGGGCGTGCCTTTTCTCGATCAGGCCGCAACGGCCATCTCGGCCGCTGCGACCGCGACCTCGGGCAGTGGTCTCGTCTAACACGCGCTCGACCTCACGACCGGTCGCGATTGCCGGATCATCGACAGACTGGTTCGGAGCGACCGCCGTTTCTGCGAGCCGCGCGGTTCGATCGAGACGGAGAAAAATTTCAAGTGTTTGGGGTCGATCGCCGCGTTCCGACCGCATCCGTCGGCGGTCGCGACCGAACCTAATGTTGCTGCCACGGACCTCGACGACGGCGAACGCTTCTAACGCCGCCTAGCGCATCGTCGGCATCGAAAATTCGGCCTGGGCGCGGATGCCGGTCGGCCAACGCGCCGTCGTCGTCTTGAGGTGGGTGTAAAACCGCACGCCCTCCGGTCCATGCACCGCGTGGTCGCCGAACAGCGAACGCTTCCAGCCGCCGAACGAGTGGAACGCCATCGGTACCGGGATCGGCACGTTTACCCCAACCATGCCGATCTTGGCACGGTTGACGAAGGTGCGCGCCGCATCGCCATCGCGCGTGAAAATCGCGGCGCCGTTGCCATAAGGGTGATCGTTAGTGAGCCCGAGGGCTTCGTCGAACGAGTTGGCGCGCATCACCGCGAGCACCGGACCGAAGATTTCGTCCTGGTAAATCTTCATCGTCGGGCGCACGTGATCGAACAGCGAGCCGCCGATGAAAAAGCCGTTCTCATAACCCTGGAGCTTGAGCCCGCGGCCATCGACGAGCAGGGTGGCGCCTTCCTTGATGCCGAGGTCGATGTAGCCGCGCACGCGCTCCAGATGCTGGCGGGTGACGAGCGGCCCCATCTCGGAATCGCTGTCAGTGCCGGGGCCGACTTTGAGCGCGCGGACCCGCGGTTCGAGCCGCTCGAGCAGCGGCGCCGCGGCATTGCCGACCGCGACGGCGACCGAGACCGCCATGCAGCGCTCGCCGGCCGAGCCGTAGGCCGCGCCGATCAGCGCCTCGGCGGCTTGATCCATGTCGGCATCGGGCATCACCACCATGTGGTTCTTGGCGCCGCCCAAAGCCTGCACCCGTTTTCCGCCCGCGGCAGCGGTGCGGTAGACGTATTCGGCGATCGCCGTCGAGCCGACGAAGCTCACGGCGGCCACGTCGGGATGGGCGAGCAGCGCATCAACCGCTTCCTTGTCGCCGTTGACGACGTTGAACACGCCGTCGGGCAGCCCCGCTTCGGTCAGGAGATCGGCCATGCGCAGCGCCGTCGAAGGGTCGCGCTCCGAGGGCTTGAGGACGAAGGCGTTGCCGCAGGCGATCGCGACCGGGAACATCCAGAGCGGCACCATCGCCGGAAAATTGAACGGCGTGATTCCGGCACAGACGCCCAACGGCTGGCGCACCGACCACGAGTCGATCCCGGCGCCGACGTTTTCGCTGTACTCGCCCTTCAAGAGTTGCGGAATGCCGCACGCGAATTCGACCACCTCGAGCCCGCGGGTGATCGAGCCCTTGGCGTCGGCGATGGTCTTGCCGTGTTCGGCGGTGATGATTCTGGCGATCTCGTCGGTGTGCCTCTGCAGGAGTTCGCGGAAGCGGAACATCACCCGGGCGCGGACGAGCGGAGCCGTATCGGCCCACGCCGCGAACGCCCCCTTGGCTGCCTGGACCGCGCCGTCGACCTCGGCGCTCGAGGCGAACGGCACCCGCCCGGTCACCTCGCCGGTCGCGGGGTTGTAGATGTCACCCGCCCGGCCGCCCCGGCCGACCACGCGATCGCCGTTGACGTAATGGTGAAGGGTGGTGGGCATGGCGTTCGTCTCCCAAAGGAGGGGATCGCTTCGAGGAAAAACCTCGAATCAGAGGGTTGGGTGCGCAAAGTACTACAATAGTCAATTAGCGATGAAAAAGCTGCGGCCTATGGCGATCGTTGCCGAGGCCATTGGGCGACAAAGCGAAGGAGTGGGGCAGATGACGAAACGGGTTTTTGCCAACGTTCTCGGCCTTCTGGTTCTCGCGGCCGGCACCCCATCGGCATCCGCCCCCACATATGACGGGGAGTGGTCAGGCACAATGACGTGCGACGCCCTTACCAAGAATAGACCGGCGAGAGGTCCCAGTGTCGTCACGAATGAGAAATACGAGTACCGAGAAACGGGACCGACCTACGCGCTATTAATCTCGGGTCAATTGGATTCCGGTGAGCAAGTATTGCTGCGCGTTTCCATCGATTTTATGGCCGGCGTACACGGATCTTCGGATTTTTCCAGAAAAATTGATGGTGACCGTCTCGATGTAGAAGGCTGGCAGAAACTCGGCAGTCTGAACGGCAAGTGCAAGATTTCTCTGTCGCGAACTAAGAAGTAGCGGCTCGGCATCGACGCGCCAGAAACGAAACCGCCGGCGCTACGGCCGGCGGTTTTGCACAGTGCGCTGAATCGAGCCACGTTAGACCTGTCGCTCGACCATCATCTTCTTGATCTCGGCGATCGCCTTGGCCGGGTTGAGGCCCTTGGGGCAGGTCTTGGTGCAATTTAGGATCGTGTGACAGCGGTATAGCCGGAACGGGTCCTCGAGGTTATCGAGCCGCTCGCCGGTCGCTTCGTCGCGGGAATCGACCAGGAAGCGATAGGCCTGCAAAAGGATCGCCGGGCCGAGGTAGCGCTCGCCGTTCCACCAATAGCTCGGGCAGCTGGTCGAGCACGAGGCGCAAAGGATGCATTCCCAAAGACCATCGAGCTTCTTGCGTTCGTCGGGCGACTGCTTGCGCTCGCGGTCGGGCGGCGGTGGTGATTCCGATTGCAGCCACGGCTTGATCGACTTGTATTGGGCGTAAAACGTGTTGAGGTTGGGCACCAAATCCTTGACCACCGGCAGATGCGGCAGCGGGTAGACCTTGACGTCGCCCTTGACGTTGCCGATCGCCTTGGTGCAGGCGAGCGTGTTGGTGCCGTCGATGTTCATCGCGCAACTGCCACACACGCCCTCGCGGCAGGAGCGCCGGAAGGTCAGCGTCGAGTCGATCTCGTTCTTGATCTTGATCAGCCCGTCCAGGATCATCGGCCCGCAGCTGTCGAGGTCGACCTCGTAGATATCGACCTGCGGGTTCTTCTTGTCGTCCGGATTCCAGCGGTAGACCTTGAACTTCTTGGTCCGCTTGGCGCCGGTCGGCGCCGCATGCGTCTTGCCGGGACGAACCTTCGAGTTCTGCGGCAGTGTGAATTCGGCCATGGGCGTGTCCTCGTTGTTCCGGTGACGCTCAGTACGTCCGCGCCTTGGGCGGGATGTACTCGACCTCGTCGGTCAGCGTGTAGGCGTGAACCGGGCGATAGTCGATCGACACCTTGCCGGTCTTCTTGTCGTACGAAACCAGCGTGTGCTTCATCCAGTTGGCATCGTCGCGGTTCTTGAAGTCCTCGCGCGCGTGGCCGCCGCGGCTTTCCTTGCGGTTGGCGGCGGCGTGCATGGTGCAAATCGCCTGCTGCATCAGGTTGTCGAGCTCGAGCGTCTCCATCAAGTCGGAGTTCCAGATCATTGAGCGGTCGGTGACGCCGATCTCGCTCATCGACTGGCGCACCTCTTCGAGTTTTCTGACGCCCTCGGCCATCACTTCGCCGGTACGGAACACGGCGCAATTGGCCTGCATGACCTTCTGCATGCTCAAGCGGATCGCCGCCGTCGGCAGTTTGCCTTTGACGTGGCGGTAGTAATCGAGCTTGGCCACCGCTTCATCTCCCGCTCTCGCCTTGAGCGGAGCATGTGAGGTGTTGGGCTTGACCACTTGAGCGGCGCGAATCGCGGCGGCGCGGCCGAACACGACGAGATCAAGCAGCGAGTTTGAGCCGAGCCGATTGGCGCCATGCACCGAGACGCACGCCGCTTCGCCGATCGCCATCAATCCGGGCACCACGCAATCCGGGTCGTCGCCCTTGCGGATCAACACCTCGCCCAGGTAGTTGGTCGGGATGCCGCCCATGTTGTAGTGCACGGTCGGAATCACCGGGATCGGCTGGCGAGTCACGTCGACGCCAGCGAAGACATGCGCGCTTTCGCTGATGCCCGGCAGCCGTTCCTCGAGGATCTTGGGATCGAGGTGATCGAGGTGGAGGAAGACGTGGTCCTTGTTCGGACCGACGCCGCGGCCTTCGAGAATCTCGATCGTACTCGCTCGGCTGACGACGTCGCGCGAGGCAAGGTCCTTGGCGTTGGGCGCGTAACGCTCCATGTAGCGCTCGCCCTGCGAGTTGACGAGGAAGCCGCCCTCGCCGCGCGCGCCCTCGGTGATAAGCACGCCCGAGCCGTAGATGCCGGTCGGGTGAAACTGGACGAACTCGACGTCCTGCAGCGGCAGCCCGGCTTCGAGCACCATGGCGTTGCCATCGCCGGTGCAAGTGTGGGCCGAGGTCGCCGAGAAATAGGCGCGGCCGTAGCCGCCGGTCGCGAGGATCACCAGATGGGCGCGGAAGCGGTGGACGGTGCCGTCGTCCAGGTTCCACGCCATCACGCCGCAGCAGACGCCGTTCTCCATGATGAGTCCGAGCGAGAAGTACTCGATGAAGAACTCGACGTCGTGCTTGAGCGATTGTTGATAGAGCGTGTGCAGAATCGCGTGGCCGGTGCGGTCGGCGGCGGCGCAGGTGCGTTGAATGATGCGCTTGCCAAATTCGGCGGTCATGCCGCCGAAGGCCCGTTGATAGATGGTTCCGGCGTCGGTGCGCGAGAACGGCACGCCGTAATGCTCGAGCTCGATGATCGCGGCCGGGCCCTCTTTGCACATATATTCGATCGCGTCTTGGTCGCCGAGCCAGTCGGCGCCCTTGACGGTGTCGTACATATGCCAGCGCCAATCGTCTTGGCCCATGTTGCCGAGCGCGGCCGAAATGCCGCCCTGCGCGGCGACGGTGTGGCTGCGGGTCGGGAACACCTTGGTGAGGCAAGCGGTCTTGAGGCCCGCTTCGGCGAGGCCGACCGCGGCGCGAAGCCCGGCGCCGCCGGCGCCGACGACGATGACGTCGTATGTGTGGTCGATGATGTCGTAGGCAGCCATGTCAGCCTCCCAACCAAACCCACAACACCGCCATGATAGAGGCGATGCCGAGCAGCCAACTCCAAAACTGCATGACGATGAGCAGCGTGAGCTTCTGCCATTCGACGTGAATGTAGTCCTCGATGATCACCTGCAGGCCGAGCTTCATGTGGTAGAAGCCGGCGCCGATCAGCAGAATCATCAGGCAGGCGGAAACCGGCGAAGCGAGCCAATTGACCGCCGTGTCGTAGCCGCGCCCGGTCATCGCGACGAGCGAGACGGCGAACCAGACCGTGAGCGGGATCAGTGCTAACGCGGTCAATCGCTGGTGCCACCAATGGTTGGTCCCGCTCTTGGCCGAACCGAGGCCGCGGACGCGCCCCAACGGGCTTTGCATGCTCATAATGCACCTCGCATCACGTAGCCGACGATCCAGGAGAGAAGCGTCAAGCCGGACGAGACGATCAACACCAACCAGCCAGTCGCGCTGACCGACGCCAGCTCGAAGCCGGCGCCGATGTCCCAGAACAAGTGCCGGATGCCGTTGCACAGGTGATAGAACAGGGAAAATGTGAAGCCGAGTAGCGCCAATCGGCCGATCCAGCCGTCGATGAACCAGTCGAACGAGCTATACGCTGCCGGACCGGCGCCGGCGCTGATCACCCACCACGCCAGAAGCAGCGTGCCGACGGCGAGAAAAAATCCCGTCGCGCGGTGGATGATCGACAGGATCGAGGTGATTTGCGGGCGGTAGACTTGTAAGTGGGGCGAGAGGGGGCGGTTAATGTCTGCCATCGTGGGCCTCGCTATTTAACTGGAGGAACGGCGCACGAAGCGTCTGAGCTGCGTCTGCCCCCCCTGCTTCTTGAAATCGACAACCGTGCGGACATTTAAAACTTCCGCTTGCGCTAAGTCAACGACGCGGCCGGCATAAGCCGGCTAAAGCAACGGACGAAATCTGCATCGAACGGGCTGGACCGGCGGCGCAATCACGCCCGAGGCCCTTTTGCGTCGCGCTTTCGTCCGCTCGCCGTTCGACTATTCGCTGACCGCCGCACGCCCCTCCCTGCTTGCAGGGGGAGCGAAGATTTCGGCGCGAACGGATCTAGCCCTCTCGCACGAAGCGGCGACCGGGGCGAGGGGGTGTTTTCGCCGCACGCGAAGTGGCTGGGGTCTTAAGCTGCCTTCTTTAGGTGCTTGTTGATCAGCACTTCGGCGATCTGCACGGCATTCAAGGCGGCGCCCTTGCGTAGGTTGTCGGAGACGACCCAGAGCGCTAGACCGTGCTTCACGGTGGTGTCCTCGCGGATGCGCGAAACGTAGGTCGCGTACTCTCCGACGCATTCCAACGGTGTGATGTAGCCGCCGTCCTCGCGCTTATCGACCACCATGATGCCCGGCGCCTTGCGCAGGATCTCGCGTGCCGCGGCCGCCGAGAGCGGCTTCTTGAGTTCGATGTGGACCGCCTCGGAATGGCCGACGAAGACCGGCACGCGAACACAGGTCGCGATGACTTCGATCGCCGAGTCCAAGATCTTTTTGGTCTCGACCACCATTTTCCACTCTTCCTTGGTGGCGCCGTCTGGCATGAAAACGTCGATGTGCGGGATGACGTTGAACGCGATCTGCTTGGTAAACCTCTTGGTATCGACCGCGTCGTTGACGTAGATCGCGCGCGTCTGCCGGAACAGCTCGTCCATTGCCGCGTTGCCCGCGCCCGACACCGATTGATAGGTCGCGACGACCACGCGCTTGATCGTCGCCGCGTCGTGGAGCGGCTTCAATGCCACGACCATTTGCGCGGTCGAGCAGTTGGGATTGGCGATGATATTGCGCTTGGCGTATCCAGCGGTCGCCGCCGCGTTCACTTCCGGCACGATCAGCGGCACGTCGGGGTCCATGCGGAAGTACGATGAGTTGTCGATCACGATCGCGCCAGCCTTGGCGGCCTGAGGCGCTTTGCTTTTGGCGACCGCCGAGCCGGCCGCGAATAGCGCGATGGCGATGCCTTTGAAGTCGAAATCGTCGAGCGATTTGACGATCAAAGTCTTGTCGCCGTAAGCCGCTTCCTTGCCAATCGATTGGCGCGAAGCGAGCGCGATCACCTCATCGCATGGAAATTCGCGTTCGGCCAAGATGTTGAGCATCTCGCGCCCGACGTTGCCGGTGGCGCCCACCACCGCGATCCGATAGCCCATGATCGTCTCCTCGTTCGCTGCCACGTCCTAAACAAGCCGTGGCCGTGATCCATTCCGATGGCCGTCTCCCGGCAATCGTTTCTGGCCGTGCCTTACGCCGCGAGCTTGTCGAGCTCGCGGATGATGGCGTCACCCATCACCTTGGTTCCGACCTGCGCCTTGCCCGGCTGCATGATGTCGGCGGTCCGCAACCCACCCTCGAGCACGCGCTTGACCGCGTTCTCGATTAGGTCGGCGTCCTCCCCGGCGTCGAACGAATAACGCAGCGCCATCGCATAGCTGAGGACGCAGGCCAACGGGTTGGCGACGCCCTTGCCAGCGATGTCGGGCGCCGAGCCATGGACCGGTTCGTAGAGCGCGCGGCGGCGTCCGGAACTATCGGCTGCCCCGAGCGAGGCCGAAGGTAACATGCCCAGCGAGCCGGTCAGCATCGCGGCGGCGTCCGACAGAATGTCGCCGAACAGATTGTCGGTGACGATCACGTCGAATTGCTTGGGCTGGCGCACCAGCTGCATCGCGCAATTGTCCGCATACATGTGCGCGAGTTCGACGTCGGGGTAATGCTCATCGTGGACTTTCTGGACTTCCTCGCGCCACAGGATACCGCTTTCCATCACGTTGGCCTTTTCGACCGAGGTCACGCGGTTTTTCCGCTTGCGCGCCAGCTCGAATGCGACGTGGGCGACGCGGCGGATTTCCTTGTCGGTGTAGACTTGAGTGTTGATGCCGCGGCGGGTGCCGTCGGGCAGTGTGGTGATGCCGCGCGGCTCGCCGAAGTAGACCCCGCCGGTGAGCTCGCGCAAAATCATAATGTCGAGTCCGGCAACCAGTTCGCGCTTCAACGACGATGCGTCGGCCAAAGCGTCGAACGCGATCGCAGGACGCAGATTGGCGAATAGATCCATCTCCTTACGCAGGCGCAAGAGACCGCGTTCGGGCCGCACTTTGAACTCGAGGTTGTCCCACTTCGGGCCGCCGACGGCGCCGAACAGAACCGCGTCGGCGCCCATCGCCTTGTCGAGAGTCGAATCGGTCAGCGGGACGCCGTGGGTGTCGATCGACGTCCCGCCAACGAGATCTTCGGTGACGTTGAACGTCACGTGGCGGCGCTTGTCAGACCAGTCGATCAATCGGCGAACCTGATACATGACTTCAGGGCCGATGCCGTCGCCGGGAAGGACGAGAAGTTTTTTATTCGCTGGCATGAGAAACCGTCCTGATGGTCGTGAGAGGTACCGGCGCGAAGTAGCTGGGTTGGGAGACGAATCGCTTGGAGGCCGCTACCGGTATAGCCACGGCTGTTCGCTCCGTTGCCTGGTCTCAAAAGCCGTGATTTTCGCTTCTTTTTGCAGCGTGAGGCCGATGTCGTCGAGCCCGTTCATCAAACAATGTTTTCGGAACGGGTCGATATCGAAGTGGACGCGCCCGCCGTCAGGCCCGGTGATTTCCTGTTTTTCGAGATCGACCGTGATGTTGGCATTGGCGCCGCATCCGGCGTCATCCAGCAGTTTGTCGACCAACGCTTTCGGCTGCACGATCGGCAAAATGCCGTTCTTGAAACAGTTGTTGAAGAAGATGTCGGCGAAGGACGGCGCGATCACGCAGCGGATTCCGAAGTCGAGCAGCGACCATGGCGCGTGCTCGCGGCTCGACCCGCAGCCGAAGTTCTCGCCGGCGATTAGGATCCGGGCCTTGCGATAAGGTTCGCGGTTCAAGACGAACTCGGGCCGCTCCTTGCCAGTCGCGTCGTAGCGCATCTCGTGAAAAAGCGCCTTGCCCAGCCCAGTGCGTTTGATGGTCTTGAGAAACTGCTTGGGAATGATGCGGTCGGTGTCAACGTTCACCATCGCCAGCGGCGCGGCGATGCCGCGCAGAGTCGTGAATTTATCCATCGAGTTCTCCCCCGCCTAGCGTTGATAGTCGCGGACGTCGGCGAGCGTGCCGGCAATCGCCGCCGCGGCCGCCATCGCCGGGCTCATCAAATGCGTGCGTCCGCCGGGACCTTGGCGGCCTTCGAAGTTCCGGTTCGATGTCGAGGCACAACGTTCGCCCGCGGTGAGCTGGTCTGGATTCATCCCGAGACACATCGAGCACCCCGGCTCGCGCCACTCAAATCCGGCGGCGAGGAAAACTTTATCGAGACCTTCTTCCTCGGCTTGGACTTTGACGAGGCCCGACCCCGGCACGACCATCGCGCTCACGTGTGCTGCTACTTTGCGCCCCTTTGCGATCGTCGCGGCCGCGCGCAGGTCCTCGATCCGCCCGTTGGTGCACGACCCAATGAAGACGCGGTCGATTTTGACCTGGGTGAGCGGCGTTCCGGCCGTCAGACCCATATAGACGAGCGCTCGCTCGACCGATTGGCGTTTGCCCTCGTCGGCGAAGTCGGCCGGGGCCGGAACGCAGCCGGTGATCGGCAAGACATCCTCGGGGCTGTTGCCCCAGGTTACTTGCGGCGCGATATCGCTGGCCTTGATCGTGACGTCCTTGTCGTAGACCGCACCGGCGTCGGACGGCAACGTTCGCCAATAGGCGACCGCCTGCTCCCACAGAGCGCCCTTGGGCGCCTTGGGCTTGCCCTCGAGGTAGGCGAAGGTCTTATCGTCGGGCGCGATCAAACCGGCGCGTGCGCCGGCTTCGATCGACATATTGCAGACTGTCATCCGTCCTTCGACACTGAGGTAGCGGATCGCCTGACCGGTATACTCGATCACGTGCCCGGTGCCGCCGGCGGTGCCGATCTTGCCGATGATCGCGAGCACGAGATCCTTGGCGGTGACGCCGATCGGCAACGCGCCCTCGACGTTGATGCGGAAATTCTTCGGCCGCTTCATCATGAGCGTTTGCGTCGCTAGGACGTGTTCGACGTCCGAGGTGCCGATCCCCATCGCGTAGCAGCCGAACGCGCCGTGCGTCGCGGTATGCGAATCACCGCAGACGAGCGTCGCGCCAGGAAGAGTGAAGCCTTGCTCGGGACCGATCACGTGCACGATGCCCTGGCGGACGTCGTTCATGTCGAACAGCTCGACGCCGAATTCACGGCAGTTCTCGGTCAGGGTCTCGATCTGGATACGCGACCCTTCTTCTTTGATGCCGCCGCGGCGATCGGTCGTCGGCACGTTGTGGTCGGCGACTGCGAGCGTTGCATCGAGGCGACGGACCTTGCGATGGGCGTCACGCAATCCTTCGAACGCTTGCGGCGTTGTTACTTCGTGGGTCAGATGGCGATCGACGTAGACGATGCAAGTACCATCTGGCTGCTCGTCGACGAGATGGCTGTCCCAAATCTTGTCGAACAATGTGCGCGGCTTCGCCATGGCGCTCTCCCTTGGAACGGACGGTGCAACGCTTACTTCTTGGCGACCACCGGCGGCGCGCCGTCGCGCCGCTCGGCGGTCCGATCAATGGCGAGGCCGAACACCGCTTGCCTCTCGGCGATGCGTGCCTTCTTACCGGTCCGCCCGCGCAGGTAATAGAGCTTGGCGCGGCGCACGTCGCCGTGGCGCAGGACTTCAATCGCCGCGACTTGCGGCGAGTGAAGCGGGAACACCCGCTCGACGCCCTCGCCGTAGGAAATTTTGCGCACGGTGAAAGACGAATTGAAGCCGCGATTGCGCCTGGCGATGCAGACGCCCTCAAACGCCTGCACGCGCTCGCGCGTGCCTTCGATCACCTTGACGCTGATCCGCAGCGTGTCTCCTGGACTGAAATCCGGGATGGTGTGCAACTTGGAGAGTTTGTCCGCTTGATCGTTTTCGAATTGCTGCAATCTGTTCATCGCTCGATCCTCGTCTTCTGTTGATAGCGTTGCCATAAATCGGTGCGGCGTTCGGCGGTGATGCGCTCGGATTCGGTCCGGCGCCACGCGACGATATTTTCATGATGTCCCGAGAGCAAAACCTCGGGGACGCTTCGTCCTTGCCAGACGCGCGGGCGGGTGTAATGCGGATATTCGAGCAACCCGGTCTCGAAACTTTCGTCGCTCAGGCTGTCGGCTTGGCCGACGACGCCCGGCAGCAGCCGAACGACGGCGTCGATCAGCGCCAGCGCGGCTGGCTCGCCGCCCGAGAGCACGAAATCGCCGAGGCTTACCTCTTCGATCGGATGCGCCTCGATCACGCGCTGATCGATTCCCTCGTAACGGCCGCAGATCAAGATCACGCCCGGCGCCCGCGCCAACGCGCGCACCCGCTCCTGATCGAGCGGCCGGCCGCGCGGCGTCAAGTAAACGATCGGGCAGGTCTCGGCTCCGAGTGTGGCGCGTGCCGCTGCGGCAGTCGCTTCGAGCGCCTCGGCCAGCACGTCGGCGCGCATCACCATGCCCGGCCCGCCGCCAAACGGTGTGTCATCGACGGTCCGGTGGCGGTCGTGCGCGAAGTCGCGAATGGCGACGGTATGCAGCGCGAAGAGTCCATCGGCGAGCGCCTTGCCGGCGAGCGTATGGGCGAGTGGCCCGGGAAACATCTCCGGGAACAGCGTCAGAACCCAGGCGCTCCACGGCGCGGTCATCGCTCGTTCCCGTCGTCGATTGATTTGCCGCCGCGCTCGGCGTCGAAAATACCGGCTGCGATGGTCACCCGCCGTGCGTCGAGGTCGACCGTCGGCACCGCGTCGCCGTTGAATGGAACCATGACGTCGTTGCCATCCGCCCCGGCGATTTCGAGAATAGCGCCGGCGCCGTAATCGTGGACCGCCGCGACCCGGCCCAAGTCGCGGCCATCGCTCGCGACCGCCGCCAAGCCTTCGAGATCGGTCGCGTAATATTCGTCGGCCCCCGGTTGCGGGAGAGCGCTTCGCGCCACGTAGAGCCGTGCGCCGCGCAGCGCTTCGGCGGCGTTGCGTTCGGTGATACCGGCGATGCGCGCGCGGGCGCCGCGCGGATCGACGCCGACGATCGTCAACGTGAACCGCCGGGTTCCGGCTTCATCCTCGACCGGTCCGTATGCAGCGATATTTTCCGGCGCGACGGTGAAGCATTTGACCCGGACCTCGCCGCGAACGCCGTGCGCCGCGACGATCGCGCCGACGCAGACTCGTTCCGTCGGCGCAGGGCGGGGCGCCGCCGCCTCCGAGGTACGTCGATCGTCTGGCACGGCGTCAAACACGCGGTCCTCGCGGTCCCGTTACTCGGCCGGAGTCGTTGCCGCCGGAGCGGCTGCGGCGCCGGCCGCTTCTGCTGCCTCGCGGTCCTGACGCTTCTTGCGCGGCTTGGCCTTTTCCGGATTGTTTTTGCGCTCCGGCACCGGGATCAACCCGGCGGCGCCGAGAAAGCGGCCGACCCGGTCGGACGGCGTCGCGCCGTGGCTCAGCCAATGCTTGATGCGATCGAGGTTCAGCTTCACGCGGTTCGCGTCGCCCTTGGGCAGCAGCGGATCGTAGGTGCCGAGCCGCTCGATGTAGCGGCCGTCGCGCGGTGCGCGCGAATCGGCCACGACGATACGAAAGTACGGGCGCTTTTTGGCGCCGCCGCGCGACATTCTGAGCTTGAGAGCCATGGGGATCGCTATCTCCTTTGTTGGGACATCATGTGCAACTTCGGGTCAGGCGCGCGGGACCAGGCCCGGGATGCCGTGGCGGCGAAGCTGTTTAGGATCCATGCGGCCCATGCGTTTCATCACATCGGCCATCTGCATGTATTGCTTGATCAAACGATTGACGTCGGGCACCGAGGTGCCGGAACCGGCGGCGATGCGGCGCCGGCGCGAAGCGTTCAATATCTTGACGTTGCGCCGTTCGGCCTTGGTCATCGCCAGGATGATCGCCTCCTGACGCGACAGCATCTTGTCGTCGACATTGGATTCGGCGAGTTGTTTCTTGACCTTCTGCACGCCGGGCAGGAAGGAGAGCATGCCCTCCATGCCGCCCATCTTGCGCATCTGGCGGAGTTGACCGACGAGGTCGTCGAGGTCGAATTTGCCGGCACGGACCTTGGCTTCGAGCTTGGCTGCCTCGTCGCGATCGATCGTCTCGGCGGCTTTCTCGATCAACGACACCACGTCGCCCATGCCGAGGATGCGCGAGGCGATGCGCGCCGGGTGGAACTGATCGAGCGCATCCAATTTTTCGCCGGTGCCAATCAGCTTAATCGGGCAGCCGGTGACCGCCCGCATCGAGAGCGCGGCGCCGCCGCGTGCATCGCCATCGGCGCGTGTCATGACGATGCCGGTGAGGGCGAGCCGGGCCTTGAACCGCTCCGCAACCTTGACCGCATCCTGGCCGGTGAGCGAATCGACGACCAGCAGAGTTTCGGCCGGCTGGCTCGCGGCGGCGACCGCGGCGGCTTCCGCCATCAGAGCTTCATCGACGTGCAACCGGCCGGCGGTATCGAGCAGCACGACGTCGTAACCGCCGAGCCGCGACGCCATCATTGCCCGCTTGGCGATATCGACCGGCATCTCGCCCTTGATGATCGGCAGAGTCGCGACGCCGGCCTGTTCGCCCAGCACCTTGAGCTGTTCTTGCGCCGCCGGGCGTTGGGTGTCGAGCGACGCCATCAACACTTTCTTGCGCTCGCGGTCTTTGAGCCGAAGCGCGATCTTGGCCGTGGTCGTGGTCTTGCCCGAGCCTTGCAAACCGACCATCAGGATCGCGACCGGCGGCGCGCCATCGAGACGGAGATCGTCGGTCTCGGCGCCGAGCGTCGACACCAGGTGATCGTGCACGACTTTGATCACCATCTGGCCCGGCGTTACGCTCCGGAGCACCTCAGTGCCGATGGCTTTCTCGCGCACCTCGTCGATGAATTTCTTGACCACCGGTAGCGCGACGTCGGCCTCGAGCAATGCCACCCGCACTTCGCGCAGTGCCGCCGTCACGTCGCCCTCGGTGAGCGCGCCGCGTCGGCTGAGGGCCGCGAAGATCTGGCCAAGACGTTCGGTAAGACTTTCGAACATGCGATCCGATCTACGTTTCACCCAAGCAGTTATGTCGTCCGTGCGCGATACTCGCGGACGGACGGACCCCCTCGGGAGTGAAGGTCTCGAACAACAACGCTAACGGCGCGGAACCTAGGCTTGGGGAACACCCAAGTCAAGGCGACGAACAGCGGCTTTCGGCCGGTTTGTTGCGCCCGAGGTTATCGACCCGGCCAGCGAAATCGGCGGGGCTGACGGCGTCCGGTGCGGCCCGTGCTGCGCCCGAAGTGATGGACGCCGCGCTGGCCCGAGCTCTATAAACGCGGCCATGGGCACGGTTTCGTTCTTGAAGATGCATGGCCTCGGCAACGACTTCGTCGTCATTGACGCGCGACGCGATGCGCCCGTTCTGGCGCCAGCCGCGATCCGCGCCATCGCTCAGCGCCATACCGGGATCGGCTTCGATCAGATGCTGACGATCGAGCCTTCGCTCAAGGCCGACGCGTTCATGCGCATCCACAACGCCAACGGCGGCGAAGTCGGCGCGTGCGGCAACGGAGCACGCTGCGTCGCCTGGCTCCTGATGCGGGAGAGCGGCAAGCCGCGCGTGACGATCGAGACCGCCGCTGGGCTTATCAACGCCGAACGGGCGGCGGACGGCGCGACCACCGTCGACATGGGGCTGGCCCGGCTTGACTGGCGCGACGTTCCGCTCAGCCAAGCGATCGATACCCTCCACCTCGATCTCGCCGTTCCGGAAGCGAACCCGGTGCTGCGCGATCCGGTTGCCGTCGGCATGGGCAATCCGCACGCGGTGTTTTTCGTGCCCGATGCCGAGGCGATCGATCTCGCGGCCGTTGGTCGGCTCGCCGAACATCACGCGCTTTACCCGGAGCGCACCAACGTCTCGGTCGCCCAGGTGCTCGGCCGAGACTCCATCCGTCTGCGCGTGTGGGAGCGGGGCGTCGGCATCACGCTGGCCTGCGGCACCGCCGCGTGCGCTACGCTGGTCGCCGCCGTACGTCGCGGCCTGACCGACCGCGCCGCCGCGATTCGCCTCGACGGCGGCCCGCTCTTCGTCCGTTGGCGCGAGGACGGTCACGTGCTGATGACCGGCCCGGTCTCCACCAGCTTCGCCGGCACCCTCGATCCCTCCGCGCTGCAGGCGGCGTGAAACAATGAGCGCGCCAACCGCCCGGGGCGTCGACGTCGTCACCTTCGGCTGCCGGCTGAACTCGTTCGAGTCGGACGTGATCCGCGCCCAGGCGGAGCGCGCCGGTCTGACCGACACTGTCGTCGTCAACACCTGCGCCGTCACCGCCGAGGCCGAGCGCCAGGCGCGACAGGCGATCCGCAAACTTCGCCGCCAACGCCCGAGCGCCGCCATCATCGTCGCCGGCTGTGCCGCGCAGCTCGACCCCGCCCGCTTCGCCGCGATGCCTGAGGTCGACCGCGTGCTCGGCAATGCCGAAAAGCTTGATGCCCGCGTGCTCGCCGACCGCTCGACGCGGGTCGCGGTCAACGACATCATGGCGGTCACCGAGGGCGCGCAGCATTTGATCGCCGGCTTCGCCGCGCGCGCACGCGCTTTCATCGAAATCCAAAACGGCTGCGACCATCGCTGCACGTTTTGCATCATCCCGTTCGCCCGGGGCCCGAATCGGAGCGTCGCCCCGGACCACATCGTTCGCCAAGTCGAGCGCCTGGTCGACCAAGGCTTCGCCGAGGTCGTGTTGACCGGCGTGGACATCGGCGACTGGGGCCGCGATCTAGCGCCGGGCTCGTCGCTGGCCGCGCTCGTGGCGCAACTCCTCCGCGCCGTGCCAGCGCTGCCGCGTCTTCGACTATCCTCGATCGACCCGTCCGAGATCGACGACTCTTTGATCGAGCTCTTCGCCACCGAGCCGCGGCTCATGCCGCATGCCCATCTCAGTCTTCAATCCGGCGCACCGATGATCTTGAAGCGCATGAAGCGCCGCCACGCTCCAGCCGACGCGATCCGCGTCGCCGAACGTTTGCGCACCGCCCGGCCTGGCATCGTGTTTGGCGCCGACCTCATCGCCGGCTTTCCGACCGAATCGGACGGTATGGCCGAGACCACGCTACGCCACGTCGATGAAGTCGGACTCACTTATCTTCATGTATTCCCCTATTCGGAGCGGCCCGGCACGCCGGCCGCGCGCATGCGCCAGGTGCCGATGCCGGTGCGAAAGGAACGCGCCGAGCGGCTGCGTATCCGTGCCGCCGAGCGACTCGACTCGTTCTTGCGCCAGTCGATCGGCTCGACCGTCGAGGCGCTGGTCGAAACGTCCGCGATCGGCCGCACCCCGCACTACGCCGAAGTCCGCTTCGCGCCGCCGAGCCATGGCGTGCCGCCATCGCCGGGTCCCGGTGCTGCCGCCCGGCCCCGCCCCGGCGCCATCGTCCGCGCGCACGCGACCGGCGTCGCCGCCGGGACGCTCTTGGCCGACCTCGCGTGATAACCGATCGGCCAGCCCCCTTCCTCAAAGGAAGGGGGATTCTCGAACCGCGTCGCTCGTACGTATTACCATTCTCCCTTGAGGTCGAGGGTAGGGCGGGGGAGCGGCGATGAGCGACCCGGCGCGGCCCGGCCTGTTCGCACGCCTCAAGGCCGGACTAGCCCGTACCGCCGCGAGTCTCTCGGGCGCGGTCGGTCAGGCGCTGGCGCGCGGCCGGCTCGATCAAGAAACGCTCGATCGACTAGAAGAGAGCCTGATCGCCGCCGATCTGGGCGTCGCGACGGCGGCGGCCGTTGTCGCCGGCCTCAAGGCCGAGCGTTTCGGCGCTGAAGCGACGCCGGCCGAGATTCGCGCCGCGTTGGCGCTCCGTATCGCCGCCATTCTGGCGCCCCACGTGCGCCCGCTCACGCCCGATCCGGCGCGCAAGCCGCACGTCATTCTCGTTGCTGGCGTCAACGGCACCGGCAAGACCACCACCATCGGCAAGCTGGCGGCGCGCTTTCGCGCCGAGGGCCGCGTCGTCGTGATCGCCGCCGGCGATACCTTCCGCGCGGCCGCAATCGAGCAATTGAAAATCTGGAGCGATCGCGCCGGCGCGACGCTGGTCGCCGGCGCGGTCGGCGCCGACCCGGCCGGGGTCGCGTTCGAAGCCCTGACCCGGGCTACCGCGAGCCGGGCCGACGTCCTCATCATCGATACCGCCGGCCGGCTGCAGAACAAGACGGCGCTGATGGAAGAACTCGCCAAGATCGTACGCGTGGTGAAACGGATCGAGCCCAGTGCGCCGCACGATATCGTGCTCGTGCTCGACGCCACCACCGGCCAGAACGCGATCCAGCAGGTCGAGGTATTCCGCGATGTCGCCACCGTCAGCGGCCTCGTCATGACCAAGTTCGACGGCACCGCGCGCGGCGGGGTGCTGGTCGCGATCGCCGATAAATTCAAGCTCCCTATTCACGCCATCGGCGTCGGCGAGGCGATCGAGGACCTCCAGCCGTTCGACGCCGACGCCTTCGCCCGCGCCCTCACCGGTGCCGATTAGGCGCGGACCCTCGTAGCGCCTTTCACGTCACGACCAGATTCCTCCCAGCAAACCGGTTCGCCATGACCGGGCGAAGTCCCGGTCATCCACGTCTTGGTTAGCGGCCGAGGAATCCGTAGGTGCGCGGGACAAGCCCGCGACTGTCCGGTTGAGTGTTGTTGGCAACCGAATAGTTGCGTTCGATGACCGGGGCATCAACCAAAGTCGCCATGCGCGGGCTTGTCCCGCGCAGCCACGGATTTCGCGGCCGCAAAAAAAGTCGTGGATCGCCGGAACAAGTCCGGCGATGACGAAAAAGATCAAACGGCCGCGACGACCATCTCGCGGGACGCCGCCCCGACAGCTGCCATGCCCGACCCCTTGCTGGATTGTGCGATCCCGAGTCCCGCACGCCGGCGAGGGTGCTATCGATACGAAAAATCAACACTTTGAACGAACCTAGGAATTTCTAACCGGACGGTCATGGGACATGCCCGCGCATGACTGCGATACTGTGGGTTGCCGCTCTCCCTCTGGGGGAGCGGCAAGGTTGGGGTTCGCTCAAGCGCGCCAGGATTTGCGAACGCGAAGAACCTGCGCTGCTCCATCGCGCCATGCACGCTACACCGTGCGTGTTTTCTTCCATGGCCCGCCCGCTTTTTCGGCTAACCAAACCTTGATCAGCGATTGGTAGGGCACGTCCCTGCGGTTCGCGGCGATCTTGATGCGTTCGAGCAGTGCGGTCGGCAAGCGCAGCGAAATCGACGTCGCCGACGGCTTGAGATTGGGGAAACGGGTGCGCTCGGCCTTGCTCCAATCAAGGTGCGCCGCCGAGTCGTGCGTTTTCCAATACCGCCGCTCGGCGGTTTCGCTGCGAAACTTCGGGATTCGTTTAGCTTGCGTCATAAAGGAGTCGTTCCTTTTGGCTCATGGCACGCGCTGAGATGACGCGGATTTTCGTGTTGGCGTAACGCAGCGCGAACGTCACGTGAAGGCGGCGACCGTCGTCCGTTTCACCGAGCGCGTGGTAGCGACGTTCCGTCGCGCTGTGCCGGAAATCCTCGACGATCAGCGGGCTGTTCACAAATACCTGCTCCGCCTCGATCGGCCCGACGCCGTGCTTGGCGACCTTCTTCCGATCATTTCCTTGATCCCAATCGAATCCTACGATCTTGCCGAAGTCGATCATGTTTGTATATTACCATAATATACATTACCTTACGAAAGACGCCGCTGATCTGTCCCTCCCCTGCTTGCGATCGACGGCGGCTCGCCGCTCATCGGCGGGATCGTAATTGGCTTTTCAGAATCGACGCTCCGAGCTGGCCGTCGATCGACGTAGCGAGGCGGAGCGATCCCTCGACGCCAAACTCGGGCTCGTCGGGCGGCTGTTTTGGTCGTGCTACTCTTCGGTATGGCTCCCTCGCTCGACGCCCCGTGATCGAAGCCGCGCTCAAGATCGCCGCGGGCCTGTTCGTTGCCTATGCCGGCGTCGTCGCGCTGGCATTCGCCTTTCAGCGCGGCTTGCAATATTTTCCCGACCGCGTGCAGCCCTCGCCCGCGACCGCCGGCGTGCCGGAAATGGCGGTGGTCGAAACGCGGGCGGCGGACGGCGTGCGTCTCGTTGGCTGGTATCGCGCCGCGCTTGGCCAGAGTCCGACGATCGTTTACTTCCACGGTAACGGCGGCAACATCGCCGACCGCGCCGCGACGGTGCGGCCGTGGCTCGACCGCGGCATCGGCGTCGTGCTCTTCAATATGCGCGGCTACGGCGCGAGCGAAGGCAGCCCGAGCGAAGCCGGCTGGTTCGCCGATGGCGCCGCCGCGCTAGGCTTCGCGCAAGCGCAAGGCGTCGCGCCCGAACGGATCGTGCTCTTCGGCGAATCTATGGGCTCCGGCGTCGCGGTCAAGGTCGCGACCGAAGTGGACATCGCCGCCCTCATCCTGCAAGCGCCGCTCACCTCGGCGGTCGATATCGCCGCCCATCACTATCGTTTCCTGCCGGTGCGCTGGTTGATGAAGGATCGTTACGAATCGATCGCCCGCATTGGCGCCTTGCGCGCGCCCCTTCTCATCGTCCACGGCGAGGCCGACGACATCGTACCGGTCGGCTCGGGGCGCGCGCTCTTGGCCGCTGCGCCCGAGCCCAAGCAGGGCGTCTTCATCGCTGGCGCCGGCCACAACGACGTGCCGTTCAAGGGCGGGACCGAGGCTGCGCTGCGCTTTTTGGTGGCGCGGTTTCCGTTGTCCCGCTGAGGAGGCACTCGGGGATGGTGACGGTTCGACCCGATGAGATCGGCGACTTGGCGCGTCGTCGCTCGGGTTGTCCGACTCAGGTTGGATTGCGCGCGACGGTCCACTTCGCCGAACAATCGCCATCGCCGTGGATGATGAACATGTCGCCCGAACCTTTGTCCTTGTCGATCTTGCCGCGTCCCTCCAGCCTAACGATCGAGCCGATCCCGCGCAGGGTCACGACACCGTCGGCGGCGACGGCGCCGCTGATGTCGAAGGTCACCGGGTCGCGCGGGTGCTTAAGCTCGGCCTTGAGTTTTCCCTCGGCGATCGTCAGCGGCACCTCTATGACCAACGCGCATTGCAGCGTGAAGTCGACCCGCATCGTCCAAATGCCGTCTGCAATCCGGCCGATCTGACGGCCGCCGGCTGCGATGAAGCTGGTGCGGTTCGCTGTCGCGTCGTGTCTGGCGCTGCATCCGCCGGTCCCGCCAGCGCGAGCAGCATCAGGCAAGCGCCCGCAATCATGCCGGTCCGCGAACGCCGCCGACCGAACGCACTCTTCGGACTGTGTGGACCGATTATTCGCATCGTCGATCCCGCAGCTTCAGGAACCTCGCTACTTCGCCTTGGCGCAGTAGGCGCAGATCTTGTTGCCGTCCGGGTCGCGGGCATAGGCCACATAGTTATTGCCATCGGCCGGACGGGGACCCGGCTTGCCGTCATCCTTGCCGCCGTTCGCGATCGCCGCGGCGTGAAAGCCATCGACCGCCCGCTTCGATTTGGCCTCGAGCGAAATCATCGTGCCGTTGCCGAACGTCGCCGCCTTCTTGTTGTAGGGCTTGGTCACGTAGAACTTGGATTTTTTCGGCGTGCTTTTCGGTCCGTAACCGAGGTGGCGGTCGCTGCCCCCGGTTCGCACCAGCCCGAGCGGTTTGAGCGCGGCGTCGTAGAACTTGGCGGCGCGTTTCACATTGTTGGTTCCGACCATGACGTAGGCAAACATGATGACCTCTCCTGAATGGAATCCCCGAACGTACCGGTATTGAGACACAAAACTGAACCATTTTGGCGTCTCCGACAAGGCTCGGCGAAAATTCGACGTGTCCAGCCGAACCCTCCGCCGCTTCCCCCTGCAAAGCCGGGGGGGGGTCTTTTTTCGCCCCTCCCGCGCAGCGGGGGAGGTCTCGAGCGGAATGCGAGCGGGTGGGAGTTGCTCACTCCGGCGCGAAGGCGTGCGCGGAGACCTTGCCGTGGTGCGCGACTAGGAGCTGCGCCTCGGCGACTTCGGTCCAATGCCCGCTCGATGAATCGAGCGGTTCCGAGACGATGAGGATCGGATGCGGGTCGCGCCGGCCGGGATCGATGCCGAGGTCGGCGAAGATGCGCGCGGTCTGGCTATAGAAGAGCGTCGGCGAGGCATGGTCCGACGAATAGCGGATGGCGTAGACCCGCTCGCCGTCGGCCGCCGCCGCTGTGAGCGAGAAGCGGCTCTCAGGTCGAGCTTTACGCATGACGCGCAGGACTTGCCCGACGGTCTTGGCGATCGCGGCTTCGGGGTGAGCGTCGAGCCCGTTCGTCAGTAGGAGATAAAAGATCGTCTCGCTGTCGGTGGTGCCAAGGCGGTGGCGATAGAACGCGGGCGCGATCAGATTGTCGAGTTCGCGCCGCACGTCCTCGAAACCGCCGATCGCGCCGTTGTGCATGAACAGCCAGCGGCCGTGGCGGAACGGGTGGCAGTTCGGCCGCATGACCGCGGTCCCGGTCGAGGCCCGCACGTGGGCGAAAAAAAGCCGTGACTCGATGTGCTGTGAGAGGTTCTTCAAGTTCTCGTCGTTCCACGCCGGTAGCGTGTCGCGGAAAAGACCGGGCTCGGGTTCCTTGTCGTACCACCCCACCCCGAAGCCGTCGCCGTTGGTGGTGTGTTGCGCGCGCTTGGCGCGCAAGCTCTGGTCGATCAGCGAATGCTCGGGGTCGAGGATCATGGTCGAGAGCAGGATCGGACGACCGGAATAGGCGAGCCAGCGGCACATGTCAGGACCTCATTGAACGGGCGCGCGCCAACGCCAACGGGTGAAGTGCGCCGCTTATTTTCTCGTCATTGCCGCGCGGCCCGGCGCCAGGCACCGCGGTTTTCGGGACGAGGCTCGGACGACCACGGCGGGTCTGCGCTACTCGCGCCGCCACGCGGCGCCGCCGTCCGGCATTCGGTCGCCGGTTGCGCCCGGCGGATTGCCGCGCGGCGCGAAAGCGGCGAGGCCGGCGGTGGCGCGGAAATCGTCGAGCGCCCAATGGACCGAGGGGAACGCCAGCTCGCGCCACGGGATGGCGTCCCAGCCGAACAGCGCCGCGTCCTCGCTCTCGATCCCGGGTTTGACCGCGGGCGAGATCAGGCGCGCGCGGTAAATGAGCTGCACCTGGCTGATGCGGGGCACCGCGTAGACCGCGAGCAGGGCGTCGATTGCGATCTCGGCCTCAGCCTCCTCGCGCGCCTCGCGGGCCGCGCCGGCGGCCGGGGATTCGTTGAGTTCGAGGTAGCCCGCCGGAATCGTCCAGTAGCCGCGGCGCGGGACGATCGCGCGGCGGCAGAGCAGCACGCGATCCTCCCACGCGCAGACCGCGCCGACGACGATCTTCGGATTCTCGTAGCGGATAAAGCCGCAGTCCTCGCACACCAGCCGGGCCCGCGTGTCGCCCTCCGGCACGCGTTCGACGATTGGCCCCTTGGCGCGCAGCGTTTCGCTCATGCCGCACTCTCTCACGAGGTGCGTGTTCGGGCCAAGGGCGGGTCGAGGCGCGGGGCAGGTGGTCGCCGATCGGGCGGAGCAGGCGACCGCCGCGCGGGCGAAAAAAAACGCCCGAACGGGGCGCATTTTCGGCGGCTCGCGCGACGTAAGGGATTCTGCGGCAAGGGATTTTTAACCACCGTTACTTTTCGAGCGAGTCGAGCGCGCGTTTGACGGTTTGATAGGAGGGGCTGCCAGGTTCGAGGCGGGGTAGGAGCTGCCGCCAGCGCGCGCGGGCAGCGTCGATCCGCCCGGCTTCGGCTTCGGCGAGGCCCAGATAGTAAAGCGCGCCGGCGTTCTCGGGATTGAGGGCAAGGATCTGGTTGAAGACCGTGATCGCCGGCACCGGGAACGGTGCGCCAGGCGGGCGCGCCTCGAGCAACGCCGCGGCGTAATCGAGCAGAGTATCGACATCGGTCGGTCTGAGCGCGGCGAGCTTGCCAAGCGCGTCGTTTGCCTTGGCCTTGTAGCCCAGCACGCCATAGGCGCGCGCCAGCCGCTGCCAGCCCTCGGCGTCGTTCGGATTTTCTTCCAGCCGCACCGCGAGGCCCTCGACCATGTCGCGAATCATTTGCTGGCGGTCTTCGGGCGCCATTTTCTGCGCCGCGGCGATGTCGGCGGCCGAAGGTCCGCGCAGCGGCGCACCCGCGCCCGAGGCCGGTGCCGGCGCTGTCGAGACCGGTGGCGACCGCGCCGCTTGCGTCGGCGCCGCGGACGAACGCGGCACGCTGACGCCGGCGCCGCGCGCGTCGGGCGGCACACCGGCGCCGGCCGCTAGGCCAAGTCGCTCGCCCATCTCGCGCACGCGCGCGGCGACCTTCTCGCGCCACGGCGCGTCGGGCGGCGAGTCGAGCAGGAGCGAGCGCCACATATCGAAGGCTTCGCGGAGCGCCCCCGCCTGCGCCTTGGCCAGGGCGAGGTAATAACGCGCGGCCGGGTGCGACGTATCTTGTTCCATCACGCCGCGGAAAATTTTCTCGACCTCGGGGGCAACTCGACCGCCCGCCGACATCACGATCGCTTCAGCCACCAGCACTTGAACGTCGGGGTCGTCGGGCGCGAGGGTGAGCGCTCGTTGAAACGCCGCCGTCGCTTCGTCGTGGCGCGCCGTGAAGGCATAGGAGCGTCCGAGCAGCAGCCAGCCTTGTAGATCGTTCGGATCCGCGTCGAGGCGAGCCTTGAGTCGAACGATGTTGGCGTCAAGGTCGTGCGGCGTTTGCATGCCGGCGGCGGCGCTCGATTCGGCGACCGGCCCGCCGGCTTGGCGACCAAGCGGCGGATGCGCGCGTCCGGCGAAGGTGGCGCCCGGCGCATCGGGCCAGCCGAGCCAGGTATAAAGAGCGATCGCCGCTACGGGAATCAGCACGACGGCGGCGGCGGCGGCGAGCGCGTTGTCCCGGAACGCGAGCAGCACCTTCGTCGGCGTTTGTTCATCGGCGGCCGACAGCAGGCGTCGTTCAATTTCGATCCGTGCCGCTTTCGCTTCGCTTTCGCCGATCACGCCGCGCGCCAAGTCGAGTTCCAGTTCGCGCAGCTGATCGCGATAAACTTGACGGTTGAAGTGTGCGCGTGGGGTCGCGTCGCCTTTGGCGCGCACCAGCGGCACCGCGATCGCGGCGACGGCGCCCAACGTCATCACGCCGAGGACGAGCCAGAACCACGCCTGGATCAAGACCCCGCTCCTTTGGAGCGAACCGCCGGCGGCGGCTCGTCGCTACTCATGATCGCATTGAGCCTGGCGCGCTCGGCGTCCGAGAGGGGCGTCGGCAGGGTGAGCGCGACATTGCGGTTGCGTCGGTGGAAACTGGCGACGAAGCCCGCGCCGAGCAAGATGAGAATCACTGGCGCCGCCCATAAAACCGCCGTCCGCACATTAAGGGGCGGTTTCAGCAACACCCAATCGCCGTACCGGGTGACGACGTAATCGATCACCTGTTTGTCGCTGTCGCCGGCGGTGATGCGCTCGCGCACGATGCGGCGCAGGTCGGTGGCGAGGCCGGCGTTCGAATCGTGGATCGACTGGTTTTGGCACACCAGGCACCGCAGCGCCTTGTGCAGATCCACGGCGCGCGCTTCCTGCGCCGGATCGGGCAACGGTGGATCGATGCCGAGCGCACGCGCCGCATTGCCGAGGAGCAGGAACGCGACGAAAACGAAAAGCGGGGCGGTGATTCTCAAACGTATGCGGGTCGAGGAACCCCTCCGCCTGCCCCTCCCCTCAAGGAGAGGGGGATCGGTGGGGGCCGGTGTCCCTTCCCCTCTCCCCTTGAGGGGGAGGGTAGGGAGGGGGGTAACGCGGCCCCCAGGCGTCATGATCCGCGCGCCGTGGCGATGGCCGGCAGTATCTTGGACTCGAGATCGCGTGGTGTGATCGGGCCGATGTGCTTGAAGACGATCCGACCTTGGCCGTCGACGACGAACGTTTCCGGCACGCCATAGACGCCGAAGTCGATGCCGACGCGGCCCACGCGGTCGACGCCGGTGCGCTCATAGGGATCGCCCCACTCGGCGAGCCAACGGGCCGAGTCGGCGGGCGCGTCCTTGTAGGCCAGGCCGTGCAGCGGGACGGTGCGGCGGCGGGCGAGTTCCATCAACAGCGGGTGCTCGGCGCGGCAGGCGACGCACCACGACGCGAACACGTTGACGAGCGCGACCTCGCCGTTCTTGAGATCGGCGCTCGCGAGTCCGAGCGCTTTGCCCGGCACCGGCGGTAGAGCGAAGTCGGGAACCTGTTTGTCGATGAGCGCCGAGGGGATATCGCGCGGGTTGAGCGTCAATCCGACGCCAAGCGCCACCGCGAGTACGGCGAAGAGCACCAGCGGGAGGACTGTGCGCCAACGCATCGGCTACTCCGCCGCCTGGACATCCGGCTGGACCGCCGGCCCGCGCTGCCGGGCCGGGGCACCGACGCGATGGCGCCGGTCGGTGAGCGAAATAAGGCCGCCGCCGACCATGACGAACGCGCCGAACCAAATCCAGTGCACCAGTGGCTTGTGATAAAGCCGCGTCGCCCAGCCGCCGTTTTCAGCCGGGTCGCCGATGGCGATATATAGATCGCCGTCGGTGCGCGGGCGGATCGCGGCTTCCGAGGTTTGCATCGGTGGCGTCGGATAGCTCCGCTGCTCGGGTTCCATGCGGGCGATGAACGCGCCGGCGCGCGTCACCTGATAATGGCCGCGCGCGGCCGAGTAGTTGGGCCCGCGCACGTTGCTGACGCCTTCGAAGGCGATGTCGTAGCCGGCGATCGACGTTCGATCGCCGGGCTTCATGATCAGGAGTTTTTCTTGCTCCCAAGAGCTGGTCGCGACGATTCCCATGACGACGAGGCCCATGCCGGCGTGGGCGATCGACATGCCGTAGGCGGCGCGCGGTAAGTGCAGCGCGCGTCGCCAGGTTTCGGCGAGCGGCGCGCGAAACAGGCGAACGCGCTCGGCGAATTCGACCGCCGCGCCGACGATGAGCCACGCCGCGACCGCCATGCCGAACACGGCGAGAACCGGGCCGCCCCACGCGAAGTAGAGCGTCGCCAGCGCGACCAGCGCGGCGGCGGCGAAGGCGAATTTCAGCCGGCCGAATGCCCCGGCGATGTCGCCGCGCTTCCATGGCAAGAGCGGCCCGACTGCCATGGCGGCGATCAGCGGCACCATGAGAGGCGCGAATGTGCCGTTGAAATAGGGCGGGCCGACCGAGACCTTGGCGCCGGCGACGGCGTCGAGGAAAAGCGGGTACATCGTGCCGATGAACACGGTCGCGCAGGCCGTCGTCAGCAGCAAATTGTTGAAGATGAGCGCGCCTTCGCGGCTGATCGGTTGAAACAGGCCGCCGTTGCCGAGCGTTGGCGCGCGGATCGCGTACAGCGTCAGCGAGCCGCCGACCACGATGACGAGAAAGAGCAGGATGAAAACGCCGCGCTCGGGATCGGTCGCGAAGGCGTGCACTGAGGTGAGGACGCCCGATCGCACCAGGAACGTGCCCAAGAGCGACAGCGCGAAGGTGAGGAGCGCCAACAGGATGGTCCAGGTCTTCAGCGCGTCACGCTTCTCGACCACGATCGCGGTGTGCAAGAGCGCGGTGCCGAGCAGCCAAGGCATGAACGAGGCGTTCTCGACCGGGTCCCAGAACCACCAGCCGCCCCAACCCAATTCGTAGTACGCCCACCATGAGCCCAGAGCGATGCCGAGCGTGAGCGCGCACCAGGCGGCGAGCGTCCATGGCCGGACCCAACGCGCCCACGCAGGATCGACTCGGCCTTCGATCAAAGCGGCGATCGCGAACGAGAACGCCATCGAGAAGCCGACGTAGCCCAGGTAGAGGAACGGCGGGTGAAAAGCGAGACCGGGGTCCTGCAAGAGCGGGTTCAGACCATGGCCCTCCAAGGGCGGCGGCAGGATGCGTCCGAACGGATTCGAGGTGAGCAGGATGAAAAGGTAGAACCCGACCCCAACCGCCGCCTGGACGGCTAGCACGCGGGCGCGGAGCGTCGGCGGCAGATTGCCGCCGAACAGCGCCACCGCCGCGCCGAACGCAGTAAGCATGAAAACCCAGAGCAGCAGCGAACCCTCGTGGTTCCCCCACAACCCCGTCACTTTGTAAAGCATCGGCTTCAGGGTGTGCGAGTTCTCGGCGACGTTGATGACGCTGAAATCCGAGACGATGTAGGAATACATCAGCGCCGCGAACGCGAACGCGACGAAGGCGAATTGCGCCACAGCGGCTGGCCGCGCCACCGCGACCCATGACGGCAGAGCGCGACTGGCGCCGATCAGCGGGATCAGCATCTGGGCGATCGCGACCGCCAGCGCCAGCACCACCGCGTAATGTCCAAGCTCGGGGATCATGGCTTCTTGACGCTCTTCTCGCCCTTCCACTGGCCGCCCTTCTTCAAGGCATCGGCGACCTCGGGCGGCATATAGGTTTCATCGTGCTTGGCGAGCACTTCGGATGCTACGAAAACTCCATCGGGCCTTAGCTTGCCCTCGGCGACCACGCCTTGGCCCTCGCGGAAGAGATCGGGCAGCAGGCCGCGATAGGTCACGGTAACGACGTTGGCGAGATCGGTGACGCGGAACGTGGTGGTGAGCCCATCGCTCGCCTTGGCGACGCTCTTCTCCTCGACCAGGCCGCCCAGGCGGAAGCGCTTCTCCGGGGGCACCTGCTTCTCCTTCACGTCGGTCGGGCTATAGAAGAAGACGACGCTACCCTCGAACACGACCAGCATCAGCGCGACCGCGACGGCCAAGAGCGCCATGCCGACGGCGACGAACGTGAGCCGCTTGTGCTTGCGCTTCACGACGCCGGCCCGTCGTCGGCCACTCGCCGCCCCGCCGGCCGAGCGGCTTCGAGGGACACGAGCGTGGCGCGCTCGCGTTTCAACGCGCGCAGGCTCGCGACCAAGAGGCCGATCATGACAACTGCCGTCAGCCCGAACGCTGGCCAGATATAGGCCGCGTGGCCACCCATCGCTAAGAACTCAACCACTGCTTCCATCGTCGATCGCGCCGCCTCGTTAACGCGCGGGGTGTCGCCCGAGGCGCGGAGCACCTTGTACTCCGGACCTGTCCGTATGTCGCTAGCATGAAGCGCACGACGCGCGAATGCAACCGTGGGCCGACCGCGTAATGATGCTGTCGAGATCGTCGCGGTGGTCGCCCGTGGTCGTGCTTCCTTGATGGTACTTGCCGCCCACGCTAGTTCCTAAAGCGACCGTAGGTTCGAGAAGTTGGTCATGGGGTTCTCGATCGGCCGCCTCGTTTGTCGGGGTCGGCGTCGCGGTCGTCGTCTTCGGCGAGCCGGCCACCGCGCCGATGCTGGCGGCCGCGGCGTTGATGCGGATTGGCGTTTGGTCCCACCTGACGGAACGGCATGCCCACGAGCATGAGCACGGGAACGGAACTCATGCCTACGGTCATCGGCACGACGAACACCACCAGCATGACCATAGCGACGACGACCCGACTGACGAGCCGCATGTGCATGCGCACGTTCACGAACCGCTGAAGCACGCGCATCCGCACTATCCCGACGCGCATCGTCGGCGCTTCCATTAGGTTTGGGTGAACTGGGGCGCTCCAGCCCGTTTTGCTTTCGCTCGCTTGGGGCTGGCGCCGTTCGCCCGGTTGATGCTTGGAGGTTGAGGCGCACACGTGCGAACGTTGCGGCTCCATTCGAGCCAAGGGGGTCGCGATGAAACTCGACGGCGTGCGCGTGATCGACCTCTCGCTGTTTTTGCCGGGGCCGCTCGCGACCCAGATGATGGCGGACCACGGCGCTGAGGTGATCAAGATTGAGAACCCGGCGGCGCCCGAGCCGGGCCGCTCGACCCAGTATTTTCCGTGGACCCAGGGCGGCCACACGGTGATGTACCGCTCGACGCACCGCGGCAAGAAAAGCGTGACGCTCAACTTGAAGGACGCGGAAGCGAAAGCGCTGCTGATGAAGCTCGCGGCTGGCGCCGACGTGATGGTCGAGTCGTTCCGCCCCGGCGTGATGGCGCGGCTGGGGTTGGGGCCGGAAAGCCTGCGCGCCGCCAATCCGCGCCTGGTCTATTGTTCGCTTTCGGCCTTCGGCCAAACCGGCCCGTGGCGCGACGTGGCGGCGCACGATACCGCGACGGTCGCTGCGGCCGGCGCGCTCTCGCTATCGCGCTCGCCCGAGGGCGGCGGGCCGGCGCTCTTGGGCGTCGCGATCGCCGATATCCTGGCGGCGCAGCTGGTGTTCGCTGGCGTTGTCATGGCGCTTTACCGCCGCGAGAAAACTGGCGCCGGCGATTACCTCGACGTCAGCATGTTCGAATCGGTCTTGGCCGCCGAGCCCAATATCGTCGGTCCGGTGTTCGGCGGTGGCCGCGCGCCCGACCCGGCGGACGAGCGCACCCTCGGCGGCAACGCCATGTTCAATATTTACGCCACCAAGGACGGCGGCCACATCGCCATGGGCGGCGGCGAGAAGAAATTCGTCGCGAATTTGTTCAATGGCCTGGGCGCGCCCGAATACATCGCCGCGGTCGCTGGGCCGGCGGGACCCGGGCACGCGCCCGCGATCGCGTTCCTGCGCGCCGCGTTCCGCGCCAAGACCCGTGCGGAATGGGAGGCGTGGTTCGAAGGACGCGACATTCCGGCGATGCCGGTGCTGGACCTAGCCGAAGCGTGGGAGCGGCCGCACGTTCGCGCCCGCGCCATGCGGGTGACTGACGCCGAGGGCAACGATCATATCGGCGTACCGATCAAGTACGCCGACGAGCCGGGGCGCGTGAATCCGGCCTTGGCCCAAGTCGGCGAACACACGGAAGAAATCTTGCAACGAATCGGCTGCGACGCGGCGACGATCGGGAAGCTTCGCGCGCGCAGTGCGGTGTGAGGGCGCCATCGGGGAAGCTCCCCAGCACCTCCCTCGAGGGGAGGGATGGTGCCAGTATTTACGAGTCCGCCGAACCGCCCAAAGCGAGGGCGCGGACGCGGCGGGCGGCCAATTCGCGTTGCATGCGGATGATCAGAACCGTGACGAAGAACGCGGTGAAGCCGGCGATCATCACCAAGAGCGGGTAGAGCATCGAGGCGTGGATGGTCGAGCCCGAGAGCTTCAAGATGCTCGCGGGTTGGTGCAGCGTGTTCCACCAGTCGACTGAGAACTTGATGATCGGCACGTTGACCGCTCCGACCAGCGCTAGGATCGCCGCCGCCTTGGCGGCGCGCGCCGGATCGTCGATCGCCTCCCAGAGCGCGATGTAGCCTAAGTACAGGAAAAAAAGGATGAGGACCGAGGTGAGCCGGGCGTCCCACACCCACCAGCTGCCCCACATCGGTTGGCCCCAGAGCGAGCCGGTCGCGAGCGCGACGAACGTGAAGCCGGCGCCGATCGGCGCCGCCGCCTTGGCGCTCAAATCGGCGACCGGGTGCTTCCAAACCAGCGCAACCGCTGAAGCCAGCGCCATCACTGCGTAGATCATGGTCGCCATCCATGCCGCCGGCACGTGGACGAACATGATCCGTACCGTTTCCTTTTGCTGGTAGTCGGGCGGAACGACGAATAGCGCGAGATACAGCCCCAACGCGAGCAGCAGCACGCTCGCTCCGGCGCCCCACGGCAGGATGGCGGCGATGATGCGGCCGAAGCGCGCGGGATTGGCGAAGCGATGCAGCATGGCGGCGATAGTGCCCCGAAGGCCGGCGTTCAGTCGAGGTTAAGCCGAAGGCTCGCGGCCGCCGCCCAGGGGCCGAGCGCGAGCGCGCCCAGGAGCAGCGCGCCCAAGACCAGGAGATGCGGCCTGGCGCCCAGGCCGGAAATCGCGCCCTCGATGGCGCAGACGCCGAAAATCAGCACCGGGATGTAGAGCGGAAGCACGAGAATCGTGAGCAGCACGCCGCCCCGCCGGACGCCGACCGTGAGCGCTGCGCCGATCGCGCCGAAGATCGAAAGGATCGGCGTGCCCAAGAGCATCGCCAGCACCAATGCGCCGAGACCGCCGGCGTCCATATTGAGGAGCAGCGCGAGCACCGGCGCGGCGATCAGGAGCGGAAGGCCGGTCGTCAGCCAATGCGCCGCGCACTTGGCCAGCACCACGAGCGCGAGCGGCAGCGGCGCGAGCGCGAGGAGATCGAGGCTGCCGTCCTCGTAGTCGGCCTGGAACAACCGATCGAGCGAGAGCAGGGTTGCCAGCAGGGCCGCGACCCAGACGACGCCGGCGCTTACCCGCTCAAGGATTTGCGTCTCGGGCCCGATACCGAGCGGAAAGAGCGTTACGGTGAGGACGAAGAAGGCGACCGCGAGTCCGGCGCCGCCGCCGTGGCGGAACGCCAAGCTCGCGTCGCGGGCGAAGATGCGGGCGAATGCGTTCATGCGGCCCGTGCGTTCGAACGCATTGCCAGGACGCGGCCCGGCAAGTCGAGCGCGACGTGCGTCGCCGCGATGATAAGGCCGCCGGCGCCGAGGTGCGCGCGGGCGAGTGCGGCGAAGAGCGCGACGCTCGCTGCATCGAGCGAAACCGTGGGCTCGTCGAGCAGCCAGAGCTTGGCTGGGCGGAGCGCCAGGCGGGCCAGATTGAGCCGCCGCCGCTCGCCGGCCGAAAGCAGTCGGGTGCGCACGTCGGCGAGCGGGCCGAGGCCTAGGCTCTCGAGCGCCCCGCCGACCTCGGCCGGGCCGCCGCCCAGGCGCGACCAGAACGCTAGGTTCTCGCGCGCGGTGAGCGCCGGCTTCACCGCATCCAAGTGACCGACATAGACGAGGCAGGCGCTGTGGGCGTCGGGGTCCTGGGTGATCGCCGTTCCGTTCCAGGTGAGCGCGCCCTCGGCGGCGGTGAGCAACCCGGCGGCCAGGCGCAGCAGGCTCGATTTGCCGGCGCCGTTGGGACCCTGAAGCACGAGCGCCACGCCGGGCGCGGCGACGAAATCGAGGCCGCGGAACACTACCCGCTCGCCGCGAATGCAGGTGAGATCGTTACCGGCGAACATCGCGGCGCCTGATCATCCGAGCGATTCCAGTTGCGAGCGCAGGCGCGCAGCAGCGAAGTCCAGGAACGAGCGCAACTTGGCTGGAATGAGCCGACCGCTGAGGTGAACGAGGCTCACCGGCAGCGGCTCGAGTTCGAAGTCGGCGAGCACGATCGACAATCGTCCCTCTTTCAGCGCTTGGGCGACTTGATAAGAGAGAACGCGGGTGATGCCAACTCCGGCGATCGCCGCGTCGATCGCCGCTTCGGCGGTGGTGACCACGAGACGCGGGTGCACCGGGACCGTTTGCCGCATTCGTCCGGCGCGGAACGGCCATTGGCTGGCGGCCGCGAGCCCGGTGAACGAGATGCAGGCGTGGCGTGCGAGCGCTTCGGGACGATCGGGCACGCCGCGGCCGGCGAGATATGCCGGGCTCGCGCATACAACCGGGCGTGTGACTCCGAGCCTGATCGCCACCATGGCGCTATCCGAAAGTTCGCCGATTCGGAGCGCCACGTCGGCGTTTTCGTCGATCAAGTTCACCATGCGGTCGACGAGCTGTAACCGAACGTCGACCTCGGTAAACGCGGCGAGGAACTCGGGGACGATCGGCACGATATGCAAGCGGCCGAAAACGATCGGTGCCGTCAAGACCAATTCGCCGCGCGGGGCGTGATACTCGCCGGTGACGGCCCGTTCCGCTTCGCTGAGCTCGTCGAGAATACGCCGGCACGACTCGAAAAATTGCCGACCGTTGTCGATGAGCGATACCCGGCGCGTCGTTGGGTTAAGGAGCCGGACGCGGAGCGCGTCCTCAAGCTCGGCGACTTTGCGGCTCACGTTTGGAAGCGGCACGCCTAGACGGCGCGACGTGGCCTAGAAACCGCGATTCTCGACAACGGTGACAAAGGTGGCGATGCATTCGAACTGATTCATTATTCCGAATATTAAGATAATTAATATCAAAAATACAAAATTATATAAAAAAGCAGAATTGTTAGGTTGTGTGGAAAGCGGAGCCCACGAGGGCCTCCGGCCCTAAACCCGAGGATTTTCGATATGACTGTTTTTTCCGATGTCGCCTTCACACCAACGGTCAAGGCGATCCAAAGCAAGCGCGGCTCGCGCTCGTCGTACGCGCGGAGGGAGGAAAAACGCGGCTGGGCCACGACCGTGACCGAGAACCTCGCCGCGTTCCTGTCCGATGCTGATTCGTTCTACCTCGGGAACGCCAATGCCGCCGGCCGACCTTACATTCAGCACCAGGGCAGGCCGCGCGGATTCTTGCGCGTGCTGGACGAGAAAACCCTGAGCTTCGCCGACTATAGGGGCAATCGCCAGTACACCTCCTCCGGCAACCTCGCCGACAACCCGCAGGCGTTCATCTTCGTGATGGACTACGTCAATCGCCGCCGGATCAAAATCTGGGGTACGGCGCGGGTGGTCGAAACCGACCCCGCATTGATTGCCCGGCTCTTTCCCGAAGGCTAAGACGCGACGCCCGAGCAGGCGATCCTGTTTACGATCGCCGCGTGGGACTGCAACTGCCCGCAGCACATTCCACAGAAGATCACGGCCGAAGTCTCGCTCTAAGCCGCAGCCGGCTACGAGCGGCGCATCACCGCGCTCGGGGCCGAGATCGCGCGGCTGAAGGCTGGGGGCTGAGCGCTGGCCCGCGCGCTCAGTCGAACGAGCCGCCGCGGCCGCGGCCCTCGACGAACGCGCGGGCG